>CAYRQB010000066.1:9732-21268 GCA_964426025.1 uncultured Heliomicrobium sp.
CAGCCTTCTTAGCCGGAGCTTTCTTGGCGGCCTTCTTAGCCGGAGCTTTCTTGGCAGCCTTCTTAGCCGGAGCTTTCTTGGCGGCCTTCTTAGCCGGAGCTTTCTTGGCAGCCTTCTTAGCCGGAGCTTTCTTGGCGGCCTTCTTAGTTGCTGGCACTATTTTTTTGCCTCCTTTCTTCGAGATTTTTTTAGCAGCTTTTGGAGCCGCTTTTTTGGCAAATTTCTTGGCTGCTTTCCTGGCAGCCTTCTTGGCCGAAACTTTCTTGATAGCTTTGTCAGCTTTCCTGGCAGCCTTCTTTGCAGCCGTCTTCGCAGATTTCTTGGTTGCTTTCTTCGCTGTCTTCTTGGCCGGTTTCTTTGCCGGCTTTTCTGCTTGCGCAGTCTTGGCGGCGATTGTCGAAGCTTGCATCACTGCGGGAACTGTAATTGGAACTTCAGCGGGCACAATCTCTGCCGGTTCAGACGCAGGTTTCTGTTCTATCTCAGCAGACATCGCAAAGGTTGCAGGTGGTTCATCTGCTGCCTGGTCCTCTTCCTCTTCCTCTGGCTCCTCTTCTTCGCTACCGGTAGCAGTGATCAATAATCCTTTGTCACTTAACAAATCGTCTTCGTCGTCATCATCAGGAAGATCATCATTGAAATCATCTTCGTCTTTCAAAAAATCATCTTCGTCGTCCTCGTCGCGGTAATCGTCGTAATCCCAGGGATCGCGATCTTCATCATCAAATTGCAGAGAATAACCGCGCGGTCCACCGCTTTGCGGCGCGAAGTCATATTTAAGCGAATAATCATCAGCTTCTCTGACGCCTGCTTTCAGTTCAACTCTCAAACCGTTATTCTTGACCATAAATCCTCCTTGATCGGTCTTGTAATACTGATCCGCAGTTGAGTTCGCACGCTTAGTCGCGACTGAACTTTTATTGAATTTGACGATTTGAATCGAATCTTTTGCTGCTGGCAAAAACGCGGCGGGATTATAGCACGTAGTCTTTTGGCCGCTAGTGGCAAATGCCAGCAAGTCATCATTTAACTTGCTGGCTTATTTCGCATTCAACGGATGATGTTTAAAATGGCGCATCTTTGCGAGTAATCAAAGTCGCCAAGGCAATGGTGAAGAGGAATCATGAAGGACGACATAAAGAATGAGAAGATCGGGATCGGGTTGGTTGGAACCGGTTTCGCGCGTAGCGCTCAAGCCCCTGCCTTTCAACTCTGTGATGGAGCGGAGTTGATAGCTGTTTGCAGCGGGCAGCACGAAAATGCCGTCAAGGTCGCTTCCGAATTCAAGATCAAGCACGCCTGCGAAAGTTACGATCAACTGCTCGCGCTTGAAGAAGTCAATTTGGTCGTCGTTTCCGCGCCGCCTTATTTACATCATCCAATTACCATTTCAGCGCTCAATGCGGGCAAACACGTCATCTGCGAAAAACCAATGGCGATGAATGCCGAAGAAGCGCGTGAAATGACCGAGCTTGCTGCCTCAAAGCCGGAGCAGTTGGCGATCATTGATCACGAATTGCGATTCAATCCGACCTGGCGTCGGATGAAGGAATTGGTGGACAGCGGATTCCTGGGCGATCTGCACCACGTCAATGTGCTGATTGCTTCCGGCTTTCGCCATTCGGCTCAACGTCCCTGGAATTGGTGGTCGCAGAAATCAGCAGGTGGCGGTTTGTTGGGCGCGCTTGGTTCACATGCGATTGACGCAGTGCGCTGGTTGTTCGGCGAAATAGAGGCTGTCAGCGGCACTGTGGCAACGCTGATCCCCGAACGAAAAGACGCCAAGACCGGAGAGATGAAACCAAACGAAACAGATGATTATTGTTCGTTCCTGGTTCGCTTCGCCGCTCATGAAGGTCGCACTTCTCACGGCGTAGTTTTGCTTTCTGCTTTGTACGCCAGCGGCGGCAAAAATCAGATTGCGGCAGTCGGCAGCAAAGGAACGGTTGTGCTGGACGGCGAGGAAACTCTGCTCGGAGCAATCGGTCATAATCATCCTTTTGAAGATATGTCTTTGGCAGATCGAGCGAGAGAGATTTCAGTCATCCCGGACAATGTCTGGGCCAGATCGTTTTATCACCTGGCGCGCGAAACCGTGCAGGCATTGCGCGAAGGTAGAACCGAGATCGCACACGCCGCCACCTTCGCCGACGGATTGCGTTGTCAGGAAGTAATTGATGCCGTCTTACGTTCGCACGCCGAGCAGCGATGGATCACAATTGGCGAGGCAGGCTGAGTCTACCCAGCTTCATTCCATAACACCCGCGGCGGACTAGGAAAAAGTTATTCTGTCGTGTATATTCCCGCACTTGCCTGATACAGCCTGTTGCTCACAGCAGCAAACAGGCCGGGCAAAATCAGCTAAAATAGCTCAATGAATTTAGACTTTAATTAGGGAGTTATCCGATTTATGGCAACTGTAAAGCGATACAATATCTACTGTTCGAAATGTCACCACAATTTCCCCGTCTTCGCGTCGCTGCACCACTCAATTGACGTTGACGGTTGGGTCAAAGACAAGGCCGATAATCACGATTGCAAAGCCTACGCCGATCAATTGGTTAAAGAACGCGCGCCGCGTGCGCTTAACCCAATCAAGGCTTCGAAGAAGGGCAAGTAATTTCCCATCAAGCCGGGGTTGTGAACGCAATTGCGCTGCATCATTTTCGGCTAACGTTTGGTGGTTGAAGAAAGATTGAAGGAGCGAACGCAATGTCAACGAAGATCACTGTGAACAACAACGGCTCGCTGCGTATTGAAGGCGAGTTTGAAATCTACGATGCCAGCGGCAACAAATATGATCTGGCCGGACGTTCGGTCATCGGTTTGTGCCGCTGCGGTCAAAGCGCGAATAAGCCTTTCTGTGACGGTTCGCATGCCAGATGCGGTTTCCAATCTCAGGTCGTCGCGACTGTGCTGCCTCCGCCGAAGCCGAAAGCATAAGCTCGGATAAGACGAGTGCGGAATGGTGATGGATGAAGGCCGAGCAAAGCTTGAGCGACATCCTTCATCCTTCCGCACTCGCCTTTTGTTTCCTGCCTTCTTTTGACAGCCATAAATTGCGTTTGCTATCTTTCCGTCTCAAGGAAAAACGCTATCTCCGAACCGATTATTTCCCCAGAAGAGTTGATGCGTTGTGTCAAGCGACGCGCATATCCTGGTGTGGCGCAACCGCCTGCGTTGGACACCTGAGTGGAATTCAACAAACAAATCTCTAAAAGGCTAGGACGAACCAATATGACCAAACCAGCTACAACACAGGGTGCCGGATTACGCGACGTTGTTGCCGCGCCGAGCAGCATCTGTTTCATTGACGGCGATCAGGGCATTCTCGTTTACAGCGGATACAACATCCATGAGCTTGCCCTGAACTCCACCTTCGAAGAGGTCGTCTTTCTATTATGGAATGGACGTTTGCCGAAAAAGGCTGAACTTGAAGAGTTGAGCGCTGAGCTTGCCGCCAATCGTGCGATTCATCCTGGAATCGTTTCGATGATCAAATCGTTTCCAAAAAACGCTGTGCCGATGGATGCTCTGCGGACGGCTGTTTCTGCTTTGGTCTTTTACGATCCTGATAAGGGCGACAATTCGCCCGAAGCGCGCAAGCGCCAGGCGGTTCGTCTGACGGCACAAGTGGCCACCATCGTTGCCGCAATTGATCGCATCCGCAAAGGCAAAGAACCGCTCGATCCGAAACCGGAACTGTCACACGCCGAAAATTTTCTTTATCTGCTCAATGGCAAGGAGCCGTCGGATGTCGAAGCCAAAGCTTTGGACATCGCATTGATTCTGCATGCCGATCATGAGTTCAACGCCTCCACCTTCGCGGCGCGAGTAACCGCCGGAACGCTGGCCGACATTTACGCTTCGATCACGTCGGCCATCGGAGCGCTTTCCGGCCCGCTGCACGGCGGAGCGAACGAGCAGGTCATGAAGATGCTGCTCGAAATCGGCTCGCCGGAAAAAGTTGATCAATACATCGCGGATAAATTCGACAAAGGCGAAAAGATCATGGGCATCGGTCATGCCGTTTACACCACCGAAGACCCCCGCGCCACGCATCTTCGCCGAATGTCAGAAGCCACAGGCAAACGCCAGGGCGACACCAAATGGTTCGATATGTCAAAACGCATCGAAGACATCGTCGTCGCCGAAATGGACAAGAAAGGTAAGAGTATTCGCGCCAATGTGGATTTCTATTCGGCTTCGACCTATTACATGCTCGGCATTCCAGTTGATCTTTACACGCCGATTTTCGCCGTCAGCCGTATCAGCGGATGGACGGCTCACGTGCTGGAACAGCTTGGCAATAACAAACTGATCCGACCGCGCTCGGAATACCTGGGCGAAATGGATTTGAAATACACACCGATTGACCAGAGGTAACAATTGATGAGTAACGTCGTCATATACACCAAACCAGGTTGTCCGCATTGCGCGAAAGCAATGGCCTGGCACAAGGAAAAAGGCATTGCTTTCGATGAACGCAACGCGCAGGACAATCTGAATTACCGCAAGGAAATGTTCGCTTATTCCGACAACGATCCGACCGTGCCGGTCATAGTCGTTGACGGCAAATTGAAACAGATTGGCTGGGAAGGCCGTGGTTGAACGGTTCATTGAAGTTCAGCCGTGAGCTGAGCAACCAGCAATAACAAAAATGACAAGGGCGGTTCGGCTGACAGCTTCGAGCCGCCTTTTTGATTTGGCGGACGTATGAAGAAAAGTTCTGGAAACACCACTCGTCGTGAAATTCTGCAGAGCGGAATTGCCGCCGCTTCGATGATGCTGATGACTGAAAATGGAGCTATGGCCATGTCAAATTCGATTCAATCCGAAAACTCGAATCCTAAAGGTTCAATCACGGATGTCGCCGGAATCAAGGTCGGCCATTTCACTCATTCGCGCCGACCGACCGGTTGCACTGTCATCCTGTGCGAAGACGGTGCAACTGGCGGCGTTGACGTTCGCGGATCGGCTCCTGGCACACGCGAAACCGATTTGCTCGATCCGAAAAATCTGGTCGAACAGGTTCACGCCATTGTCTTGAGCGGCGGCAGCGCTTTCGGTTTGGAATCGGCAACGGGCGTTGTCCGTTGGCTGGAAGAACGCGGTATAGGTTACGACGTTGGAGTTGCCAAAGTGCCAATCGTACCCGCCGCGATTCTGTTCGATCTTGGCGTTGGCGACGCAAAGATTCGTCCCGACGCAGAAGCCGGTTACAAAGCCTGCAAATCCGCTTCGGCCAATCCTCCAGCCGAAGGCAACGTCGGCGCTGGCGCGGGCGCAACTGTCGGCAAAATGTTCGGCGGCAAACGAGCGATGAAAGGCGGTATCGGAACCGCCGCAATCAGAATCGGCGAAGACAAATTGCCAGGCGGTTTGACCGTCGGCGCTATCGTCGCCGTCAACGCGGTCGGCGATGTCATTGACCCGGCGACCGGCAAACTGATTGCCGGAGCGCGCACGCCCGACGGCAAAAAATTGATGGGAACGATGGCCGGCATCCTGCGCGGCGAAGCTCTACCGCCAATGTTTGGCGGCACGAACACGACCATCGGAGTCGTCGCCACCGACGCCAAACTCAGCAAAGCTCAGGCGCAGAAAGTCGCCGAAATGGCTCACGACGGTTTGGCGCGGACGATCAATCCGGCTCACACAATGTTTGACGGAGACACGATTTTCGCCATCGCCACCGGCAAAGCGGCTTCAACCGCATCGCCCAACATCACGCTGATCGGCGCTCTCGCCGCCGAAGCGGTCGCTCAAGCCGTCGTCCGGGCAATCAAAGCCGCACGCGGAATTCAAAACTTGCCCAGCGCGGCAGACTTGGGGTAGAAGGGCGTTTCCCCAGGCATTACAAACTGGCTCGACCTAGGAATCAAAATCATGAAGACCCATCGCATCGTTTCAACCTTTGCCTTGCTCTGCCTGTTTATTCTCACTGCGCAAGCCAAAGTCACACGCGTCGAAATCACTTCACGCGCTGATGTAGCCAACGGCAAAGAGTTCGGTTTGGCCGGAGCGTATGAAAAACTGGTCGGCAAAATCTACTTCGCCGTTGATCCGAACGATCCGCACAATCGAACGATAGTTGACCTGGATAAGGCTCCGCGCAATGCGCAAGGTCTGGTCGAATTTTCTTCCGATCTGCACATCCTGCGCCCGAAGGATTTGAATCGCGGCAATGGTTCGGCGCTGCTGGAAATATCGAATCGAGGCGGGCGGGCGATGACGCGTTATTTCAATCGCGGTCGTGGCGGCGGTGACGGAGAATTGGGCGACGGGTTTTTGATGAACCACGGATTTACGCTGGTCTGGGTGGGATGGCAATTCGACGCCGCAGATGGTTTGCGGCTTTACGCTCCTGTCGCGACTGACAACGGCAAGACGATCACCGGATGGGTTCGATCGGATTTTGTTTTCAACTCAAAAGTTTTCGACGCATCACTTGGCCATCGCGGGCAGAAAGCTCAAGCCGCGATTGAACCCGACAGCGCCGATTACAAACTGACCGTGCGCGATGCTGTGACGGGCGAACGCCGATTGGTTCCGCGCAACGATTGGCAGTTCGGCAGATTGGTTGACGGTAAAATCACTCCCGATCCGACTTTCATCACGCTGAAAGGCGGTTTCGAACCGGGCAGGATTTACGAAGTTGTTTACCGCACTCAGAATCCGACAGTCGTTGGTTTGGGCTTGGCCGCAGTTCGCGACGCAATTTCGCATTTCAAATACGACCGCAACGATGTCGTGACGGTCAAACGAGCGATTGGCTTCGGCATTTCGCAATCGGGACGTTACCTGCGACATTTTCTTTATCAGGGATTCAACGCCGATGAACAGGGCCGACAGGTTTTCGACGCCGTCAACGCTCATGTGGCTGGAGGCGGACGCGGCAGTTTCAATCACCGCTTTGCCGAACCATCGCGCGATGGTTCGCCGTTTTCGACTTTCTTTTACCCGACTGACATTTTTCCTTTCACAGACGTTGACCAAACCGATCCTGAATCCGGCCAGACAGACGGCATACTGACGCTGACCGCAAGTCAGAAAGTCCTGCCGAAAATCTTCTACACTTTTTCCAGTTATGAATACTGGGGCAGAGCCGCTTCGCTGATTCACACCAACGTTGACGGCAAATCCGACGCTCCGATGATGGACAATGTGCGGATTTATTATTTCCCCGGCGGACAGCATGGAACCGGGCCATTTCCGCCGACTAAAAATCAGGCGGCGCAAAACCGAACGACACCGGTTGATTATTCGTGGTCAATGCGCGCTTTGTTGTTGGCGCTGAACGATTGGGCAAAGGACGGCACGAAACCACCGGCCAGCCAGTACGCCAAAATCTCTGACGGCTCGCTGGCTCTGCCGAAAGACGTTCGCTTCCCGAAGATTCCCGGCGTGAAATTCCCGCTGACTGTTCACGAAGCCTGGCGTGTGGATTACGGCGCTGAATTCAAAACCAAAGGTTTGATCGCCAATGAACCGCCGCGAATCGGCAAATCCTATCCGGTTATGGTTCCGCAAGTTGACGCCGACGGAATTGATCTGGGCGGAGTGCGAATGCCCGAAGTCGCCGTTCCGTTGGCGACTGTCACCGGATGGAATCCGCGCGAAGCCGGCATTGGCGCGCCGGATCAATTGGTGGATTTCACAGGCTCATACTTCACATTCGCTAAAACCAAAGCCGAGCGCGAACGCGCGAACGATCTGCGCTTGTCGTTGGAAGAACGCTACAGCAGCCGCGAACAATACCTGGGCAAAATCACCGAAGCGGCATTGAAGCTGGTCAAAGGCGGTTATCTGTTGGCCGAAGATTTACCTGGCGTGATCGAACGCGCCGCTCAGCACTGGGATTACGCCATAAAATAAGTCAACGTGGCGGGACAAAATTAATAGGAATGGCACATCGCACAAAATGTATAAGCGACGACTCGATTTAGTTTCTGGCTTATACGATATGGAGTAAGCGATTGATGGCGGAAGAGCTTCCTGATTTGTTCAATCGAGCCGTAAGCTATTTTATCCGAATGACTTAAAAACTGTTTTGCCGTCATTGAACTGTTTGGCCTGCCAAGTGCAGAAGCGTAATGTGAAAGGAGACCTGGAATCAGTTGCACTCAAGCACTCTGATGGACTCAGGTGAAGTAAGAAGTATGAACTTTCAAAAAATCAAAAAATATGTAGTCGCTTTAGCCCTTACCGCAGGCTTTGTCATTGTTCCCGGTCTGTCGAGTCTGTCTGAGGCACAAGCTCAGGGATGGTGGAGATACGGTCAGAATCGTCGCGATGATCGTCGAGATGATCGTCGCGATAATCGCCGGGATCGTCGAGATGATCGCCGTGACGACCGTTGGGACCGCGAACATGATCGTTGGCATGACCGTAATGATCGCCGGAACGATCGTTGGGATGATCGCCGCGATGACCGATACAGATACGATAACAGGGAAGTGGAAAAAGGTTACCGCGATGGTTTGGACAGAGGACAGAAAGACGCCAAGACTCGGCGAATAGCTGATCCGAATAATTCCAGCCATTACCGCAAAGGAAACGAAGCCTATAGAGATGGTTTCCGCAGAGGTTACGCTGTCGGCTATCGCCAGTTCGACCAGCGTCGCAGATGGTAACTTGCGCAGTTTGCAATCAAACTGAATGTACAACTCAATGAAAAAGCCGTTGGCGTAAAGTCGGCGGCTTTTTCATTGTCTTAACTTGTTCGGGCTGGCAGTATGCGCAGCGAATGATCTACCTTCTATTCCTTATCGGATATTCATTGCTGATGATCGCGCTGGGAGCCGTCTGGTCGCGGCGCGTGAAAGCGACCAGTGATTTTTTCGTCGCCGGTCGTGGTCTGAACGCGGGCTTACTGTTTTCGACTTTGTTGGCGGCGAACATCGGCGCGGGTTCGACAGTCGGCGCTACAGGCTTGGGCTATCGCGACGGATTGTCGGCTTGGTGGTGGGTCGGTTCGGCTGGAATCGGTTCGCTGATTCTGGCTTTCACCGTTGGGCCGAAAATCTGGCGAGTTGCTCAGGAAAACGATCTTTACACGGTCGGCGATTATCTGGAATTTCGATACAACCGGACGGTTCGGGCGTTGGTGGCTTTGCTGTTGTGGGCCGGATCGCTGGCGATTCTGGCCGGGCAGTTGATCGCCATCGCCTGGGTTTTGAATGTCACCGCTGGGATCAGCAAATCTGTCGGCTGCATCATCGGAGCCGTTGTGGCGACGGCATATTTCGCTTCTGGTGGATTGTTCGGGACGGCGCGCGTCAACGCTTTGCAGTTGGTGGTGAAGCTGGTCGGTTTCGGATTGGCGTTGATTTACCTGCTCTATTTCAGCAGCGGAAAAAGTTTGCAGATTTTTCCTTCAACCACATTTGAGTCAAAGCCGGAAAGCTTCCACAACTTCACTGGCATTGGCGCTTCGGGAATTCTTTACTACCTGGCTTTGCTGGTTCCGTCATTCGTGATTTCGCCCGGATTGTTGCAGAAGATTTTTGGCGCGCGCGACGAAAAAGCCGTCCGAACCGGCGTGGCATTGAACGCAATCGGTCTTTTGCTGTTCGCATTTGTCCCGGCAGTTTTGGGACTGATCGCTTATTACAACTTTCCTGGCCTGGTCAATCGCGAACTGGCTTTGCCGACGCTGATGATGCAGGCATTGCCAATCTGGCTCGGCGGATTGTTGCTCGGCGCGATCTTCGCGGCTGAAGTCAGTTCGGCGGACGCTGTGCTGTTTATGCTCAGCACTTCGCTGAGCAAGGATTTGTATAAAACTTTTTTCAAGCCGGATGCCGACGACAAGCATTTGATGGTCGTCACCAGAACGACTGCGGTCGTTTGCGGAGCGATTGGCGGTTTGCTGGGAATCATTCTGCCTGGAGTGATTTCGGCGCTGACGATCTTTTACACATTGTTGTCGGCGGCTTTGGTGTTGCCGTTGGTTGCGGGTCTTTATTCAAAACGCGTCAGTTCGCGCGCGGCAATCGCGACCATGCTGACTTCTGTGGTTACGACTTTTGCAATTGACCGTTTGACCGCCGGGCAAGGGAAGTGGGGAGTTCCGTCGCTGATTCTGGGTGTTGCGGCGGGATTGGCGGTGATGCTGACTGTCAGTCTGACCGAGCGAAAAAAATAGGCTCACACCGTTGCCGATGTGAGCCGTTAAAGTTTTCCGCCAGTACAAAATCGTTAAACTTGTTGCTTGCTATTCCTGCTTGGCTACGCTGCCAGCGCCTTCAGCCAGAACCAGCGTGTATTTCTTGCCGCGCGGAGTGATCGAGGCAATCGTACGGCTGCCGTCGCTGTTTTCGCGATAAGTCATCTTGTCGCTTTCGGCTTCGGCAGTGTTCTGCCGCTTGGTGAATTGCGCCGTAACGATCTTCTTGCCGACTTTGATCTCGACAGTGCCTTCTTCGGCCTCTGGAATCGTGACGGTGTAGGTTCCTTTCTTGATCAACTCATTGCCGACTTTACCGTCCAGATAAAACGAAACCTTCTTTTCAACCTTGTCCTGAGCCATCACTGCCAGGCTCAAAGCCACCGTTGCAACCAGCGCCAAAGCGCCACTTAAAACCTTGTTTGAAATACGATTAAACATAAAACTCCCTCCTGCTCCTGTGTTGTTTGATTTCGAGAATTAACTGACCGGACGGTCAACTGATCCTCAAAAAATTTAGCCTTTTCAGGCTGGCGTTCCGGTGGTCTCAATAATCTTGCCACCGGTCAAGTAATCCAGAACGATCCGCTCGCAGCGGCGGCGGTAATCGTCAAACGTCCCCTGGGACGAAAAAAACCATTGCAACATCATTCCATCAACCAGCGCGCGAACCATTGTGCTGGCGTCTTCGATGTCAACGTTGCGAAAAGCGCCGGACTTGATTCCAGCTTCAATGATCTCGCGGTCGTGGCCGCAACAACCTTCATAAAACTTCGCGTTCAGATCGTGAAAACGCTTGTTGCGAGTGCCTATACTGATGAAATCGGTGTAGGCAAGAAAGAATTGGCGGCTTTCCTGCGCGTTTGCAAAGATGGTGCTGATGACGGCTTTCATCTTTTCGATTGGAGTTTCAACCGTGGCAACGGCCTGATGAATCCGCTCATGCACCTCTTCGACCATCCATTCCAGCGCGCCCAGAAACAAATCCTCTTTCGTCGCGAAATAATAAAGCGTCGAACCTTTGCTGACGCCCGCGCGTTTGGCGATGTCCTGCAACGTGACCGCCGAATAACCTTTCTCGGCCACCTCGTAATATGTCGCCTTAATCAGTTCATCCCTGCGTTGGTCTTCGTAATCTTGAACGAATTGCTTAGCTGCCATTTTTCCTGTCTTTGCTTGTTGATTTAGTTGTCGGTTTCATTTGACCGACCGGTCAGATTTATACTCCCGCTACGCAAAGCTGTCAACGTGTAATTTCGTCCAGGCAGAAAAATGTTTGACAGGCTGAATGTCAGAAATCTTCAAACAATGTAACTGCTCAGGCCTTAGAATTGACTCGCAACCAAAGGCATCAGAGAGATGACG
>CAYRQB010000067.1:0-21251 GCA_964426025.1 uncultured Heliomicrobium sp.
TGCGATTCCGCCCGATGACGGAGGAGGCATGGTGATGATTTCGTTGCCGCGATAAGTGGCGCGCAAAGATTCGCGCTCGACGGGTTTGTAATTCGTCAGGTCTTCGACCGTCATCCACGGTTTGCCGCCTTTGGCCGCTTTCCTCATGCTCGCTTCAATCAATTGAGCGGTTTTGCCTGTGTAAAATTCGCGCGGGCCGAATTTGATCATTCGCGCGAAGACTTCGGCCAGTTCCGGTTGTTTGAAAACCTCGCCGGTTTCATATGGTTTGCCGTCGCGCAGAAAGATGCGCTTCGATTCGGGAAATTTCGACAGACCATCGGCGCTGCCTTTCAGACTTCGTTCTAGCTGATGCCAGACAGGAAAGCCATCAGCAGCCAACTTGCGCGCGGGTTCGGCAACGTCGGCCCATTTCAGCTTGCCATATTTTTCCAGCGCGTATGACATACCGGCGACCGCTCCGGGAACGCCTGCCGCTTTATGGCCGACGGTCGAAGAATCTTTGATGTATTCGCCTTTCTCGTTCATGTAAACATTGCGATGAGCCGCCGCCGGAGCCATCTCGCGATAATCAATCGCAGTCGTTTTACCGTCGGCCAGGCGTATGACCATAAAGCCTCCGCCGCCGATGTTTCCTGCCGAAGGCCAAACCACAGCCAGCGCCAAACCAACCGCTACGGCTGCGTCAACGGCATTGCCTCCGCGCTTCAAAACATCCACACCGACCTGCGAAGCGATCTTGCTGACCGAAGAAACCATTCCGTTTTTGCCGCGAACCGGCGGACGCGAAGCCGCTTTGGTCTTGGGAATGGATGCGATTGAAGTTGGCGTTGCCAGCAGAGAAAGCAGCAGCGCCAGACAAAGAAAGATTGAATAAAATTTTCGTGATTGCATAGTTTTGTTTGGATGGATAGCCACAGGCTTCAATTGCCGTTGTCGCCATTGTTGCCGTTGCGATTGCTGATGTAGCGTTCGACGATGTTGATAAGAATGTTTAAGCGGTCATCAGTCTGTGCCAGCTTTTCTTCAGACTTCTTCTGCGCTTTGGCCAGTTGACCAACCATTTTGACTGTCGAAATAGTGGTTTCGGTCAGTTGAGTCAATAATTCGTGGTGGGTTGATTGAACTTCCAAAATCTCTTTGAGCCGTTGCTCGGTTGCGGCCTGCGCGTCTTTTAGTTGAGCAATGTCAGTAGAAAGTTTTTGTTGGTCAATAGCGAACTGTGCCTGATGTTCGATAATGAAGTTAAACGCTCTTTCCATTTCTTCCTGAGTCATAAATTTTCTTCCAGTCATATAAAGCAAGGGGTGACCGACTTGCGACGGCGATTGTATTGGTCGGCAGAACCTGTGGTCAATTTACCGCCGGATAAAGTCGCTCGAAAAGTTCTTCGATGCTGTCAGCCACTTCGCGTCCGCGTTCAAGCAGGTCAACGATCTGATCGCGGCATTGATCGGCGAAGTCTTTATCATCGGTGATGGTCATCAGGTTGGGCATGATGTTGTAAGCTGCTCCGCGAATCGCAGTCAAAGCCAGTTGCGCGCTCAGCGCCAGATCGGAAAGCCCGTTCGGCGGGCTGAACTCGGACAACTCGCTGAGGATTTCCAGCACCTGCATGGAGCTTTCAGCCACGCGCATCGGCACGGCGACGGCGTTGATCGTGGCTTGTTCAATCGCCATTGCGCGCGACAGCTTTTCAGCTTCAGTTTCGCGAGGCAAAGCCATTGCGTCCAGCACGCGTTCTCGGCCTTCGACATCTTCTTTCAGAGCAAGCTGCAAATCCGCGCTGAACTGTTCCAATCTTTCCAGCATTGATCGAGCTTCGTCTTCGACTGAATGTTTTTGGCTGATGGTCAGTTTGCAGACCATGACTGCCAATTCGGTCGCCAGCATTCCCGAATAAGCCGCGATACTGCCGCTTTCAGGCGTCAGGCTTCCGGCGGCAATGCCGTCATCATCCGCGCCTGACCTGTCCGATTTCGATCTGGCGGTTGCCAGTGTCGTCGTAGCTTGAGGCTCGACATCGGTTTCAATTTGATCGTCGGTTTCATCGTCATTGCTCTGTTTCAATCCCAGTCCGATTTCGGGAAAGCTGTCGGTCAGCGCCGAATGCAAACGGTTTTCCAACACCAGGTCTTCGCTGAAATTTTCTATCCGCAGATAAAATTCGCCGCAAGCATTGAGCGCTGCCTGTGGAACCAATCCCACAATCTCGCTGCCGCTGATCATCACGCCGTAACGTTCGGCTTCGAGTTTGACCAGATCGAAGACTCTGAACAGCGGAGTCGCTTCGTAATTGGTGACATTCATCGAAACCTGAACCTGATGGCGATTGCGCATGTGCATGCCCAGAGCTTTGACGTTTTGCAAACCGCCGCTGCTGCCGCGAACGGCTTTGGCGATTTTTTTGGCGACAATCAAATCTTCGGTTGCCAGATTGATGTTGTAAGCGATCAAAGGATTGCGCGCGCCGATGGCCATGGCTCCGGCGGTCGGGTGAATCTGACGCGGTCCGAAATCCGGTTTACGGTCGGCGTGAAACAGAATTTCATCGCGGATGGTTTCAAACTCTCCGCGCCGTACATTGGCCAGGTCAATGCGGTCAGGCCTGGTTGCTGCGTATTCATACAGGTAAACAGGAATTCCCAGTTCCTCGGCGATTCGCGCTCCGGCTTTTCGCGCCAAATCAACGCATTCTTCCATCGTCACGTTTTTGATCGGGACGAACGGCAGCACGTCCAGAGCGCCCATTCGCGGATGCTCGCCGGAATGCTGGTTCAGATCAATCAATTCGACCGCCGTCGCCGCCGCGCGAATCGCCGCCAGCAGAACGGCTTCTGGCTCGCCCGCAAAAGTAATGACCGAGCGATTGTGATCGGCGTCGAGCGAGTGATCCAAAACAGCAACTCCTTCGACTGAAGAAACGGCGGCGGCGATCAATTCGATTTTCTTGGCGTCACGCCCTTCGCTGAAATTTGGTATGCATTCAACGATCTTTTTCATGGGAAGAAATAGTTAAGTTGACAACTGAAATTGCCGACATCGTGCCTGATGGATTTACCATTGAAAATGGGGCGGCTGATTGTACGGCTTATGATTGCGAAGGGTAAACCGAACACAGGGCAATCAGAAAAATTCCTATTATCAGGGCATCGTTCAGGTTCAGGTTTTAGCCTGTGACCGTTTTTGCTTTGCTAATGAACGACGGATCAATCTTCACGCCTACACCCGGCCCGGTGGGAACTTTGAGCATGCCCTTTTCAGACTTCAACGAAGAAGTATCGCAGCTAACGGGTAAAGATTCGTCCTGATCCTTGAATTCCTGATGCGGCCCGGCGTTCGGCACGACGGAAGCATAATGCGCGACGTACAGATAACCGAGATCGCCGCCAGACATATGCGGTGTGGCTTCCATTCCGGCGGCTGCGGCCATACGCGCGACTTTGATCGAACGGCACAGCCCGCCGTAATAGAGCAGGTCAGGTTGCACAATATCCACGCAGCGGTTTTCGATCATCCAGCGGAAGCGGCGTTGACTGCTTTCCTGTTCGCCGCCAGCGACCATGATGTTGAGCTTTGAGGTGATTTCGCGCGTTTCGTCGTAATAATCGAATGGCACCGGCTCTTCAAAAAAGCGCGCTTTATATTCTTCCATCAGCTTGCCGATGCGCAGCGACATCGGCACGTCATACGAACCGTTGGCGTCGGCGTAGATCGTGATCTTGTCGCCGAAGGTCTTGCGCAACAATGGCAGCAAAGCCAGATCGCGTTTTGTCGAGGCGTCGTCATATCGCATCCGCGCGCCGAGTCGAAACTTGAGCGCGCTCGCCCCGGTTTCAGCCAGCACTTTCTGAAAGAATTCGATTTCGGATTCGGGCGCATTGCCGCGATTGCCGCTGGCGCGATAAACCGCGATGTCTTTGTGGGTGACTTCGCCAAACAGTGCGCCGAGCGGTTTGTTCGTCGCTTTGCCAAGCAGATCGAGGATTGCAATTTCTACGCACGCGACCGACACCCAGAACGGCAAGCCCTGCCATTTGTAATTGGAATCGCGCAGATACACATCCTGCAACAGCTTCTCCAAATCGCGAGCATCCTTGCCGACGAAAGCCGGAACCACTTTGTTGAGCAGAATCGGATAGGTATTGGTGATGACAGGCGTATGGCCGACGGAGATACCTTCCGCTCCATCCGTGGACCGCGCTCGAATCAGGAAATGCTTGCCGTTTTTCAGCAACTCAATTGAAGCAATTTTGACAGGCTGTTTGCTGAGATTGGGTGTAAGAACCGGCGCATTCCAAACCTTGTCAATTTTGTCTGATAGGTCGCTGGCGCTGCCGTTCGATCTCAACGGCAGCAGGCTGGCACCGGCAGCGGCTATTTGCAGAAATTCACGACGATTATTTTTCATAGTTTCAGTCCTGGAAGTTGGGATTTAGCGTTAACCGAATACCACCACACATTCACCGTCGAATATGCATTTTATCCGAGGTTTCTTACGGCTTGTAATCGAGGATTTGTTTATCCTGCAATAAACGCTCGCGCAGTTTTGCGTAAGGCAGGTCCTGAATCGCCAGCTTTCCGTCAATCGCCAGCACAGCAGCCGTTGCCGCCGATTGTCCGAGGATCATAAACACAGGTTCCATGCGAATGCTGCCGAAGGCGATGTGCGAACTCGACACGGCCACGGGAACGAGCAGATTGTTTGTCTGGCCCTTTTTCGGAATCAGCGAGCCGTAAGCAATCTGATACGGCCCATTGGTTGAAACGCCGATGTCGCCTTCGTTTTGCACGTAAGCGTCTTTTTCATCCCCGATGATATAGCGTTGGATGTTGTGCGAATCTATGCCGTATGAACCCATCCCAACCGGATTCGGCGTCGGGCGTTTTTTCAGCAATTCATTTTCTGTCATCACGTAAGAGCCGATCATTCGCCGCGCTTCGCGAACGTAAATCTGATGAGGCCAATTGCCGTTGTTTTTGAATTCATCGCGAGCCAGTCCCCATTTGCGAAACTCCTCCTGAACGTCTTTCGGCATGCGCGGATCGTTGGCGATGAAATACAGCCAGCCTTTCTGGTATTGCTCGTGTTCGCGAATGATCCGGCGGCGGCGTTCGTAGCTGGCTTCGGGGTAATCGTAATTCATCCCGATGTTGTCCGTGCTGAACGGGCCGTGATTGTTGGTGTCGGTTTTGCGATTGGGAATGCGGTCGAATTTATGGAAAGTTTCGCGCCAGCCAGCCTGAAAGACGCGCAGCAGCAATTCGTATTGCTTCGGATCGTAGCCAACCGGTTTTGGAAACGGCAGGCGATTGTCCGGATGATCGGTCAAACACATGCGGAAACAATAAGCCTGCACTTTCTTGTCGCCTGAACCGTATTCCCCCGGCGGGGCGGTCGAAATGCGCGGCAGCGCTCCGCTTGAAGGATCGCCCGGAATCCAGTACGGGCTGATCCGTTCTTTGACGGCGTCGAAATGATGCCGATGATGCAGCACGCCGGTTTGCACGCCGTTCCATTGTTCGCCGTAAGCGTCCTGCGATTCGCGGCCTACGTGATAGCTGACGCCAGCCGCCGCCATCAAATCGCCTTCGTAAGTGGCGTCAATGAACATTCTGCCTGCATAAGTTTTTCCGCTCAGGGTTTTGATTGAAACGATGTTCGCGCCTACTTTCTTGACGCCGTTTTTACGGTCGAGCCATTCATTGCGAACGACTGGAATTTTGTATTCGCGAATGAAATCTTCAAAGATGGCTTCGGCGACATGAGGTTCGAAAATCCACATCGTGCGGTTTTCGCCGTCAATCGCCGGCGTGCCCTGACCTTTGTTGCCGTACTGTTCGCGCTTTTCCCAAACCCACGCCTCCGGCTTTTGGTAATGCTGATAAACGCGATGATAAAATTCGCGAGCCAATCCTCCGATGACGGCTTTGTTGCCCGTGTCAGTGAAACCAAGTCCGCCGCTGGACAATCCCCCCAGATGTTTGTCAGGAGAAACGACGACGACGGTTTTGCCCATCTGTTTGGCTTGAACGGCGGCAGTGACTGCTGCGGCAGTTCCGCCGTAAACGACCAGATCGTAATTTTCGGTTTGAGCAAAAGTCGGACTGAAAAAGATTGTGAGCAAGGCAAGCAAAAGAACAGGTTTCGCTTCGTTCATTGTCAGGTATCCCCGATTGTTGATGTAGAGGTCAGGAAAATGATTTTCCCGCAGATGACGCGAATAAACGCGGATATTCGAATTTGGCTTTTCAATAAGCTGAACTTGCTTTGGTTAGCTCAACAAGACGACGGTTACTTCAACTTGAAAAGCCTGCGACTTATTCGCGCGATCTGTGCGATTCGCGGGAGAGGTTTTCTTAACAACGATAGAAAATTTCCCGGTCACGACGAACGCCGATGTCTGATAAACTCGCGGCGCGCTTTGTTTAGCCTGAGCGCCATCAAAACACAAGAGAGGTATTGCTTGAATTTTCAAAACTTCGGCCTGAAAGCTTTCATACCCGTTTTTCTATTTTCAATTCTCATTTTGCCAGCCAGCACGACCGCACAGAGATCAAGCTCGAAATCGGGCGTCGCCGCATCGCGTCGTATCAGCTTTGCCGAAGCGCAGAAACTTCTGGTCGGCGAAACTGAAGGCAATCTGGCCAATCAGCCCAACAAATTCAGCCGCACAAAGCTCAGCGACGGGCGAGTGCTGGAAGTCTTTTATCCCATCACGACACGCAATCCTTCGCGCAAAGGCCAGACGATAACCGTGCCGGGTTACGGCGTGATTTACGCGTCCAAGGATGTGTTTGACGATACGAATCGCCCGCGTCACGCGCTGGAAGACCTGATTCCCGATGGGCGTCATTTCGTTGCCAGCGTTCCGATGCTGGTCATGAAGCTGGAAAAACGCTTGGGCAAGCTGGATTACACGCGCGGCAGTTTGCGTCGCCTGGATTCATTCATTGCCAATTATCATAGTTCGCACACAACCGCTCAGACCGAACAGCAAGTTTTCCAACAGGTGACGGCTTATTACGGGGAAGTTCTGCGCCGCGAATTGAAAGGCGAATGGAAAGTTCGCGAAGAGAAAGTCACACGGATTCGAGTTCAGGCCGAACCGAACATAGTTTTTGTTTCCGGAGGTGTGGCAAAGGAAATCAAGCCGTGGACCAGTATCCTGACAGTGATGTCGAATGAAGACCTGCGCGGAGTCAAACTGTCGAAAATTTTCGACAATGATCTGGCCTCAGCCAGATAAATCCCGCCTGACGTTTGGCTTGTCCGTAGTGGCAGCCGATGTTATAAGTTTGAACGTCCAAGCTAACCACAGACAATCCGGAGCGTCCGATAATGACCGCAATCAACCGGTGCGGTCTGCCAGCGCGGTCTGCCAGCGCGGTGCTAGCGTGGTCTGCCTGCGCGGTCTGCCAGGTTGGTCTAAAAGATGGGATTGTCTTCTTGAGACGAAAGTTCCAATTGTGGAGAGATGATGCTAAGAATTTTCCCTGTGATTTTGTTGCTGTTGACTACATTGCTTTGCGCTTGCAATGGCTCATCGGTTTCTCCGACATCTGCGGAGGCCGATGTTCCGAACAGTTCCGCCAAACCTTTGCCGAATGCGGACGAGATGATAAATCGTGTGATCACTCAGGACGGCAGCAAGGATTTCACCGCCGAAATGCGCATGACGGCTCAAACGGCTGACGGCAAACGCGATCAGATTGAAATCAGATTACAGCGCAAATTATCAGCCGATGGTGCGAGAACTTTTTTGACTGTGCTGTCGCCTCGCGAAGAGACCAGCAAGGCGTTGCTGGCGATTGAACAGAAAGACAAACCGACGGAAGCTTATTCTTATCTGGCCGGGTTGAAGAAGCTGGCCAAACTGGATTCGTCGCGCACGCTGGGATTTCGCGGCTCGAAGGTCATGGTGCAGGAGTTGTTGGGGATGGAACTCGGTCAATATTCGCACGATTCCGGCGAACGAGTGAAAGTCGAAGGAGAAGAGTTAATCAAGATCGTGTTCACTGAAAAGCCGTATCTGGGTTTGGCCTTTCCGCGCATAGTCGGTTATTTCCGCGAAGACCAGCAACCGGTCAGGTTTGAGCTTTTCGGCAAGAACGGAGAGATGCACAAGAAAGTTGTCATCAACCAAGTTCAAACAATCCAGAATCATCAGACCATTACCCAAGTGACGATTGATGACCTAGCGCAGAATCTGAAGCTGAAACTGGAAACGCAGAAGATTGAATACGACAGAGGTTTGTCAGACAAAATCTTCACTGAGGAAAACCTCAAACGCGTTATCACAGAGGCCACTCGCAAACTGGATTCGGGAAAATGAGGGCGGGTGAATGATGAGCCAATTCGTCGTTCGCTATCCGCGAGCAATTATTGCCGCTGTGTTTGCGCTGACAATCATTCTCGCTTTTGGATTGCGGAATGGATTGCAACTGGACGTTTCTCCATTGGGTTTTGTGGCGATGGAAAGTCAGGAGCGTCGAGATTTCGCCGAAGCCAGAAAATATTTCGGCGCAGATGATTTTCTGTTGATTGCCGTTTGTTTGAATCAGCCTGAACGAGAAAATGTATTTTCTCCCGCCAATCTGGAACGCTTGAGAAATCTGCACGAACGAATTGAACGAACAGACGGCGTAGCTGAAGTTCTCAGTCTGGTCAATGTTCCATATGCCCGCAGCCATGACGATGCGGTTTCAGTTGAATCGCTGATTCCCAAATCATTCGATGACGGCGCGCGTCTGACCGAAGCGCGATCAATCGCAACCAGCGACAGATTGTTCGTCGGCAATCTTGTTTCCGCCGATTCGCAAACGGCGGCGCTGAATGTTCTGCTCAAATCCGATATTCCAACGACCCGCAGGCACGAGATCACCAAAGAGCTTTTTCACTTGGTTCGCAGTTCCGGTTTCAAAGAAAGTTATTTTGCCGGAGACCCATTTTCTCAATGGCAGGGAACTGAGGCGATCAAAAAAGACCTGACATTGTTTTTGCCATTGACGATAGCTTTGATCGCCTTGCTGCTTTGGCTTTGTTTCAGATCGCTTGTCGCCATCTGGCTTCCTTTGGCGACGATCGGGCTTGGTTTGCTGTGGTTGCTTGGATTGATGGCTTATTTCAATGCGCCGTTCACCATTCTTGCTTTGATGTTGCCGACGTTGATGCTGGCGATAGGCTGTTCGTACATGATTCATGTCATCAACCAGATCGGAATCGCGAATTTGCAAAACTCGACTGCGAACAAGAACGACTCTACTCATTCTCAATCCGAATCGAATAACTCGAACGCCTCAATCCGCAATCCGCAATCCGCAATCCGCATTCAACAAGCCATGAGCTTCATCAATTTACCCGTGATCGTTTCGGCGTTGACTATCATCGCGGGTTTTCTGTCTCTGGCATTCACAGAAATTCCGGCGATTCGCGCGACGGCCATTTATGCCGCGGTCGGAGCGGCGTTCACCATGATTCTGTCGCTGACCTTCATTCCCGCAGTTCTGGCAATGTTGCCCGCGCGGGCGATGGCTTTTCGCGTTGGTTTGCACGGCAAAATGGTCAGGGTGTTGGAAGGAACCGGACGATGGGCAACCTCGAATCAAAGACTGCTTTACATCCTGACGGCCATCATTGTCGTGATCAGCGCGATTGGTGTTGGTCGGATCAAGATTGATATTGACTACTTTCATTTCTCCAGATCGAAATCCGAAACGGCTGTCGGATTGGCTGAGATCAACCGCAGGCTTTCGGGCGCGATAACTTTCGACATCATCATCGAAGGCAAACAGTCTGGAGACATCGAAAAGCCGGACGTGCTTCGCCGCATCGCCGAACTTCAAGCTTTTGCCGAACAGCACAAAAATTCAAACGGGCAGGGAATTGACCGTTCGCTTTCAGCCGTTGATTTCCTTAAACACCTCAATCGGGCATTTAATGGCAATCGGCATCATGAGTATGCTTTGCCAAACGATGAAAAAATCATCTCCGAACTGCTTTCCGACCGCGAGCCGTTGAAGGCGTTTTTGAGCGAGGATGGACGAATTGCGCGTATCCTGGTTCGGTCGAATTTATCCGGCTCACAAGCGATGGCCGGTGCAATTCGCGATGTCGAAAAAAGAGGCAAGGAACTGCTGCCGGAATTCAGAGTCTTTGCCACCGGAACATTCGTTTTGCTCAATCGAACTTCGGATCAAATTGCGGGCGAGCAGGTGCAAAGCATTGCCATTGCGCTGGTGACAATCTTCCTGATGCTAGCATTGCTATTTCGCTCGTTGCGCGTTGGGTTGACGGCTTTGATACCGAATCTGATTCCTGTTTTGTTCTTCTTCGGGTTTATGGGTTGGCAGGGAATCGAACTGAACTTGACGACCAGTCTGGTGGCCAGCGTCGTGCTTGGTTTGGCGGTGGACAACGCCGTTCAATTCATCGTGCGTTTTCGCCGCGTTCAATCGGCGGATTCGCCTTTGCGCGAAGCTATCATCGAAAGCATGCGATTGTCGGGACGACCAATCATTTACGCCAATATCGCTCTGGCTGCGACTTTCGCAATTTTCGCCGTTTCGAACTTTCAACCGATCAGTTCGTTCGGTTTGTTGTCGGCGGTGACCATTATTGGCTGTCTGGTCGAAGATTTGGTGCTGCTGCCGTCTCGACTGACTTCGCCGGTCTTTCGCGCCAAGTAAGGTTTGTCAGTTCTGAAAGGTTCTGACTTCCCAGGCGTCTTTGTCCCTGAGCAGTGAAGACAGAAGCATTGTGTGCAATCCATGTCCTGATCGCGATGCTCGCACGTGGCCGAGTATTGGCATTCCGGCCAATGCCAGATCGCCGATGATGTCCAGAATTTTGTGACGGACAAATTCGTCATCGAAGCGCAAAGGCTCAGGATTCAAAAAGCCGTCTTTGGTCAGCGCAATCGCGTTATCCAGCGAACCACCGCGCGCCAATCCGTTTTGCTTCAGCATCTCTATCTCCTCGACAAAACCGAAAGTCCTGGCCGGGGCAATCTCTTTGCTGTAATCACCGGCTCTGAAGCAGATTTCCCTTTGCTGAACGCCGATCTGCGGATGGTTGAAATCTATTTCGCAGGTGATGCGAAATTCTTCGGCTGGCTCGATGCTCATGGTACGATTCTTTTCGCTGACTTCAATTCGTTTCAACACGCGCAGATAAGGCCGCTGAGCTGGCAGTTCGACCAGACCGGCTTGCCTGATAAATTCAACCCACTGTTTGCTGCTGCCGTCGAGTATCGGGACTTCCAGCGAATCAACTTCGATGATCGCGTTATCAACGCCGCATCCGAACAACGCCGAAAGCAAATGTTCAACGGTTGAGATCATCACGCCCGATTTCATCAAGGTTGTCGCGTAACTGACATGCGTGACGTATTGCGGCGCGGCGGGGATTTCAAAATTGTTGAGGTCTGTGCGAACGAAAAGATAGCTGGTGTATGGCGGTGCGGGTTTGACGGCTACGTTTACCGGCGATGCCGAATGAAGTCCTATGCCAGTGGCGCTGAAACTTTTCCCAATCGTCGTTTGCTGATTCAAGCTAGATGTCCTTTCAGAATTTTTTGATTGCGATTCTTTATCCTGCAAGAGCCGAACCAGAAAAACGAAAACGAGCAAATACCTGAAAGTGCTTTCTGATCAACACCGAGCGATTTATCTTGAACAGAGAATGCGCTTTGTTGGTTGCAATATTGCTACGGTTTATTGAAACGAATGTAGCCATCAGACATAGCGATCCTATTGAGAAAAATATTTTCTCAGTGAAAATAGCAAAAGCTGCGGAATGGCGTTATCCCGCAGCTTTTGAAGTGAATGTCGAACAAAAAACTGATTAATCAGTCGAGATCGGACGACGGAATTTTCTGCGATTTCGTTTGCGAGCCAGCGCCGATTTCAGGCGGCGCTTTTCACCGGGAGGGACATAAAAGGCGTGTCGTTTAACTTCACGGATGATGTCTTCCTGTTGAACCTTGCGTTTGAAGCGGCGTAGAGCACTTTCCAGCGTCTCGTTATCGCCGAGCTTAACTTCTGCCAAACTGTTTTCACCTGCCTTTCAATCTTGGCTATTTGGATTCAGGCTCATCAACTGGAAGTCCGTACCTGATAGTGACGATAGGCGAAATTTCCGTTTAATGAGGCAAGCCGAAAGGATAAGGTCTGCACCGCAATGCGTCAAGCCGCTCACTACGCTTTCAAGTTTTTATGTTCAGCGGTAAAGTGGCTTTCTTCTCACACAACTCTAAAATGAATTCGGAAAAGCGAAAATGAAGGTTTTGGTAATCGGTTCCGGCGGGCGCGAACATGCGCTGACTTGGGCGTTGAAACGCAGTCCGCAAGTTAAACAAATTTTCTCGGCAACCGGCAACGCGGGAATTTTGAAACTCAGCGATCAGGCAGGAGTGAATTCCAGCGACGTAAATTCAATCGCCGATTTCGCCGCGCGGGAAAAAATTGATCTGGTGGTAATTGGCCCCGAACAACCATTGGTTGACGGTCTGGCAGACGCTTTGGCTGTAAGGGGCATTGCTGCATTTGGTCCTTCAAAGGCTGCGGCCAGGCTTGAAGGCAGCAAGGTGTTTTCCAAGGAATTCATGTCGCGACATAAAATCCCGACCGCAAAATACGCTGTTGTTGACACCACCGCAGACGCTTTCAAGGCCGTCAGCAATGGCGAGTTTGGTTTTCCTGTTGTCATCAAGGCGGATGGGTTGGCCGCTGGTAAAGGAGTCGTTGTGGCCGCTGACGAAGCCGAAGCCAGACAGGCGATTCAGGATTTTCTGGTTGATCGGAAGTTGGGCGAGGCAGGCGTTCGATTGGTAATCGAAGAGTGTCTGGTCGGGCGCGAATTGTCTTATCTGGTTTTCAGCGACGGGAAAGATTTTGTCGCCATGCCTGTGGCTCAGGATCACAAGCGAGCTTACGAAGGCGACCAAGGACCGAACACCGGCGGAATGGGAGCTTTTTCAACGCAGGGTCTGCTCGATGCCGATCTGGAAAAGAGAATCGTGCGAGAGATTGTCGCTCCTTCGCTGGAAGCCATGCGCTCTGACGGTTTTCCTTTTCGCGGAGTTTTGTATTGCGGTTTGATGCTGACGCCGGATGGGCCAAAAACGCTGGAATACAACGTGCGATTCGGAGACCCTGAAACTCAGGCGATTTTGCTGCGCCTGGACAGCGATTTTGCTGAATTGGCTTGGGCAGTCGCTCGAGGCGATTTGGCCAAAGTAAAACCGCAATGGAGCGACGAAACCACAACTTGCGTGGTTATGGCTTCGGCGGGTTATCCGGGCAATTATGAAATCGGCAAATTGATTACAGGATTGGATGACGCCGAACAGGTCGAAAGCGTTGTGGTGTTTCACGCTGGAACCAAACTGAATGACGCCGGTCAGGTGGAAACCGCCGGAGGCCGCGTTTTGGGAGTGACGGCTCGCGCCGCGAATTTGCCGGAAGCAACCAGGCTGGCTTACGAAGCAGTCAGTAGAATCAACTTCGATGGAATGCAGTTCCGCAAGGACATTGGATTGCCAAAGCTTGACGGTTGATTTCAGGAAACAGTATGAAAATTGAAGAGGCGAAGCGTGACGGCAATTGCAATCACGCTTCGCCTCTTCAGGTTTGGGCGGCAATTTACTGACCGCATTTACCGTTGAGTAGCCACCAAATATCAGCCAGCTTTTCCATGTCGGCTGGCCGATTTTGTTTGATAGCCAGAGTGGTTTGAGTGACCAGCGTATCCAGCAACGAATCCGGCGCGAGTGTCACGCCGTTGCTCAGCGTGGTCGGCGCAAAGGCAATGCCGGAACAGACCAGCGGACTCCAGAATGTATTGAAGACCACCGGAGAACCTGTTCCGCCTGAATAAGCCAGGCTCAATTGCGCTGTGACAAATTCCTTGCTCAGTTTTTGAACCGGACCTGAACCGCCTTGCAGAGCGATGCGGACGCCGTTGATGTTTTGTTGAATTCCAACCGGATTGTTGGCGTTGACGCCCGGAATCAGGATTGCGCCGCCGGGCAGATAACGGATGTTGGTGATGAAGAACTGCGTCGAGCGCCAGCAGATCGTGTCGCATTTGACCGTAGATTTGCAGCGTTCGCCGAAGTTGTGCGGCGTACAGGCGCCTCCGTCCAGAACGACTATGTTGGAAATCATATCGTCAGTCACCAACCCGCCGCAGCTTCCGGCGGAGTCTTTGCCATCCATCACTCCGTCGGGCTGTATTTCTGTCAACTTGTACGTTCCGGGAGGAATGTCGAATTGATAGTACCCGTCGTTGTTCGTCTTGGCCGGATCAATGCCCACGTCCACGTACTGGCCATTTTGCAGCCGGAGGATTTTGATGATTACGTTGGCAATGCCTTTTTCGCCATTGTCTCTGATGCCGTTGTCATTGTCGTCGCAATAAACATAGCCGGAAATCCAACCAACTCCCGGTGGCAGAGACGGCGGCGGGGGAGGCGGAGGATTGAATCCGCAAGGGAGGCAGACGATTTCACAGGGTCTTCCGGTCGGATACCAGCCGAGCGTGTTTGTGTTCTGCCCGATATTGATGCTGACGTCGCGGTCGCTGAATCGCTCCATGCGTTTGACGATAACTTCGTTCAAAACAACCGAAGTCGTTCCTGTTCCGTTTGCCCGTTTGATGCTGACAGCGAGCAGGAAACATCCGTTGAGCGATTGCGAGTTCGGCGAAAACGCAAGCGCCAATGAAGGCGTGCGAACGCCACTGGAACCTGCGTTGACGATGAAGGGAGAGAAGTAGCCTGCGCCCTTTGTGGCCATTCCGTTGAAGTTCATCTTCACGTCGGAATGTAGTTGAGACAACATCGCTCCGCCGTTTTCAATTGTGAACATGGCGATCTGTTGAGCCAGACTTCTGTCAGGATTTAGCAAGCTGACCGTAACCATGTCTCCCGTGGTAGCGCCGTTGCTGGCAATTTCCAGTTCGATGTCCCACAGACTGTCGGTGCAGGAAACGGCCTGTACGGTGGAATTCGGCGCTGACAGTGAAAAACCCTGAATCTTCGGTTGTTGATTACTGAGCAATTTTCCGAAGTTCTGTTGATTCACGTTGAAGACCGAGGCCTGGCTTGAATTCAGAGTCAGCACTGTCGGATCAGGCAACGGAAATGTGTCGTCCTGAGAGTTCGGCCCAAAAGTTCTGCCGTGAACGATTGTTGGCACGCGAATCTGGGCTGTGTTTTGGACAAAGAAACTGCCCGGACCGGCCAGGCCTGCAAACTCCACAGGAACCAGACAGGTGTTCGATCCGACCGAAACCTGATCTTGCCCGCTCAGAGAAATTCCGGGATAAATGCCCATCGTCACACCGCCGATGGTGATTGAGCCTTTGACTCCGCCCAATGAAGGCGAGAAGTTGCTGACAAATCCACAAATCTGCGGGTAATTGGGACCGGCGGAAGGATTGCCATTCTGGCCGACAATCAATCCGTTCGAATCCAGGCAAAAGGAAAAACAAAGGTCTTTGCCTACGGCCACACCATTCAAAGCCATGTTTGGCGCGATGGCGTAATTAATACCGCCTATCCTGATTGAACCTTTAGCGCCTGCAGTTCCTGGAACGTAGGACGAGACTGAACCGCACACCTGCGCGCCGCTCGGCGGCGTGGCAGGTGACGTAAACGCAGCCGAGCTTCCTGTTAGATTGTGTATCAATGAGAAGCCTGTTGAGCGAGGTACGCTCAGGCCAATCAGACAAATTGTCAGGGCACAAATTAAAACTGAAATTCTGGTCTTCATTTTCTGTTCCTCCGGAGGGGGAAGGGCGCAGGCATTATGCTTGCGTGAATTTATGCTGAAGCTGAATCTATCTCGGTTCTGTAGTTGACCGAAGTATGGACTAACGGCTGATACATTGAGTCCAGTGATATTTACTCAATGGTTGGATTGGTTTCTTTTCTTATTCGTCCTGAAAAGAAGAACGGAGTCTTCTTTTCAGGACGATTGAATTCATCGGTTAAAAAGTGTCTTGAGTTCAAGACTCAGTGTAGTGATCAGAAAATCTGCACGCTGAAGCGTGAACTCTGAGCTTTACACCTGACCCTTTAGCAACGTCCGTTGAGCAATGCCAGAATTTGCGCCAACGGGAGCATGTCCTGCGTGCGGTTTTCTCTGATTGCCAACTGGCATTGCATAAAGAGCGTGTCGAGCAGGGAATCGCGCGACAACGTCACTCCATTGCTCAAGGTAACAGGCGTGAAATCTATTCCAGAACAGCGTAGCGGACTCCAGAATACGTTGAAAACTACCGGTGATCCAGTGCCGCCGTGTGCAGCCAGACTCATTTGCAAGGTCACGTATTGTTGATTGAGTTGTTGCTGCGGACCAGCACCGCCCTGCAACGCCTGCCGGACTTGAGTGGCGCTTCGTTGAATGCTGACAGGGTTGTTGAAGTTCACCCCGCCGATCAGGATTGCTCCGTTTGGCCAGCGAATCTGCGGAGTCAGCAACCACTGAATCGAATCACGGAAGCAGATCGTGTCGCATTTAATCGGCATTGGTGGCGGCGTTGGTGTTGGAGTCGGCGACGGCGTCGGAGTCGGAGAAGGTGTCGGCGTCGGCGACGGAGTCGGAGTTGGCGACGGAGTTGGAGTCGGCGTCGGCGTCGGCGACGGAGTCGGAGTTGGTGACGGCGTGGGTTGCAGGAAGCAACCATTGCAAACCACTCCGCAAAGCGGGCCGGATGGGTAAGTGCCGGAACCGCCGGTTTGTAAACCGGAGCCTTCCTTTTCATCGCCCATTCGTTTGACGACTACGTAATCAACGACCACGCTGGTCATTCCCTGACCGCCAACGCGTTTGATGTCAACTCCGAGTTGGAAGCAACCATTGAGCACCGAAGCAGGATCGGTGGAAAAGATCAATGCTATCTGCGGAGTCCGCGTCCCGGTCGAACCGGCGGGAACCATCAGCGGGATGAAATAACCTGCTCCGAACGGGCCGTTGCCGTTGACCGTGATGCTGATGCGCGGGTGCAATTGGTTTAGAACGATTCCGCCGTTTTGGACGGTGAACATCGCCAACACCTGCACTCCGGTGCCGTTCGGATTCTGCGTGAAGAAGGTCACCATGTCGCCTTCGGTGGCTCCCTTGGATGAAACCTCGAAAACGATGTCCCAGAAATTATCCGTGCAGGAAAGAGCGCGAACCGTCATATTGGGGTTCATTGCCATAATGCCCTGCGGCTGAGTTCCGCTGATAGCCGGATACAGTCCAAACGAAGAGGGCGTGGCATTGAAGGCGGAAACTCCGGTTGATGACGATGACGACACCAGAAAGCTCAGCGGAAACGGCAACAGGAAAGTGTCGTCATCACCGTTGACCGAGCCATGAACGACGACCGGCGAGGAAAACTGTGCGCAACTGGCATCACTGGCTCCAATTACGCTGCCGGGTGAAACCAGACCGTTAGCCAAAACCAGCGGAGAAATACAAACATTCGCGCCAATGGAAATCGTGTTCTGACCCGGCAGGAAAATCCCTTGAGCAATCGGCAGTGTGATTCCGCCAATTGTAATCGAGCCTTGCACGCCGCCCAGAGATTGTTTGAATGCGGTGACAACGCCGCAGACTTTACTTTCATTGGCGGCATTGTTCCCAACTGAAGTGGGCGCTACCAGACGTCCGTTGACGTCCAGAAGACCAGCCATGCAATAACTGGTTCCGACGTTAATGTTGCCGATGTCAACTCCTGGCGCGATGGTGAAGCTCAAACCGCCGATTGTGATTGCGCCGGTTGATCCGCCAGTCGCCGCTTTGAAACCGGAGACCGAACCACAGGCGAAAACCGGAGTGGTGATGTTGACGAGTATCGCACTCGGATTGATCACCTGACCTCCGCCGTTCAGCGTCGCGGTCAAACACATATTAGATCCGACGTTGATCAGGTTTTGATTCTTGATGGCGGTGTTGGCGGCAATCACATAGCTGGAAGCTCCGATTGAAATCGCGCCAGCCTGACCGGGTGTGGCGGGCGTGAAGCTGTTGATGCCTCCGCAAACCGTGACCGTCGAACCGCTCATTGCGCTGGGCGGAACGATTTGATTCGAGTTGTTGAAAATCGCGTCAATGCAGACCGATGCGCCGACAGAAATAATCGCCTGTCCGCTGATCGTCGTGCCCGGCGCTATTGTGTAGGTAGTGCCGCTGAGGTTGACTGATCCGGCGGTGGTCGCCGTTGCCGGATTAAATGAATTTACCACTCCACAGATAATTGCGGATGTTTCAGCCGATACGGACGATGGTTTCCACTTTACGACTGCGGCCAAACACAGCGTCAAGCAGAGTGTGAGTATCGTTGTTTTCAATCGCATGGAACTATCTCCTTAGAAGCTTCGCCGGGCGCGGACGGAGAACCTATTGATCCTTGTGAGAGTTCTGTTCTCCCGCCACCCGATCAATCGCTAACCGAATTCGGATTTTTTGAAATAACGGATTTCGATTTCCTTCCGGTCGCAACGACATTTATGAGGGGTCAGTTGCGATTTATACGGAATAGAATTTTTAGGAATTACCTGACTTCGAACTGTCAATAAACAGTTCCGAGCCATTGTTTGATCAAGTAATTGTCAATGAAGGGGAGCGCACCAGTGTTGGGAATTTCCCTCGATTACGTAGAAGGCGCGGCCTTCTATCTGTCGAAGAGAATCTCTTTGCTGCTGCCCAGTAAATTTGCGCCGGTAATTGCTTTCGCGATTTTGACGGATAAGACGTTCTGTAACTGGAACGTTTCAGACGCAGGCAACCCCGCTGAGGTTGGCCGAAAATTATTTACATCGTTTTCGATGCCAACAAACGACGTAATTGAATTTCAGCTTTGCGTCATCTTTGGGCGCTTAATGAGCAGTAGTCTTGAATCAGGGGCTTTGAAAAGGACCTCGAGGGGGCTGAACCGCAATCTCGGATCAGTTCCTTCGCAGCGAGCCTTATGAAAAAGCATATAAAACAGCAGCGCCGTTACCCGACCCAAGTCTTGATTTGTAGATGAGCTTCCTTGAAGTATGAGGCGATTGTGAGGAACTCATCTGGTTTGCAAGTGTACGTATTTTGACCGGACGCGTCTACAGCTTTTCTTTCAGGCGGGCAATTTTAATCTTTGCGAATCAGACACTTGGCAGTAATCAAACAAAAGCTTGCTGATCCCAAGCTGTCTTATCTATCTTGCCTCCGGCCAACGAAAAGTTGATTTACCCGACTCAACCCGGAACTATCTTCTGTTCGCCTGTTACGCAGGCGGTTATCTGCTCCCCGACGTGGACTGCAAAAGAAAAAGCCGCAAGAGACATTCTCTTGCGGCTTTGCCATTTAGATCGGATTTCAGATCGGTGAACGGCAGGCTAAACAACTCACCGTTCAATCAATTGAAAACCTCCATAAGATTCCGTTGACCAGTGTTATTCGTCTTCTTCTTCAAAAGCGAATTCTTCTTCATCGGATAGTTCGAACTCGCCCTCTTCTTCTTCGGCGGCTTCGAATTCAACGGCTGGCTCGTCTTCGAAGGCCAAATCTTCCAGGTCTTCAACTTCTTCCGGTTCGGGTTCGGGCGCGGGACGCTGGCTGGCGGCGGCTACCATCTGTTCGATGTAGCTTTGCGTGTCGTCCATTTCTTCCGCCGTCATATCCTTCATGGTCGGGTCGGAAGCGATGTTGACCTGCCGGTAATATTCCATGCCGGTTCCGGCTGGAATCAATCGTCCCATAATGACGTTCTCTTTCAATCCGCGCAGGTAATCCACGCGGCCAGAAATCGCCGCTTCGGTCAGCACGCGAGTCGTTTCCTGGAACGAGGCCGCCGAAATGAACGATTCAGTCGAAAGAGAAGCTTTGGTGATGCCCAGCAGCAGCGGTTCAGCCGTCGCCTGCTGGCCTTCTTCCGATTCAACGCGGGCGTTTTCATCAATGAAGCGGAAACGATCAACCTGCTCTTCCAGCAGGAATTCCGTGTCGCCGACTTCCTTGACTCGAACCCAGCGCAGCATCTGGCGGACAATAACCTCGATGTGTTTGTCGTTAATATGCACGCCCTGTAGTCTGTAAACTTCCTGAATGGCGTTGACCAGATAACGCTGCAATTCTTCCATGCCGCGCACGGACAGAATGTCGTGCGGGTTGAGCGGGCCGTCCATCAACGGTTCGCCAGCGCGAACGCGGTCGCCTTCCTGAACGTTGATGTGCGTTCCGCGCGGAATCGAATATTCGCGCTCTTCGCCGTTGTCGCCGATGATGATGATTTTCTGCGAGCCTTTGGTGACGTTGCCGAATTTGACTGTGCCGTCAATTTCGCTCATCACCGCGGTTTCGCGCGGTTTGCGAGCTTCGAACAGTTCGACGACGCGCGGCAGACCGCCGACGATGTCTTTCTGACGAGTGACTTCGCGCGGAATCTTGGCGATGACGTCGCCCGGTTCGACTTCCTGATCTTTGGTTACCATCAGGTTGGCGCGGATGGGCATCGGATAAGCTTTGACGACCTTGCCGGATTCGCTCTTGATTTCGATGCGAGGCTGGCGTTTTTCGTCAGGCGAATCCATGACCACCGGACGCGAAAGGCCAGTCACTTCATCGGTTTCTTCGTGGACAGTGACGCCTTCGACCAGGTCGCGCCAGGCCACTGTACCGCCGACTTCCGTCAAGATGGCGAAAGTGTAAGGATCCCACTCGGCGATCTTCTCGGCTTCGTCGCATCTGGCGCCGTCGGCTACCAGAATGGTTGAACCGTAACCGATGGGATAACGTTCGACTTCGCGCCCGCGGTCGTCAACGATCAACAGAGAACCGTTGCGATTCATGGCCACGATCTTGCCTTCGCGGCTGACGACCGTGTTCAGATCGGAGTATTTGATCGTTCCGGCCACGCGAGCTTCGTGCGACGATTGTTCGCTGACCTTCGACGCAGTTCCGCCGATGTGGAAAGTGCGCATCGTCAACTGCGTGCCCGGCTCGCCGATGGATTGAGCCGCGATGACTCCGACGGCTTCGCCGATGTCAACAACCTGGCCGGTAGCCAGATTTCGCCCGTAACAACGAATGCAGCATCCACGGCGGGATTCGCAGGTCAGCACAGAGCGGATGCGAACGCGCATGATGCCCGCGTTCTGGATTTCGGTGGCGATGTCTTCGGTGATTTCCTGGTTGATCTTCGCCAGAACCTGACCAGTGATCGGGTCTTTGACGTCTTCCAAAGCCACGCGACCGATAATGCGTTCGCGCAGACC
>CAYRQB010000068.1:0-286 GCA_964426025.1 uncultured Heliomicrobium sp.
CGCGATCCCGCGCGTATTCTTCGGCAACTTCGGCCAGCAGCGCCTCAATCTGCTCCTGCGTGTAGTTCAGTTGCTCCAAAACGAAAGCGAAATTTTCCATCACGTGTTTTACATCGTTATGGCCGATTGCTTGAAGCAGGCTGAAACTTAAAGCGATCAATCGCGCAGCTTGTGGCAGTCTTCCCATCTCGAAAGCAATTGCGCCAACTTGAAAGAATGTTCGCGCTTCGCCCGCGCGGTCGCCGATTTGTTGGTTGATTTCCAGCGAGCGATTGAACTTCTCTCT
>CAYRQB010000068.1:386-21219 GCA_964426025.1 uncultured Heliomicrobium sp.
GGCCGCCGGGTAGTCGCCTTCTCGCAAGTCAATCGTGGCGAGGTTATGCCAGGTTGCGGCTTCGCCCGCGCGGTCGCCGATCTGCTGTTCGATTTCCATCGAGCGATTGAACTTCTCTCTGGCCGCCGGGTAGTCGCCTTCTCGCAAGTCAATCGTGGCGAGGTTATGCCAGGTTCCGGCTTCGCCCGCGCGGTCACCGATCTGCTGAAAGATTTCCATCGAGCGATTGAACTTCTCTCTGGCCGCCGGGTAGTTGCCAGAGTCGGATAATACCCAGCCGCAGTAGTAAAGAGCTTTGGCTTGATCGGCAACTATCTGTGCGCGGCAGGCCATTTGATACGCCGCTTCAAAAACTCTCAGCGTTTCTTCAAATGGGTAGGCAGGTCGCATCTGTCTACCTGCTGCCATCAACAGTTGAGTCGCTTGTCGGCATCTGTCTTTATCCCAATCATCTTTGTTAATCGCCATCAGCAACAATGCCTGCTGACGCAGTGCGGAGCGGCTGGTGGCGTAATCGGCTGTGCGCTGGTGATTCCTGGCGGCGGATTCATCACCACAGGCTTTGAACAGGCGTGCCAGCGTGCGGGCGATTAGCCGCTTATCCGGCGCGTACAAAGCCGCGAGCGTGTGCGCCAGCGTCAGGCTCAGTTGCTTTTGTTCGGAGGCGGTCAGGGCGTAACGACTCTGCATTGCGTGCCAATGCAGATCGGAGACAAAGGCGTAGCGCCAGAGCGTGCGCGGGCCAGTTTGTTCGTCGTCAATCGTAACGCTGCCGTCTTCCTGCAAGATGCTGTCTGCGTGTTCATCGCTGACCACCAAATGATCGTCGAAGAAATCAATCAGGTCGTCGCGCTCCCAACCGGTCACCTGGGCAATGGCTTCGGCGGTGAAGCGGCGGCCTTCCAGTGCCGCGCAGGCTAGCAGTGTGCGCGTCTGCTCCAACTTGCGCGAATCGTCATCGCCGAGCAATTTTTTCAGACGGTCATCCAACAAATGCCTGGCCAGATTCAATGAAGGCGACCGGTTCGCTGCCCATTGCCAGCGCGCAGCTTCGTCCGAATACGTAACCACTCCGCGCTCCTGACAGTCGCGCCAAAGCTGAATGACCCAACCTGGATAACCGCCGGTTGCGTCGTACAGGTATTGCGCCAATCCTGGTGCTGCCGGTCCAATCCACGCGGCAATGTCTTCACGGCTGAGCGGCGACAGATGCCACCAATCCGCCAGCCCGCGCTTTTTCAAATGGCGGGCGATGTACAGCAGGTTCGTTTCGTCTTTTTCGTGTTCCCCTAATTCCTTTTGACCTTCCAGTGTCAGGAAAAAAAGCACCGGCAGGTCGGCGTGAATTTCGGCGGTGAACTCCAGCAGCAGATTTGCCCAACCGCTGCCTTCTGCTGTGTCCAGATCATCCAACAGGTAAACGACAGGTTGAACCTTCGCCATCAGACGCAACAGACGTTTGAGTAGGTCGGGCGAATGCTCGGCTTTTTTGATGATCTGATCCACCACCTCCCACGTCGCTGCACCAGCTTGGAGGAGTTGCCCTATGAACTGAGCCGCGCCGGGAATCAGCGAAATGCTTGAACCAACGGCGGCAGTGATTTTCTGAAGCGGTAGCTCCGAGATAGGGTTGACGTTCCAGGGAACGTAATGCCCGTCGTCGAAACGACCAGCAATCACCTTTGGTTTTGGCTGAGCTTGCCGCAGCGATTCGGCAATGGCTTGAAGTGTGTCGCTTCGCCCGCTTCCCGGCGCACCGGACAGAAAGATAAGTTGGCCGCATTTCTGTCTTGCGACAGTCTGGTAGAGGTTCACTGCCTGCTGCACTTGATTCGGACGCACTCGTAAATCTGTGCCAAATGTTTCAGCGCGGAAGTCCATGGCAATTTTCCTCAATTGCTGCTTCACACAGGTCAGAAAAGCTCATTGATCGGATTGACGCCGTGGTCAACCACGCGGATGGGGCGGCCTTGCAAGCCTGGCAGTTCAGTATCCAGATCAATTCCCAAAGAGCGCATCATTGTCGCAGAGACTTCGGCGGGAGTGACGGGGCGGTCTTTCGGGTAAGCTCCGATTTCGTCCGAAGCTCCGACGATCTGGCCGCCTTTGGTTCCGCCTCCGGCAAACAGCATAGTCCAGCATTGCGGCCAATGATCGCGTCCGCCTGCCGGATTGATCTTGGGCGTGCGGCCAAATTCGCCAGTGGCTACGACCAATGTGTTTTCCAGCAATCCGCGTTGGTGCAAATCTTCCAACAGGGAAGCGTAAGCGTTGTCGAACATCGGGCCGACTTCGTTTTGATAACAGGCGATGGGGCTGAACGGGGCTGAGCCGTGAATGTCCCAGGTGATTTCGTTGAAGACGGTTTCAAACTGATTGATCGTCACGAATCGCACTCCGCGTTCGATCATTCGCAGTGCGAGCAGACAACTCATGCCGAACTTGTTGCGGCCATAACGGTCTTTGACGGCTTCGGATACTTTCGACAGGTCGAAGGCTTCGCGCATTTTGGCCGAAGACATCAGCGTGTAGGCTTGATGAAAATTGTCGTCCAGCAATCGCGCGTCGGGCGAAACTTCAAACTCTTTGACCGAAGCGTCAACCATTTCGCGAAGCTTGCGGCGGCGATCAACTCGCATCGCCGAAATGTATTCCGGCGGCAGCATGTCCGGCACTTTGAAATTCGGCGTCGAAGGATCGGAGTTGAGAACGAAAGGATCGAATTGTTTGCCCAGAAATCCAGCCGTCTGGCCGTGAGGCAGATTGCCTCCGGTGTTGCCAATCGGACGCGGAAGCAAAACGTGCGGAGGCGCATCGCCGCGCGCGCCGCGAAGTTTCGCGAGCACGCAACCGACGTGAGGATGTTCCTGTCCGGCTTGGAACAGCTTTCCGGTTTGCATCATCTGATGGCCGGTGTCGTGAACTGCGGCGGCGGTGTGGTAAACGCCTCGCACCAGCGAATACTTGTCTGCGTGTCTGGCCATTCGCGGAAAGATTTCGCTGACTTCGATGCCGGGCACGTTCGTCTTGATCGGTTTGTATGGGCCGCGAATTTCGGACGGAGCGTTCGGTTTCATATCCCAGGTGTCAACCTGGCTTGGCCCGCCCAGCAGCATCAGAAAGATGCAGTTCATGTCTTTCTCTGTATTGATTGCGCCAGCGGCTTTCAGCGCGAACAAATCCGTCAATGACAATCCCAGCAGTCCCAGCGAACCGGCGTGCAGAAAATCTCTGCGGCGAATGCCGTCACAGAAGCTCACGGTTTTTTCAGCATCGAATCGAAACATAGGCCGTAACCTTTCAGAAAGTGTTTGTCGTTTGAGGCCGCGAAGGCGTGAATTGATGCGGCTTGAATTGACGATATAACACAATCCGACTTGTCAGGCGATGGCGGACAGAATGGTGAAAGCCTGGTTTGGGCTGGAAAATTTCGCCGAGTCGAAGTATAAAGTGTCACCCGTTCCTGATTGGTGCCTTACCTTTTGTGCCCCGTCTCGAAACCTCACTTCCACGCAGGAGTATAAAAACATGCAACCCGAGACGAGATTCGCCGCGACGTTCGGCGAGCAAGCTTCAGGCGTTTCACAAGAGCAAGGCGCGCAAAGCTTCATTCGATCCATGAGTCCAACTCCTCAAGCCAGTCGGCGAGAAAGGAAATGGGACATTGTCTCCGCTTCCGTTGTCGTCGGCGGCACTGGTCAATTCGTCACCTTCATCTTCGGATTGGTGACGGATTTTGTGCCGCGCGTTTTCGACAACGTCTTGCTCAGCACTTTTATCGGATTATGCGTTGGCGTGATTGCTTACGCTCTGATGAAGGGAAGCGACTGAATGTAATGATGAAGCAAGCTGCCAGCTTGCTTCATCAAATCAAAATTGACTCTATTGGGATTTCACTGGATAAGCAGATGAATTAACTGAAGAGTGCGTAAATCGGAAACCGGGGCGCCGATTGGGAACGCACGCGCCCCCGCGTGCGAGCCTTTTGGCGGCGCACATTGTTTCAACGGACAAAACCAGCGCGCGAGGGCGCGCGCTCCCATGGCTAATTACGATTTCGTTTTGTCCTCGTTTATTTGATGAGGCTCTTTACCCATTGAATTACCAGTAGTGCCTCAAAATTAGATTTCCTCGACCGCCACGCGTAACAGTTCCGCCACGCTCCAGGCCTGAGCGACACAACCGCCTGGCGAGTGAGGCGCATCGCCATCGAAAACTTCGGAAACCTGACCGAGACACGCATCTTGCAGGTGTGGCAGGAATCCGTTTAGCCATTTTGCGGCCTGCTTTCGTGCCGTCTTCGATTTTTTATTCGCTCTCAAGTACGCGGTTATGAACGCGCCGATCGGCCACGGCCAGACTGTTCCCTGATGATAAGCTCCATCGCGGCTGAGAATATCTCCCTGATAAACGCCAATGTAGCTTTGATCCTTCGGCGACAGGCTTCGCAATCCGACCGGCGTCAACAATTCGCGTTCGACGACGGCGACGACTTGTTTGGCTTTTTCATCGTCAAGCATCGAATGCGGCAAGCTGACGGCAAAGATTTGATTCGGGCGAATCGAACCATCGCGCATATCGCCGTTAATCACGTCATACAAACATCCGGCGGATTCATTCCAGAATTGACGGTTGAAACTGTTCTTCGCTTGCCTGGCCATTACGGCAAAACGGTCGGCGTTCGCCGCGTCGCCGAACTTGTTCGCCAACTCTTCCATCAAACACAGAGCGTTGTACCAGAGCGCTTGAATCTCAACCGGTTTGCCAATGCGCGGCGTGACCACCCAATCGCCGACCTTGGCGTCCATCCAGGTCAATTGGACGCCCGGCTCACCGGCGAAAAGCAGTCCGTCATCGTCAACGTGGATTCGATACCTTGTTCCGCGTTCGTGCCAATTGATGATTTCAACCAGCGTTTCGTACAAACTCGCTTGGACGAACTTGTAATCTTCCGTGTGAGCCAGCAGAGCGCGAACGGCTTCGAAATACCACAACGTGGCGTCAACCGTGTTGTATTCCGGCGCTTCGCCCGCGTCTGGGAAACGATTGGGCAGCATTCCGCGATCAACGTGTTTGGCAAATTCCAGCAAAATGCTTCGCGCCACATCATACCGCCCGGTTGTCAGCGTCAGTCCCGGCAGAGCGATCATCGTGTCGCGTCCCCAATCCGCGAACCAGTGATAACCGGCGATGACTGTCTTCTGATCTCCGCGAGCGACGATGAATTGATCGGCTGCCACAATCAGTGCCTGAGCCAGTTCATCGCGCCTGGCTCCCGACAAAAGTTTCTTGCGCCGATTGAGTTCCGCTCGGCGAAGCTTGTCTGCTTCACCGGATTGATGCTTTTCGGTCGAAGCGATGACCGTCGCCGATGTGTTTTTGCTCAGGTCGAATTTCAACGCGAAGTGATTGAACAGGTCTTCGATGAAATCCAATCCACGCTCGCGTTCGACCGTGAATTCAAAGTTGCGATACCAGTAACCTGTCATCGCCAATTCATCGGCGTCGTGGGCGAGATGCAATTCGGGCAAATCGTCGTATGGTTTTATCGTCGCCAAACCATCGGAGGATTCGACGTGATTGCTGAGCGAGCCGTTTTCGTGCGCCGTGCTGTGGTAATCGCGGAAAGCCACAAGCGGATGAACTTCCAATCGGCATTCGGTCACGCCGCGAGCTTTACGGCGACGTTTGTATTGCACCACCGTAGTGTTTTCGCCCTGAACCATGAAGACTGATTTTTCGATCACGACGCCCGCGACTTCATAAGTGAAAACCGGAAAAGGATCGAGGCGGAATTCCTTCAGGTAATTGAAACCTTGCGGATGAACTGTGCCTGGATATTGATTGGCCGAAAGGTCGTAACGTTCACCATTGACGACCAGCGTTTCTTCCAGTTTCGACAGCAGGACCATTCGCCCGACAGGCGGTTTTGTGGCCGCGACCAGCAAGCCGTGATACCGCCTTGTGTTCAAACCGATGATGGTCGAAGAAGCGAAACCGCCAAGCCCGTTGGTTTCCAGCCATTCGCGCTTCTGAGCTTCGTCAACATTGCCGCAGATGTTTCCGTCGAATTGAATCATAGTTTCCTCCGAAAACAGTAATCCGCAGACGCCCTCAAGTTATTCCCGTCCGGCGCCTGCGGATTCAGTTATATCTAGCGAGTTATACGCCTAAATCGAAACGAAACAGCATCGGGACAGATAGAACGCAGACAGGATTGACAAAATTGAACAGGATTGAAATCACATCGCATCAATCACAGCTTTATCTTGTTGAATCCTGTCAATTCTGTCCGAAAGATTTGTGAGATGATTTAGTCAATCGGACGCCATTCGCGCCCGTCGCGCGTCAGCAGTTCTTCGGCTTCCTTTGGCCCCCAGGTTCCGGCGGCGTAATTCGGAAAATTGCGCGCGGGCAGAGCCTTCCAGACATCCAGAATCGGTTCGATTTCGCACCAACCTGTTTCGACCATATCGGCGCGTTGAAACAGCGTTGCATCGCCGACCATGCAATCGTACAGCAATCGCTCGTAACCGGTGCTGGGCACTTTGCCGAAATAATCTTCGTATTTGAAATTCATGTGAACCGCGCCCAGACGCATGATCGGACCGGGAACCTTGGCTCCAAAACGCAGGCTGATGCCTTCATCAGGTTGGATGTGAATGACCAGCCGGTTCGTTCTCAACCGTTCGATAGGCGTGTCGCGAAACAACATCAGAGGCGCGCTTTTGAATTGAATAGCCACTTCCGTCACTCGTTTTGGCAATCGTTTGCCGGTTCGCAGGTAAAAGGGAACGCCCGCCCATCGCCAGTTATCAATCATCAGCTTGAGGGCGACGAAGGTTTCAGTGCCGGAACCCTGCGGGACGTTCGATTCCTGACGATAACCCGGCACGCGTACGCCATCCATTTCGCCTTCGCCATATTGGCCGCGTATGGCGCGAGTCAGAACTTCTTCAGGCGGTATTGGCGAAATGGCGGCCAGAACTTTCGCCTGTTCGTCGCGAACCGCGTTGGCGTCGAACGAAGTCGGCGGTTCCATCGCCGTCAAAGAAACCAGTTGAAACAAATGGTTCGGAACCATGTCACGCAATGCGCCAGAAGTGTCGTAATACCCGCCGCGTTTTTCCACGCCGACGGTTTCAGCGGCTGTAATCTGAATGTGGTCAATGTAACGACGGTTCCAGATCGGCTCGAAAATTCCGTTGCCGAAACGGAAGACCAAAATGTTTTGCACGGTTTCTTTGCCCAGGTAATGGTCAATGCGATAAATCTGCCGTTCATCCAGCGCCTGACGAATTTCTGCGTTCAACGCGCGAGCGGATTCCAGATCGTGACCGAAAGGTTTTTCGATGATCACTCGACGCCAGATTTTTTGACCGTTCGCGATTTCTTCGCGAGCCAAGCCCACCGCGCCGAGTTGCCGCACGATTTCGCTGAAGAAGTTGGGCGAAGTTGCCAGATAGTAAAAGTAATTGCCTTTGGTTCCGTGCGTTTGATTTACCTGATCAAGCAACTCTTTGAGTTTTGCGTAACAGTCAGGATTCTGCACATCGCCGCTGGTGTAATAGATGCGTTCCAGAAACCAGTTCCAGATATGCGGTTCAACCTCACCGGTCGCAAAAGATTTCATGTCCTGGCTGATCTGATCGCGAAATGCTTCGGTCGTCATTTCCGTTCGTGAAGTGCAAACGATGGCGAATTCGGGCGAAAGCAAATTGCTTTTGGCCAGGTTGTACAAAGCAGGGAAGAGTTTGCGCTTGGTCAAATCTCCGGTCGCGCCGAAAATCACCATCACGCATGGATCGCTGGGTACGCCTACGAAAGGCAGCGGCTCAGTTTTGGACATTACAATTTCTACCTCATTTGAGTTTGTTGATGTGACGCTCGCTTGTGCTAAATCAGAATACGAAACATTGGGACAGAGAGAGGTTAGTCAGGATTGGCAAGATTGAGCAGGATTGGCGTCAACCCGGACCAATCACAGTTTTCATCTTGTTGAATCCTGTAAATCCTGTCTAAAAGTTTTCCGGTTTGATTTAGCTTACAGTAAAGCTTATCCGCCTGCCGGGCGTTCGACGTGACCGCCGAACTTGTGGCGCATGGCGGAAAGAACCTTTTCGGCGAAAGAGCTTTGTTGTCGCGAACGAAAGCGCGTGAAAAGCGAAACCGCCAGCACATCCACCGGAACAGCTTCTTCGATGGCGGCTTGAATCGTCCATCGGCCTTCGCCCGAATCCTGAACAAATCCGCTGTAAGTTTCCAGCGTCGGTTGTTCCAACAAAGCCATCGCCGTCAAATCCAGCAGCCAGGAACCGACGACGCTGCCTCGACGCCAGACTTCGGCAATCTCTGCCAGATTCAAATTGTAACGATGATTTTCCGGCAATTCCGTTGACGTTGCATTTCGCATGATGTCGAAGCCTTCGGCATAAGCCTGCATCAATCCGTATTCGATGCCGTTGTGAACCATCTTGACGAAATGTCCGGCTCCGGCAGGGCCGCAATAAAGAAAGCCTTCTTCGGCGGTGACTTCGCGATTTTCGCGTCCGGGCGTCCGTGCGATTTCGCCTCGTCCCGGAGCCAGCGTGCGTAAGATCGGAGTCAGATGCTCGAAGCTTTCTTTCTCTCCGCCAACCATCAAACAATAACCGCGTTCGGCTCCCCAGACGCCTCCGCTGGTTCCGGCGTCAACATAATGAATGCCTTTTTCGGCCAGTTCCGTCGCCCGGCGAACGTCGTCTTTGAAATGCGAATTGCCGCCGTCAATGATGAAATCGCCGCCCGACATGCATTTGGAAAGTATGTCCACTGTTTTTTCAGTCGGTTCGCCCGCCGGAACCATGACCCAGACCGCGCGGGGTTTTTCCATCTTCTCGATCAAATCTTCTATCGAACGTGCGCCTGTTGCGCCTTCGGATTCCAGCGCATGCACGCTGTCAGGATTGAGGTCGAAAACAAAACATTGGTGTCCGCCGCGCATCAATCGCCGAACCATGTTTGCGCCCATCCGACCCAATCCAATCATGCCTAATTGCATTTTCGCCGCTCCTTTGAAAAGTGTGAGCGCGGGCATCTTGCCCGCCAGAATTCATAGATGAATTGCTTCGATAATCAGACAAGACAACCCGTCGGTTGTCTTAACCAAAATTGCAAACGATAAAGGCAGTGTAGTCTTTGGCTGATATGCTGACAAGACGGTCTTTCTGTGGCCTGAGAAACAAATGCGGCGAATCGCCGATGGCTTGCGCCAGCAGGATTCGCCGTCAATAGAATGATGTTTGCTCCGTCAACCAATAGTAGATTTACAAAGGCGCAACTTCGCAGAAGACCTTGATCGCGCCTTTCGCGCTCGTCAGTTTGTCGAAAAGCTCGCGGTAATTTTCCAGACCTTTGACAGGATGCGTCAGCAGTTTTTTCATCCAGCATGGATATTCGGCTTGCGCCTGAGCCATATCGCGCACGCCCATTTCAAAGTATTCGCGGTTGGCATTCACTGTTCCCACCATCACTTTGTTGCCGAGCACGAATTCCAGATTGATCTTGTCCGCCGGAACTTCGACTTGACGGTCGCCGCCCGTGACGCTGGATAAAACCAGCACGCCGTTTTTACCGAGCGCCTGCATGCTTTCAAAAACGATAGGCGAATAACCCGTCGCTTCGAAGATGATGTCGAATGGACCGTATTTTTTCGAGCCTTCGATGACGGTTATGTCGTCAGTGGTTTCGTACCGCGCGCCAATGGCTTCGATCAGATCGGAATTCAAATAAGGCTTCGGGACTTTGCCGAAGACTGTCACGTCCATACCGCGCAATCGCAACGCCAGGCTGGCGAGCAAGCCAATCGTGCCAGCGCCCATCACAGCGGCTTTCTTCGGATGCCAGACTCGCAACCGTCGCTGAATTTCGTAAGCCTGATGAATGCCTTTTTCGACGACGGTCATCGGTTCCAGCAACACTCCGACTTCTTTCAAACCTTGAGGCACTTTGACGATGAACTCTGCGTCGTCAACGTAATATTCGGTCAGATAACCGTGACGCAGATTGATTCCGCGCTCGAAGTAAGTGTCGTCGGTGGTCATATCGTTCGTGCCGATCAAATCGTAAATTGATTTGCCGGGTCGTCGAACCGTCGCCACGACGTAATCGCCGGGTTTGACTTCGGTGACGTTCGCCCCGACCGCCTCGACCTGACCGAAACCCTCGTGACCGGTGACCAGAAAGTCGTAACCGTCTGGCGCGGCGCCGTATTCCGCCGCGTTGATCTCTTTGTCCGTGCCGTCAACTCCGACTCGCAAAACTCTGACCAGCACGCCGCGACCATTCGGAACTTCGCGAACATTCGGCATCGGCAAATCAGCCAGATGCACGCTGTTGGGTTTGCCCGGAAAAACTGCAATCGCTTTCATTCTCTCTCCTTCTTTTTTCCCACTAAGCCACACGAAGGTTCACGAAGAAAGAAATCAAGCTTCGTGTTTCCTCGTGTGACTTTGTGGGCGGCATTTTACTTTTTCAGCTTGGGCCAGTTTTCGTTGGCTTTCTTGATGAAGCCGGGAACGTCCTGCTCCCATTTCTTCTGCACGGATTTGTCGTAATTCAGATACAACTTGCCATCAACGATCTTCCAGGCTTCCGGGTCAATGTTGGCGGTGTAACCGTGGGCGACCGCCCAGGAACAATAACCGCCGAATTGCGGAGCGTATTTCTGCGGATTCCTGGCGAACTCATCGCGGTTGGCGGCGCTGGCGAAATACCATTTCGCGCCCATCCAATCGTGACGAAATTCGTCCTTGCCTTTGACCGGCTTGCCTTCCTTGAAATAAGCGACCGCGTCATAGCCTTTCAGAGCTGTGCCGAAAAAGTTCTTGTTGATCGGATCAACTGCGGCAGAAGCCGAACGAACGGCAATGGCGGTGGTGGCGACGAAAACAATGACCAGCGCCACTCTCAACAACGTTGCAAAAGTAAAAGACATTCTTTTCCCTCCAAAAATTGCCAATGAGTTTGTCAGTTTCAACGGCGCATTACGCGAAAATGCGCTCAGCGGTTTAATGACCGATGAGCGCAAATCTATTCCAGGCAATTTTCGAAGCCGGAAGAAACAGAGCAAGGTTTATTTGAAATTGATGGCGACGGAGTTGGCAGATTTGCCTTGAACGGAAAAGCTCAATTCAACGCTTCCTCGCCCGGCCAGGCTGCGCGGCAATCTGATGTTGGCTTGATCGAGTCCGATGAAATCGCCTTGCGCTCCGGCGAACACCACTTCGGCGTGAGTCCCGCCGATGGTTGCCGAAACCGTTGAAAGCATATTCAGATGCCTGAATCCAGTGCCGAATAGAATCAGGTAGAGTTGGTCCGATTCCGACCCAAAATCAATCGGACGGGGAATGAATTGATTCCGGCCTTGGTCAAAGACTGCGACGGCTTCGTAGATTTGTTCGCCATTGGCTTTGACGCGAAGCAGCGTCGCCGCCGGAACTCCCTGCCCGGAAGCGTTCGCGGTAAAAAGGCTGGGCGCGACGGAAGCTATCTGCGCTGTGCCTGAAGAGATTGAACCATCGCCGCTTGTAATGCTGATGAGCGCTGTTCCCGGCGTTGCGCCTTGCGGAATTTGGTAATTGATCTGATTGGGCGAGATGAAAAACAACGGCGCTGAGCGTTGCGTTCCTGATCCGTCCCTGATCGTGACGGAAGTTCCTTCCAATGAAGTAGGCAGTGGTTGTGTTGTCGCGACTTTGGTTGTCGTCGCCAGCTTTGATCCGAAAACTGCTGTGATTGCTTCGGGCGCCAGAGCCGACGCGGAGTAGCTGGCGGCGGAGACATTGGCCGGAGGCGTGAATTGAAACAACGAGCTTCCGATGACGACGAACAATTTTTCATCCTGCCAGAATGGGCGTCCAAGCGTCGTTCCGATTTCGATTGGCGGATGATTTGGCAAAGGCAGGTAACGCCGCTTCAAATCAATGCTGAAGACGGTCAATTGACCGTCGGCGCTGAGCGAGTCAACGTAAGTCGCGGCCTGAAAGAAACTCTTTTGAATTTCCTGTCCTTCCGGCGAACGCAACCAGACAGGAATTGCTCCGCTGGCGTTCGGTCTGGAAAAAGCCGCCCATCCGTTGTTGATCAGATAACCGTGCGATGCGGGCGCGCGTTCCGACCCGGCGGCCAGAATCTTTTCGCCGGAATCGTTCAGCAGAATGATTTCGTACGTCGGGTCTGAAAACGAGCCTCGCAATCTTCTGAACACCACGTTCGATCCGTCAGTCAGAGGATAAACGTCGCGAGCGCCTGCTGTGTCGGTCAGCATGCGCAATTGTCCGTTGCGGTAACGAAAGATGCGGTAATCGCTGGAACCACCGGCCCAAAAGAAAACGTCTCCGGTCTCAGTGACCACATTGCGCCAGTTTCCCATTGAACTGCCGAGAATTTCCGTGTTCGTGCCTGATTCCAGGTCGCGCAGAATCAAAACAATCGGCGCGGATGTTTGATCGGGATTTTGATTGCGATTCCAGATTGCATATTTACCCTTGACCATTAATGAGTTGGAGCCGTTGATTTTGCCCAGTTCTATCAACTGGCCATCGCGCCATTCGCGTACGTAGCCCCAAAAATCGTTATCCGGTTTGACGACAAAGATCGCTCCGCGAGGCGTCAGATAAGACGTGGGTTCAGTGCCCAGTGAATACAATTTGCCGTCGTTGATAGTCGTCAGCTCTTTGTCTTCGCCGCTGAGCCGATTCAGAATTCTGAGGACTTCGCGCCCATTTCTTTTTTCAGCGTAAAACACGCGATCGGCTTTCACGTCCAGAATGACTCCGTTGACCTTTAACACCTCCGTCAAAACCGGACTGGCTTCGACGTATAGCTTCTGGCAAATCTCTCTGACCTGAAAAGCCGAATCGGTGGCTCGAATGCAGAAATCGCCTTCGAGGCCCGTTGGCTTTGGCGAATGAAATTTCTCCGTCAAACTGGTTGGGCAATTGAGCAACGACATTGCCCGCGCTGAAGACGGCGACGAAGCTTCGGCAACCCGCAGGATCGTCGTCAACGCAATTCGATTTGAAACGCAGGCCGGGTCTGGCGATGGCTCCGTCCGGCAATTCTTCCAATACTATCTTCGGCGGCTGATCGTATCTGAAAGTAATTTGCGTGGCGGAGACTGTGTTGAACACATCGGTGGCGGTGACGAAAAGTGTTTGCTGGCCTCGTTCCAAACCGGCCAGAGATATTGTCGCCAGCCAACCTGCCTGGCATTCGCCCAACCGCGTTCGATAAGCGCAGGAGGAAAACGTCAAATCCTTTTCACGATCTACGACTTTGGCCTTGACGGTCGAAAGCTGATACAGCGAATTGATGGCGACGACAACGTTCAGGTTGGTGTCGCTCAAACCCGCGCTGGTCGGCGAGATGAAGTTTATGGTGATCGTGTTCTGGCTGGCTTCGATGGTTGAAAGTCGCTGGATGATGGAAAGCGCCGAAAAAGCGATGAGCGTCAAAATCAGTAATGCTGGTTTCATCATTTACCTCTTGATGAGTGCTGAAGAGAGCTTTGAATTTTTTTCAGGGGCTGATCGGAAAAATAAAAGTCGCCAGACGGTTGATAACTTCGCCGTTCCGGCTTCTTTTGAAGTTTGGCAGCGAATAATAACCGAGACAACGTCGCCGGGAAAAGTATGTAGGCATTTCTGTTCACTACCGCGTAACATCAAGTTACCGGTAGCGCCAGTATGGATTCGGCTCAGCGTTTTGTCCGTTCTTCGGCTTTTTGCCTGGCTTGTTGCAGAGCGTCGAGTATGGCGGTTGGTTCGGGCTGTTTGTTGTCAGGTTCGTTGCTCGGCTCGATCGGGATTGCAGTTTCGCCTGAAACCGGCGCAGATTGTGAGATGGCAGGCTTCGCCGGTTTCGGTTTCTTTTTCCTTCGCAATCCGGCCAATATCGGCAAAGCTCTGGCCGTCATCAATCCGGTGTGACGTTCCAGGACTTCGATCAGCAAAAGCGCGATTGCCGTGAACAGCAGATAAGGCGCAAGTTCGATCAATCGCGACTGGCGAGGCAGGTCTTTCCAAACGCCGGAAAGTTCCAATCTCTCTTTGCCTCCGGTTGCCAGAGCCAATCGCGCCAACGCCTCCTGGCCTTCACCAGCGTCTGAAGGTTTGAATTCCGGCGAATAGGGAAGTGCGACAGGTGAAAGAGTCACAGGAGTCGCGCCTGCAATTTCGACCGTCGAAAGCGCAGTCTCGCTGCCGTTCAAAGGAATCGAAACTTCCAGAGTGTCGGCGTCCGACCATCGCATCTCAGTTTTTTCAGAAGTCGGTTTCGATCCGGGTTTGCCGCGCAGGGTTGTGACTTTGGGCAAAGCGTAAGACAAGTTGCCAGTTTGCGCGGCGGATTCGTCGCGGTCTGGATCGAGGTGAAGGCGAATGAAACTGGAGCCGTTTTTGACTTCCTGAGTCAGCAGCATGTTGTTCGGCAATTGGCTGGAATCGCCCGCCGTCCATCTGGCCAGACTGGTGAAAAGCTCTCCGGCGTTACTCCAACCGGCAATCGCGCCGGTGTAATCGCCGTCGGCTTCGCCCGTGTAACAAAGGACGCGTCCGCTGCCCGCTTGCCACGAAGCCACGATCGGAGCTTTGTATTCGTCTGTCGTCACCGTCGCCAGATTCGCGTTTGGCCGCAGGTAACAAAGGTTGTAACCGCCGATGGCAGGAAGCCCGTTGAATTGTTTTCCTGTCAGCGTAACCAATCCGCCGGTAGTTTGAATTGGCGTTATGGCTTCCAGAAAAGTGCTGCGCGCGACGATGATCGTGTCCTGAGCGAACAATCGCGGCAATTCTTCGGCGCTTTCGGTGAAATAGATTTGTCCGTTGCCGCGCTTCGCGATGTCGCGCAGCAAACCGGCGTCAACGTCCGACGGTTTGCCAAGACCAATGACGCTGACTGTGATTCCGGCCTGCTCGCACTGCTGCAACAACTCGCGATACCTTCCAGGCTCTTCGGAATCGGCTGCGTCGGCAAACAGAATGACGTGGCGAGTTCCGGCTTTGGCCAGCAGCAACATTTCCGCCGAAGTCGAAAGAGCTTCGAAAATGAAAATGCCTCCGCCCATTGAACCGACTCGCAGAATGTCCTGCCGGACTTTCGCCGCATTGTTTTCGATTGGTTTCAACTCGGCGATGATGTGAGACGAACTGTCAACTGCCACGACTCCGAATTCATCGTTCGGCGAAAGCAGGTCCAGAACCTGAACCGCCGCCAGATTGGCCAAATCCATTTTCGTCCGATTGCCGCTGACCGGCACTGCCATACTGCCTGAACGATCCATCGCCACAACTATGGCCAGAGCCAGCTTGCGGTGCTCTTGTCTTAGCTCCATCGAAACCGGCAATACGGCTTCGAGCGGCGATTTGAAATATCCGCCTGCGCCGTAAGCGCGTTTGCCGCCGGTCATCATCAAACCCGCGCCGGTTTCAGTCACCCAGGCGGAAAGCGATTCCATCCCGCGCGTCGTCACTTTGTCCGCCGGAACGTTTTCTATGACGACGCCGGAAAATCCTGCCAGAGCATCCAGCGACCAATCGCTGTCTTCCGGTTTCAGTGTTTTGATATTCAAACCGCCGTCTGTCAGCAACCGCGCCAGCCCAGAATTATCAGCGGCTGTAACGACCAGCAACGGTTTCGGCCCTTGAACGCCGACCAGAGTTTTCGCCAGGTTGTTTTCAGGAATCGGGTCTTCGCTGTCTCCGTTGATTTTGATCGTGTAACGCATCGCGCCCGGCTCTTCGGCCAGGTCGCGAAAGGTCAGGCGGTTCATACCGGCGACGACTCTGGTTTTTCCGGCGGCGATGATCTGATTTCCGCGAAGCATCTCGAAACTGATTTCCTGAGAGGCAGGAGATTTAACCCACGCCGTCAGCATGAAAGCTTCGCCGGGCGAGACCGTCACCGGAGCGTCAATCAGAGCTATGGCCAGATCGTTGGCAGTCGAACGTTGCAGAGAACGGAAATCCAATGCTACGCCACGCGAAGCCGCTCTGGCTGCGGCTGCCGACGGGTCTTTGCCTGTCCAGTGGCCGTCGGATATGACAAGAATTTTTCCCGGCGAATCTGGTGGAATCAGCGACAGAGCTTTTTCAATCGCTTCGTTGATGTTCGAGGCGTCGGCTTCGATCTGATTGGTGAAACCGGCGAATGCGCCGGTTTGCGGAGAACGTTCGATGGCGGAGTTCTGGCCGAATGAAATTACCGCCAATCTGTCGTCGCTGCTCATCGCGCGTTGTATCAGTTCGATGGCTTCACGTTCGGCGGTTTCCGCATTTGCAGGCATCGAATAACTGCGGTCTGCCACGACGACGACAGTACCGGCTCTGCTCGGAAGCCTGATTGCCAAACCGCTCAGCGCCAGCAGAATCAGCAACAGCAAGCCCAGTCGCGCGTAACGCAGGAATTTCGACGAAGACTTCCAGACCCACCACGCCGCAAGCAGCGGAAAGGCTAAAACCAGCCAAATTGGATTCAGAAACGTGACCATTGGTTATTAAACGCGCAGATACTCTAACGAGGTGAGCGGTAAATCAAGTTTCAACATGATCTTTGAATTTTACCCGTTGGTCTGTCCATTATGCTGACAGTCGTTATAAACTTCCGCCCGTTCAATCCGACGAACTAAACACGCTAACAAATTCACTCTGCAAAGGAGTCAGAAGCTTTGAAAAGGTATCTTGTAATCTTTGGACTGGCGATTTCGGCTGCGTTGCTGGTTTCAATCAATATCGCTTCATCAAACGGCGTTGATGCGGCGCGCGATTATAAAGTTCTGGGCGCGGATAAAGGTTTCATTCGCATCGTCAATTCCAAAGGCGAAGTCGAATGGGAAATGCCCAATCCCGACGCGCGTGAAATCCACGACATACAGGCTTTGTCAAACGGCGGAGCGATTTTTCAGACCAGCTACACCACAGTCGTCGAAGTCAATCGCGACAAACAAGTCGTGTGGAAACACGAGTCAAAACCCAAAATAGGTTACTCCGGCAGAGTCGAGATTCATTCCTACCAAAGGCTGAAAAATGGTCTGACGCTGATTGCCGAAAGCGGAAACTCGCGCTTGATCGAAGTAGATAAGGCCGACAAGATCGTCAAAGAAGTTCCGCTGACTGTCGTCAAGCCCAACGCGCATCGCGACACCCGTATGGTTCGCAAACTGGACAACGGCAATTATCTGGTTTGTCAGGAAGGCGAAGGCAAAGTTCGCGAATACGACGGCAAAGGCAAAATCGTCTGGGAATACGCGCTGGATTTGGCCGGACGTCCGCGCGCTCCCGGTCACGGCGTCGAAGGCCACGGCGTGGAAGTTTTCGGCGCAATTCGATTGCCGAACGGAAACACCATGATCGCGGGCGGAAACAATAACCGCGTATTTGAAGTCACGCGCGCGGGCAAAATCGTCTGGAGCATTGATCAAAAAGAATTGCCCGGCATCACCTTCGCCTGGATGACGACTTTGCAATTGCTGCCGAACGGAAACCTGATCATCGGCAACACTCACGCCGGACCTGACAACCCTCAATTGATCGAAGTGACGCGCGACAAGAAAGTCGTCTGGACTTTCAAGGACTGGAAAAATTTCGGTAACAATCTGGTGGCAGCTCAAGTCATAGGTTTGAAAGGAAAAGTAATACGCTGAGAGATGAAAGAGAAAAACTTTATGAAGAACAATCCATTGCCAATTCTGAGTTCGCAAAAACTATCTCGCCGTGAACTGATCTTTCGCGCCGGAGCGGGCTTTTCCGGCTTGGCGCTGGCTTCGTTGCTGGATCAGGATGGTTTGCTGGCTGCTGAACCCGATCAGCAAAAGCGTGTCAACCCGCTGGCTCCGAAAGAAAGTCATTTCAAGACCAAAGCCAAATCGGTCATCTTCCTGTTTATGTACGGAGGCGTCAGTCACGTTGACACCTTCGATCCGAAACCCGATCTGACGCGTCATCACGGCAAGCCGATGAACAAAGGCAAGGTTGATGTCTTTTTCGGCAACCCCGGCAATCTGATGGCTTCGCCCTACAAATTCAAAAAGCACGGCCAATCCGGCATTGAAGTTTCAGAACTTTATCCGCATCTGGCGAATAAGGTGGATGACCTGTGCATGGTTCGCTCGGTTTATTCGACCAGCAACAATCATTCGCCCGCGATCTTCCAGATGAACAGCGGCAATATGCGTCCGGGCAATCCCAGCCTGGGGTCGTGGGTGACTTATGGTCTGGGCAGCGAGAACGAAAACCTGCCGGCTTATATCGTCATGTACGATTGGCGAGGCGGCCCGATTGGCGGCGCGCCGAACTGGTCTTCGGGCTTTATGCCTGCCGCTTATCAGGGAACTTCGTTTCGCGCGGGCAACAAACCCATCGTTGATCTGAATCCGCCGAAATGGGTTGATCCGCATTTGCAGCGTCAGGAAATTGATTTTGTTCAAAAGCTGAATCAGGAACATCAAACGACTCACGCGGGCAATTCCGACCTGGACGCCCGCATAGCTTCTTATGAACTGGCTTTTCAGATGCAAACTCACGCGCCTGAAGCCGTGGACATCAGCAAGGAATCTGACGCGACCAAAAAGCTTTATGGCATTGGCGAAAAGACTACGGATTATTTTGGCCGTCAATGTCTGATCGCCCGCCGCATGGTCGAACGCGGAGTGCGTTTCATTCAGCTTTACAGCGGCGGAGGCCATCAACAGGAATCCTGGGACGCGCATTACGGATTGCACGAAAACCACTCAATGCATTGCGCTGAAACCGACAAACCGATTGCCGGATTGATCGCCGATTTGAAAGCTCATGGATTGCTGGATTCGACGCTGATCGTTTGGGGCGGGGAATTTGGCCGCATGCCGATTTCGCAATCCGGCATCGGACGCGATCATAACCCGTGGGGATTCACCATGTGGTTCGCGGGCGGAGGCGTCAAAGGCGGACAGGTCATCGGCGCTACGGACGAATACGGTTACAAAGCCGAAGTCGAACCTTACTCGGTTCACGATTTGCACGCGACGATTCTGCACGCGATGGGTTTGGATCATCGCAAACTCACTTACTATTACGGAGGACGCGAACAACGACTGACGAACTTCGGCGGAGACCCGGTGTTGAAAATGTTCGCTTAGCGTCATCGTAAATCCGGCATAGCAATTAGCCGCAACCATCAGCCATTAACAATTATCAGACAGGTAGATCAAGACTTTACCGTTGTCGAATAACTGATTGAGGAGCCGTTGATGCGAAAACTGCTGGCAGCAATCATCTGTTCATTTGTCCTGACGTGGAATTCTGTGGCACAGCAGGCGAGGTTTGACTTGCTCATACGCGGCGGACGCATTGTTGACGGAACCGGCAATCCATCTTTCATCGGCGACGTAGGCATTCGCGACGGACGCATAGCCGCCATCGGCAAATTAGCCGATCGTTCAGCGACGCGAACAATTGATGCGAACGGTCTGGTTGTCGCGCCCGGCTTCATTGATATTCACAACCATTCCGACGACACAATTCTGGAAGACGGCAACGCCGAAAGCATGATCAGGCAAGGCGTGACCACGATGATTTTTGGCGAAGGCGGTTCTGCTGCGCCATCGGAAAAGTGGAAAGACTTCGCAAGCTATTATGCAGAGCTTTTGCGGCGAGGCATTTCGACCAACGTCGGTTCGTACGTTGGATCGAGCGCCGTCTGGACAACGGTTCACGGCAGCAAAGCAGGCCCGGCCACGTCCGAAGAACTCAATCGTATGCGTTCGATTGTTCGCACAGCGATGGAGCAGGGCGCCTTGGGCGTCGCCAGCAGTTTGAGCGGTCCGCCCGGCGTTTGGATTGACACTGATGCGCTGGTGGCAATGTGCGAAGTCGCCGGAGAATACGGCGGAATTTATTCGACTCACATGCGAACCGAAGGCGAAGGCGTTTTCAAAGCCGTCGCCGAAGCGCTGGAAATTGGCCGCCGTGCCAAACTTCCAGTTGACATCATTCACTTGAAAATCGCCGAACATAAGCTGTGGGGCAAGATGCCGGAACTGGTCGCGTTGCTGGCGAAGACGCGCGCCCAAGGCCAATTGGTCGAAGCGAATGTCTATCCATATCGCGCAGGACAAAACAATCTCTCCAGCATCATTCCTCCCTGGGCGCACGAAGGCGGCGCGAAAGCGATGATCGCGCGATTGAAAGACGCTTCGCTTCGCGCGCGATTGGAAAAAGAAATCCTCAACGGCATTCCCGGCTCCGACTGGTACAACCATTACACTGCGACCGGCGGCTGGGACGGAATGCTGCTGGTTACTTTTCGCAATCCGAAATTCAAACAATTCGAAGGCAAACGCATGAGCGAAGTCATCAAGGCGATTGGCAAACCACCGCTGGATGTGTTGTTTGAATTGCTGGCCGAAAACGACGGCTCGGTTCCGACGGTTTACTTTCACCATTCGGAAGAAGACATGCGCTATGCGTTGCGGCAACCTTTCGTTTCGATTGGCTCTGACGGCACAGCAGTCAAGACCGAAGGGCCATTGTCGAAAGGCAATCCGCATCCGCGTTATTACGGAACCTTCCCGCGAGTGCTGGGCCGGTACGTCCGCGAAGAGAAATTGCTTTCGCTGGAAGAAGCCATCCGCAAAATGACTTCGGCAAACGCCGCGAAGATTCGCGTTTACGACCGAGGTTTGCTGCGTCCGGGACAATGGGCGGATGTGACTGTCTTCAATCCCGAAACCGTCATTGATCAGGCTACGTTTGAAAAACCGCATCAATACGCGACCGGCATCGAATACGTCATCGTCAACGGCAAGCCAGCGCTGGAA
>CAYRQB010000069.1:0-21203 GCA_964426025.1 uncultured Heliomicrobium sp.
GGGTTTGAGCGGTTCGGGCAAATCCTCGCTGGCTTTCGACACGATTTACGCTGAAGGCCAGCGGCGGTATGTCGAATCGCTTTCGGCTTACGCCAGGCAATTCCTGGAGCAACTGGAAAAGCCGGACGTTGACGCCGTCGAAGGTTTGTCCCCGGCAATTTCCATCGAACAAAAAACCACCAGCCGCAGCCCGCGTTCGACCGTCGGCACGGTGACGGAAGTTTACGATTATCTGCGCTTGCTGTTTTCTTCGGTGGGCCAGCCGCACTGCCACAAATGCGGGCGTCCGGTTTCGCGACAATCAACGGATCAGATCATTCAAAGCGTCAAGGAATTGCCCGAAGGCGAACGCGTCATGATCCTGGCTCCCATCGTTCGCGGGCGCAAAGGCGAATTCAAAAAAGAACTGGAGAAGCTGCAAAAGAGCGGTTTCACGCGCGCACGGATTGACGGCGAGATGTTGACGCTGGACGACGACATCAAACTGGACAAGCGCCGCAATCACACCATCGAAGTCGTCGTTGACCGGTTGTTGATCAAAGACGGCATTGCTCATCGGTTGGAAGAATCCATCCGGACGGCGACAAAGCTGACCGACGGAGTCGTCGTCATTTCCGTCGTTGACGGCGAAGAGCGAATGTATTCGGAAAAGATGGCCTGCGTGTTTTGCGGCGTTTCGATTCCGCAGCTCGAACCGCGCTCGTTTTCCTTCAACTCTGCTTACGGCGCGTGCAAAGCCTGCAACGGTCTGGGGACGGCTTACGAAATTGATCCGGCCAAGCTGGTGATTGACGATGCAATTCCGATCAATCAACTGCAATTCACAGGCGAAGACGACAAGGCGACAGACGCTTATCTGCGCGAAGCTCTGCTGGCCGTCGCCCGGCATTTCGATCAGAAGCCGGAAACTTCTTTTGCCAGGTTGCCGAAGAAAGCTCGCGACGCTTTCTTTTTCGGAATGAAAGACAAGGTCGAGTTCCGCTACGGCGATTACAAATACAAAGCCGAATGGAAAGGCGCGACCAATTTTCTGCTGGACGCGATGAAACGTCATCAGGCCGGGGGTTCTGCCAGCGATGACGGCTCTCCTACTTCGCTGGAATCGTTGATTTCGCCCGTCGCCTGCCGAAGCTGCGACGGCGCGCGTTTGCAACCCGAATCGCTGGCCGTCAAGCTGAACGAAAAATCCATCGCCGATTACTCGCGGTTGCCGATTGAATCCGCCGTCAATGCCTTTTCCGAAATCAAGCTGAACAAACGCGAAGAGTTAATCGCCGGTAGAATCCTGAAAGAAGTCCGCGACCGGCTGAGCTTTCTGAATTCGGTCGGCTTGGGTTATCTGGCGCTGGATCGCCCGTCGGCCAGTTTGTCCGGCGGCGAAAGCCAGCGCATTCGATTGGCTACGCAAATCGGTTCGCAGCTTCGCGGAGTTCTTTATGTGCTGGACGAACCTTCGATTGGTTTGCATCCGCGCGACAATCAGAAACTGCTGGAAACTCTGGCAATGTTGCGCGATCTGGGCAACACGGTTCTGGTCGTCGAACACGACGAAGACACAATCCGCCGCGCCGATTTCGTAGTTGATCTTGGCCCTGGCGCGGGAACTCACGGCGGAGAGATTGTCGCCATAGGCAAACCCGAAGACATCGCCAAAGCAAAAGATTCAGTGACGGGTCGTTACATTTCCGGCGATTTGCGGATTGAAGTTCCAGAGCAGCGACGTTCGCCGAACGGCAAAGCCATCACCGTTCGCGGAGCCACCGAACACAATTTGAAAAACGTGGATGTCGGCTTTCCGCTCGGCGTGCTGACGGTCGTGACAGGCGTTTCCGGCTCAGGCAAATCCACGCTGGTCGAAGATATTCTTTACCGCGCGCTGGCCAGGAAAATTTACCGCAGTCTGGCCGAACCCGGCGCGCACACGACCATCGAAGGTTTGGAACACATAGACAAGATCATAGAAATTGATCAATCGCCGATTGGCCGCACGCCGCGCTCGAACCCGGCGACTTACACAGGATTGTTCACGCCCATTCGCGAGCTTTATTCGATGCTGCCCGAATCGCGCGAGCGCGGTTACAAACCCGGACGCTTTTCCTTCAACGTCAAAGGCGGACGCTGCGAAACCTGTCAGGGCGACGGATTGAAACGAATCGAAATGAACTTCCTGCCGGACGTGTACGTCACCTGCGAAGTTTGCCGAGGCCAGCGATACAACCGCGAAACTCTGGACGTGCGTTATCAGGGCAAAAACATCTCTCAGCTTTTGGACACGACCATCGAAGACGCTCTGCCGCTGCTGGAAAATCATCCGCAGATCAAACAGAAATTGCAGACGATTTACGAAGTCGGTCTGGGTTACATCAGTCTGGGGCAATCGGCGACGACGCTTTCCGGCGGCGAAGCTCAGCGCATCAAACTGGCCAAGGAATTATCCAAGCGCGCGACCGGGCGGACGGTTTACATTCTGGACGAACCGACGACGGGATTGCATTTTGAAGACGTGCGCAAGCTGCTGGACGTGCTGCAACGATTGGTTGATCTTGGCAACACGGTCATCATCATCGAACATCATCTGGACGTGATCAAATCCGCGGACTGGATAATTGACCTGGGCCCGGAAGGCGGCGACGGCGGCGGGCGAATCGTGGCCGAAGGCACGCCGGAGCAAGTGGCGAAAAACAAGAAGTCATACACCGGGCAAGCCTTGCTTTCGATTTTGAAAGGAAATAGCAAACACTGATTGGCTATGAAAATTTCCGCCAAGATCAACGTCTACAACGAAGAAGCGAACATTGCCGCCGTGTGCGAAAGTCTGGCTTGGGCGGATGAGATTGTCATTTGCGATTCTTACTCGACCGATCGCACTGTAGAGATTGCCAAACAATACACGGACAAAATCTTTTACAGGGAATTTCGCGGCTACAAGGACAAACACGAATATTCCGATTCGGTGACAACCGGCGATTGGATTTTGTGGATGGACGCCGACGAACGAGTGACGCCGGAATTACGCGCTTCAATCGAAGCTTTGCGGCAGCGCGATCCGGCAAGCTTGCCCGACGGTTTTTGGATTTCGCGGCGAACGGAATTTCTTGGCCGCTGGATTCTGCATTCGGGTTGGTATCCCGATTACCAGATGCGGCTTTATCGCAAAGCGGCGAGTTACTGGGACGGCGTCGCTCCGCACGAAGTCGCTCACGTGCGCGGGCGAACGGAAAAGTTATCGGGCGAATTGCTGCATTACACCGCGACCGACCTCAGCGATTACCATCGGCGAGTTAACACTTACGCTACGCTGTCGGCTGAACACCTGTACAACAAAGGCAAACGAGCGCGCGGTATTGATCTGCTCATTCTTCCGATAGCCGCTTTCATCCGAACTTATCTTTTGAAACTTGGTTTCCTGGATGGCGTGCCGGGATTGGCCGTCGCCATGTTCACTGCCTATGGAGTTTTTCTCAGATACGCAAAAGTGTGGGAAAAGCAAAACGTCAGGGAAAGCTGAAACCTCTCACTCAATCGTTGTACTTTTTCTGCACGCGGTAACGAGCCAGAGCCTCTTCCAGAAAACCTTCGTAATCAAATGTCGCCGGGTCGTAGACGGGTCGAATTTTTTCCATCAACGGCGCGGCGACTCGCCAGGCCATCCATTGACGAGGTTGTTCGGGAAGGTCGTAACGGCGGCGGAGAAAGTTTTCGACAACGACGATGTCGGCGGATGAAATCGCTCGAACGTCGCCCTGAAAATCCACCGCCCTGGCGACACGGCGCATCGCCGTGTCTATCACTTCGCTTTCAAAAACCTCGTCGAAGGTCGGAGCTTCGGCGCTGCGCTCTTTGATGACGACGGTGTTGGCAACGAAATCGCCCAGACGTTTGGCTTGCTGGCTGGCGAAAACGGAGATGATGCCGATGGAGTAAAACGGCGGGACCCACATATCGAAAAGCCGTATGATGTTTCGCGCCATTGCGGCGAAAGGAGTGATTGGGCGTCCGTCTTCCTGAATCACACGCAGCTTCATCCAGCGTTTGCCTGGAGTCTGCCCGCTCCAGATGGTTTCAAAGAAAACGAAATAGCCGAATAAGATCGTGTAGCTGATCAGGATCGAAAGCGCGATGATCCACAAACTGCCTTCGCTGAAACCGGCGACGACTTTGTCGCCGACCTGCCGCGCGCCGCTACTGAACCGGATAGCGAGAAACGAAGTCAGGACAATCGCCAAAATCTGGATTGCATGATCAATCGCGCAGGCGATGAACCGGTTGCCGATGGTGGCCAACGCGAAATGCAGTTCAACGTGTTCGGGAGTTTCTATGATCAGGTTTTCGTCCGCCATTGGTGCATTGTAAATGTTGCTTGCGGATTTCGGAATCTGAGAGCCGGGTTTACTTGATGTTGATCCTGACCGTATTTGCCGTTTTGCCATCCACGGTGATGGTCAGATCAGTCTCACCCCGTCCTGCCAGTGAGCGCGGCAATTGTATGTTCATCTGATCCAGACCGACAAAATCTGCCTGCGCTCCGGCAAACAGCGCTTCAGAATTCACGCCGCCGATGCTGCACCTGACCCCCGGCAGTCCGCTGCGGAACCGCCAGCCAGTGCCGAACAGAATCAAAAACAACTGATCGCTTTCCGCCCCCAGATCAATCGGCGCTGGAACGAACTGGCCCTTTGCCGGGTCGAACTGTGTGACCGGTTCGTAGCTTAATGTCCCGTCAGATTTCACCCGCAAGACAGTTGCTGCCGGAGCTCCCATACCGCTTGAGTTGGCTGTGAAGATTCCAGGCGCAACTACATCGTTCAGCGCCGCCCCCACTGAAATTGATCCGCCGCTTTCCACCATCACAGTCGCCGTCCCAGGGATCAGCCCAGGCGGCATCAGGAAATTTACCTGGTTCGGAGAAACAAAGAACAATGGCGCAAATACTTCTGTTCCCGCCGCGTCACGGACTTTCACCGTCGTCCCGGCAAGCGAAGTCGGCAACGGGATGCTCGTGGCGATCTGAATCGTGTTTGCCAGCGAAGCGCCGTAAACGGCGGCGATTGCCTCGCCCGCCAGACCCAACCGCTGGTAACTGGCGCTTGATACGCTGGCGACTTTTTCGGCCTGGGCCACTATGAACGGTTGCCCGGCGATGCTTACAACAGACTGGCGCGGCTCGGAACCGGCGGCGACGGTAAAATTGGCCGTTCCATTGCCATTGCCGCTGCTGTTTGGATTAAAGCTGATCCAACTCTCCGTGCTGTTTGCCGTCCAATTGCATCCTGATGGTGTAGTCACCGTAACGGTTCCGCTGCCGCCGGATTCGCTGAAAACCTGGCTGCCCGGACTGATTGCGTAGTTGCATACGCCGATTCCACCGATGGTGGCTTGCGCCATCACGTTGACCGGTGTGATGGTTCCCGCCTGATTCTGTATTCCGGTCAACTGCATGTAGCTGGCGCCGTCATTGGTCGAGAAAAAAGCCCGTTGCCGTTGCGGCCCGTTGGAATCGGCTGCAAAGACCACGCCGCGCGTCGGTCGCGGCGCCTGAAAACCAATGTATAAATCACCGCTCTCAATCGTGAGGCTGCTGGCGGCTTCTTCGTCCGGGGCAAAGGGCTGGGCAGCCATGACTGGGAAATCAACAAAACCTCCGTTGGCCGGAATCGCCGGAATCGTCACCATCTGGTTGACGATCAATTGCGGATTGGCCGGCGGCTGCCCTGATCCTGATGGATCGGCAAATGCTACCAGTCTGATCTGTTCGCCGACTGGAGAGGGAAGTCCCTGAAACTGTGCGAAGAAGATGCGCAGGTTGCGCAGCGTGACTGGGTAAGACGGCGGTGTCAGGCGATTGACGATCAGTAACCCATCCTGCACCGCGCCGGTTTCCACCGTGCCGTCGTCGGTAGCAAGGGTTATCCCGCCCGGTGTATCGCCGCGAGCTTGAACGGCAAGCGTATTTTTATTAACCGCGCTGCTGGCGATCAGCAGCGTACCGGTCTGAGCGCCCACAGCGGTCGGCACGAAGCTAGCTGTGAGCGAGAGTGAAAGTGCGCCGCCCGCCGGAATACTGACGGGAGCAAAGGGCAGTTCTACATTGAAAGCCGGGTTACTGCTGGTGATGGCGTAGAGGTTGAGCGCTACCGTGCCCGGATTGCTTATTGTCAACGTGCGGTTCGCGCTCTGCCCCGGCGCGACGATGCCGAAATCAAGCGCGCTGGGCATAACAGTAATATCCGGCGCGCCGATTCCGACGCCAGAAAGCGCGATGTCAAGACTGGGACGATTCGCAGCATTGCTGGGGATCGTCAGCATGCCCGACTGCGCCCCGGCGGCGACGGGAGAGAATCGTACCGTGATGATTTGCTGCGCTCCGGGAGCCACGATAAATGGCATCGCCGGTATTATCACGGCAAAGCGCGGATTACTGATGGCAATCGGATTGATGGTCAATGGCGACCCGCCGGTATTTCTCACCGTCAGGTTGAGGTTTTTGCTGGTTCCCGTAGTCACGCCTGCAAAATCCAGATTCCCTGCTCCGGCATCAATGGTTGCTGGCGCGCCGATTACCGTGAAAAGGTTGAATGGGCGCTGTCCACCGGCAGCGCCGCTCGGATTTGTGACGAAGACTTCACGCTCACCTTGTGTAGCGTCGGTCTGTATGTTGATGCGCCGCCTTAGTTCTGTCGTCCCGATAAAGCCGAAATCGGGCGGCGATGGATCAATTACTGTAACGCCTGAGTTCGGTGAAAAACTTACTACCGTCGCCGGAACGAAACAAACGCCTTCGATCTTCAATTCCAGATTGCTGCTTCCGGGCGGTCCTGTCGCCGGAGTAATTTTTGATATTGCGGGCGGCGACACCTGGACGGTCGCAGTGGCCACTTTTCCAACCAAATCCGATACCTGAACTCCGTTATTAACTGGGCGGCCCACAACAATGGCAACATCAACCAGCGTTCCTTTCTGCTTCAGACCGATCTGGCCTTTGTAGCTGATAGTCCTGGATTCTCCGGGTCCAAGTGGATCGAGTTGGAGCGGGAAGCCTGGATTGCCCGCCACTGGCTCTGTGCCCGGCGTCAGGCTCAGGCGCACGCGATCCAGAGTGACCTGTCCGGTGTTCGTCACTCTGGCGGTGTAATCAATGATTGTCAGTGGGCATCCCGCTGCCGGCGCTGCGGTCAGAGTCAAATCAATACCGGTGCGAACATCCATAACCATGACGGTCACCTGGTTGGAAGAGGCGTTCAATCGTCTGGTTCCAGCGCTGGCGAAATTTGGCGTCGTGGCCTGGGCAAAAGCCTGATCAACCAGTTTTGTGTTTGCGGGCGTGTTGGCATCAATCGTCACGGCATAGTTGACCGGCAGAGCGCCACTGGCATTGATGGGCCCAAGTCCGCGCCATTCTATTCGGTTGCCGACAATACGCGTCGGCGGCGGACTGACGCTCCCTGGCACTACCGTTGTGTTGTTTGGAATGATTGCGTCAATGTCAATGGTTTGCAGAAAGATGTTGCCGCTGCTGAGCGCTATGACGGTGAAGCTCAATGTATCGCCGGGCAGGCCGGTGGTCGGACTGCCATATTTTTCAAGCGTCAGGCGAGGCACAAGCGGCTGAATGTCTGCGCAATAAGGGCCGCTTTCAAGCAACTGGCGGCCTGTGACAGCATCGTTGAAACGCAGCGTGATGCAGTTCTGTTGCGGGTTGCGCTGTTCGGCCAGGTCGTTGAGGAAGGCAAAATAGGTGAAAACGATGCGGAAGCGTTGCAAGGACGTTTGCGGCGGCAGTTGCAGTGTGAGCGGATTGAACGTCAGCACGTTGTTTGTGTAGCTGGCCACGCTGAGCGGCGGGCTGGAAGCCTGTAACTGGTCGAAGAAAAGCCCTGGCGAAAATCCGTCGAAGATTGTCATCGTGACCGGCCCGGTGTTGCCGGAAATGCCGTCGAGCACCACATCCGTCTCGAACAGGCAGTTGATCCGCGTCGGCGGCTGTTCGGGAATGGCAGCGAAGTTTGGCCCGGCGGCTGGCTGCGCCGCGATGCGCGGGTAAGCGTCGCTGGGAGTGCAGGTCTTGCGCGCGCCTTCGACCCGCACCGTGGCTGGTAATGGCGTCGGTGTCGGAGTTGGAGTTGGAGTCGGTGTCGGGGTCGGTGTTGGTGTCGGAGTTGGTGTCGGTGTTGGCGTCGGAGCCTGAATTTCTGATAATTTGGCGACGAAGACATCGCTGACGCCGCCCTGAGCATTCTGAATAGGATTTTGAGTCGGAAAGTTTGTCGAGGAAGTTTCTCCTGTGATGAAGATGTTGCCCACAGAATCTATCGCTATGGCATTGCCATCATCGCCACTGCCGCCTCCCAGATAAGTTGAAAATACCAGCGCGGAGCCGATGGAATTGAGCTTCGACACGAAAACATCGTATTCGCCTGCACCAGCGGCCTGCACCGGATTAACCGTGGGAAAGTTGGTCGAATCTGTGTTGCCCGTCACAAAAGGCGAATGGAAAGCGTCCACCGCTATGCCGTTTGCGAAGTCGGTTCCGCTGCCGCCCAGATAAGTGGAATAGATCGGCGTCGAACCGTTCGGAGCAATAACCGTGACGAAAGCGTCGGTCCCTCCGCCGTTAAAGGATTGCAGTGGTTCCCTGGTCGGAAAGTTGGTCGAAGCCGTCTCGCCCGCCACATAGACAGCGCCGAGTGAGTCCACGGCAATGCCGTCGGCTTCATCCCTGCCGGCGCCTCCCAGATATGTGGAGAAAGCCAGGGCAGAGCCTACCGGATTCATCTTTGCGATGAAGGCGTCCGAGCCTCCGCCTGAACCGCCCTGCAACGGATTGGCCGTCGGGAAATTGGTTGAAAAAGTCTGTCCTGCAACGTAAGCAGCGCCAGTGGAGTCCACGGCGATGTCTCTGCCCTCGTCGCCGCTGCTGCCGCCAAGATAGGTCGAATAAACCAGCGCCGAACCCGCCGAATTCAATTTTGCGATGAATGCGTCTCGGTTGCCGCTGCCCCCGTTGCCCGGTTGCAACGGATTCATCGTGGGAAAGTTGGTCGAACGCGCAAACCCCGTCACGTAAGCCGCGCCAGCAGCATCCACGGCAATGCCCTCGCCGCCATCTTCACCTTCGCCGCCCAGATAAGTGGAATAGACCAATGCCGAACCATTCGGATTCAACTTTGCGATAAAAACGTCAATAAAGCCGCCGTGCACTGCCTGTATGGGATTTTTTGTCGGGAAGTCTGTCGAATAGGTGTATCCGGTCACCCAGGCATTGCCTGCCGCATCCACCACTATGTCATTGCCAAGATCACGATCATTGCCGCCAAGGTAAGTGGAGTAGATGAGTGCCGTACCGGCGGCGTTCAATTTGGTCACGAAGGCGCTGCGTTCGCGGGCGGCGTTGGTTTGATCAATTGCGTTGGCCAGCGGAAAGTTTGCCGAACTGGTCGCCCCTGTCACATAAGCATTACCCGCCGAATCAACCGCAATTCCCTGGCCTTCGTCGTCAAACCCGCCGCCGAGGTAAGTGGAATAGCTCAGGATAGGATCAATGACGAGCGGCTCGCTCGCATCGTATTCACCCAAATCAAAACCAACGGTTGGATTGAGGGTTGCGGATTTCGGATTGCGGATTTGATAACCGCCTGTAATATCGCGGCGCTCGCCGTTCAATTCCTGGTAAATGACGGGCTTTTGCAACGTGATTTCACCGCCTGCGACGCGCAGCGCAAGGTTGCCCTGCGCGTCAATCTCCAGCTTTTCCGCGCCGTCGAAAGAGAGCCTGATCGCGCGTGGATCAGCGCCTGGCGCAACCACGAAGTCGTATTCCAGTTGCCGCTGGTTGCCGTAATAAACCAGATTCACGCCGGGCCAGACCTGTTGATATTCGACTTTCGCGTAGTTGGAAATATTCGTGCGCCATTTGGCCGGGTCGTTGCCGATGAAGTAGTTGGTTTTGCCGGGTAGTTCATTCCGTCCAGTTGCCCAGGCTGCCGGATCAGCGTTCACCAGTTTCATCTTCAGGATTGCGGATTGCGAGTTGCGGATTGCGGATTTACTCGTCAGATCGTGCTGCCTGTCTGAAGCAGTCTCCTTATTCAGGATTCTCCCTTCCGCATTCCGCAATTCCAATGTCGCTTCGGTCGCACTCAAATAAAGCCGATAGCCGCCGCCGCGCGCCAGGAACTGCGCCGTGCCGACGACCTGCCCCTGGTTGGCTTCAAAACTGAGCGGCAGCCTGCCGTAAGTTTCATTGATCCGCGCTCGCGTCTCCTGATCCGGATTGTTTAAGGCCCCGTTTTTGGGCTGAGTTTTCGTCTCTTTGCCAAGCCTCTCGCGTATGGAAAACGGCTTGGTCAGCACCATGATCATCACCAGAACAATCCCGATCCAGATGCAAGTCAAACGAAGAGTTTTCATGCCTGTCTCCTACGGTTCTTGTCGAATGAAGAGCGAGTCCCGGCAAACGCGAAAGCTGCCGCTCACAGGTGTAATAGTTATGAACCTGATCTCCATTAATGAGATGGCTGAGGACGTGCTCCTTAATCTGCAAAGCATCAATCGGCTCGGGAAAATTGCGCGTCTCGACCAAACAATTGCAAACCGGCCAGTGAACACGGGCGTTGATTGGTTGGACGCGCAAGATGCGGCGGCGCGTCGTCGTGATTTTGATCCATCGCCTTTCCTTCATCAGTCCTCTCCGGAGGGCGTGCTATTTTAATCCGGCCAATTTCCGCATGAACTGGTGATTGTTGGTCTTTTGTCAAGCTCCTTTTCACAAAACAGTTTGGGCGGTTCAGCCGGATTACGAGTGACGATTACACGCGCGCGGTTTTGATCGCCTGGCCTGGGTTTATTTGAAACAAGGCGATCTGGCGCGCGGAAGCTGCCCTCAATCACTTTCGCGAAGCGCTGCGACATCGCGCGCTTGAGTGGAACATTGATTCGTTTGAAGATTGTCTGGCCAACGCATACCTGAAGCTGGGGCGTCTGGATGAGGCCATCGCGGAATACGAACGCACACTTATTATCAACGCCAACTACCCGCTCGCACACTTTCATCCGGGCCAGGCTTACGAGCGCAAAGGCGATCCGGAGAAGGCGCATGCCTTTACCTTCGATTCATACAAGCCTGGGAGGGAGCAGTTGCGGATATTCCCGAACTGATTGAAGAGAAACAACGACTGGAGATTTGCTGAAAAAACCGGAGTGAGATTGAGGTCAGTTTTTGGTTATGTGCCGGAGAAATGCGGAGCGGGTAAGGCCCCCACTCCGCACCGTACACTCAATTCCAAAGCTCTCTAAAATTGCGATGAACCTATTCGTCGCGGGGCTTGCCTTTGGCGGCTTTGTCCAGGTCGAGGCTGGGAATGCCGAATTGACCTTCCAATTGCCGGAGTTTTTCCAGATCAATCGGGCCGACAATGTTGACGACAACCAGTTCTTTGGGTTCGATGGCCAGTATCAACAAGCCTGTGATGTTGTCTCCGGCCATTCTCAGATGGACGTCAACCTTCTGGCCCTGGCGCTTGCTCATCACGCCGACAATCTTCGACCAACCGGGCGCGTTGACCTGCGAACGAATCGTGTCCAAATCGCTCGGCGAATATTGGCCGGGTTTGTCGAATTCAAAAACGCGAACGTAAACGCCTTCCAGATTCGACACCAATTGTCTGACCGCGGCTTCCTGAGGATTCTTGTTTGACAAAAACCTGGCTGCGACCTGCAGCAGATTCTGATCCAACGAAACTTCGACGACGTTTTCCGCCTTGTCTTTCAACCTGTCCAGATTGCTGAATTGCAATTTCGCATCCTGCGCGAACGCCGAAACCGAAACGCATAAGATCAGCAAAATGATCAAGCCAGCTTTTTCAGTTGCTGTTTTCAACAGCGTCATAATTTCTATCTCAACCTTCACTTTCCTTACTGTCATTTTTGTATCTACCAACTTTACCGAGTAGCCGTTTCGAATCAGCGGCGCAATCGGCATGAGCCAACCCATAGTTGACGAGTCGCGGAAAACCGCCTGCTAACGCGCGCGTTACTGATCCTGTTGACGTTTATTTGTCGTAATATCCTCTGCGCGTTTTGGCGACGGCTCCTGTGCGATTGAGCTTGACGCTGACTTTGCGAAACTGGCCGTCGTGTTTCGGCTTGTCCGGCGAATAAGCCAGGCTGTAGAGCGTGTGAAGTTCGTTGGCGACCAATTTGTAGGCGCTTTCCAAATCTTCTTCGCGCTGTGCGCTGAAAATTTCGCCACCGGTTAGTTCGGCCAATTCTTCAAGCTGTCGGCGAGCGGTTTTGCCGCGATCATCGCCCAACAGGCTGCCGTTGCCGAACAAAATTCCCATCTTGTTCATCGCGTGTTGCTGCGGGCTGAAATAAATCGGATAAATCGTCACGTCTTCTTCCGACGCGCGTCCCAACAGATCATCGAAGGTGTGATCTGTTTCGCGGTCGCTGATCAACGATTCGTCTTCGCCGTCGGTCAGGACGACTATGGCTTTGCGCGAATCGCTCAAATCTCGCAATTGATCCAGGGCTTTCCACGTCGCGTCGTAAAACGCCGTTCCGCCGCCAATCTTGTTGATCTTGTTGACGGCTGTTTTCAGCGCAGTCTTGTCGGAGGTGAAATCAGTCAACGGGCGATAGGTTCGCGTGAAAGCCACGACCGAAACCTTGTCGCCTGCGGGCAGCGAATCAATGAAGCGGTGAGCGGCTTCGATCATCGCTTTGCGTTTCTTCTGAGTGCTGCCGCTCAAATCCAGCAGCAATATCAAATTGACCGGAGCGTTGACCGGTTTGAAATGCGTCACTTCCTGTTTAATGCCATCTTCATAAACCGTGAAATCTTCCGGCTTCAGATTGGTGATCGGCTGTCCGCCGCGATCCAGCGCCTTGACGTTCAGATTGACCAGACGTGTTTCAATCCGCAGCGTGTCTTCTTTCGATCTGACTTCAACCGGCTCAGACGTTTTCGCCACAAATCCGTTGGCGGATGGCAATGGCGGATTGTTCTCGTCGCTGGTTGCGTTGTTCAAAGCGGGACGAGCAGTCGCCGCCGAAGCTTGCAACTCATCCGATGAATCGGAGCTTTTGACGGCGGAACTTTTTGCGCTGTCGTCTGAAGCGGCGGGCAATGAGGAAATCGCTCTGCTGTTTGACCCCGAAGATGTTCGATTGGCAATCGTGTTGTTATTGCCGCGAACGGAATTGCCGAGCGAAATTCCCATGATCTTCGGGTTTTCCAAAAATCGCGCGGCGGCGTCAGGATTGAATTTGACCTGTATCACGACGGCTTCGCGATCTTCGATTGTCGCCAAAGCGAACTCCACGTCCTTCTTCGATTGCTTGACGTAAATGTACGTCCGGCTGTTACCGTCGCGTCTGGAATTGATCTGCACCAGCGGCGACCATTCTTTGTTGTTGTAGGCCTGACGCATGACCTGAGCGAAGGATATGTCAGTGCGCGAAGCGAAATCCTGATCTTCAAAAACCGCCAGCTTGAACCCTTTGACGCCCGCCGGTCGAACCATCCAGATGGCGAATTTGGCCAGACCGAGCATGGGGATTTTGGTCTTCTTCACGCCGTAGCTTTTCTCTATGTATTTGACTACGTCGTTGAAGCCTTTGCCTTTTACGACGTGCGGTTTGCTTTGCGTCTGTGCGCTGACAGCCTGCGACAGCAAAGCGATCATCACCGCCGATACAAACAAGGAGCGAAATATTTTTTGCAGTCGAGTCATTGCCGCCTCCTCAGTTATTGCGGTACGGGGAGCGTGAGCGACCTGCCTTTTCACAAAAGTCACATCAACTCGGGTCGCTAACACTCACCGTACTGCAAGCAATTCAATTGCGTCGTCGGTTCGCGCCGCTGAAATCGAAATCGAAATCCTTCGGAATGCCGAAACTGCCGCGAAGCTCTGTGATCTTTTCAGGATCAATCGGGCCGACGACGTTGACGACCATCAACTGTTTCGGGTCTGTGACCAGAACTCCTATGCCTTCGATCAAACCGTTGCCGAGCATCAGAAAAACTTCGACGTTCTGGCCGTCGCGTTTGCTGCGAACTCCGACAACTCTTTCCCAACCGGGCGCGGCCAGTTGCTGGCGAACCAACTGAACATCCTGATCGCTGAATTCGCCTTCCTTGTCGAACTCGACGCCTTTGACGTAAACGCCTTTCAGCACGTTGAGGATTTCCTTGACCGCGGCTTCGTTGGTTTTGTTCTTGTCCATGAACTTCGAGGCAATTTGCAGCAGCGCCCCGTCCACTCGCACGTCAATTGTTTCGACGGCTTTGGGAAAAAGATTATCTATGTGATCCATCTGCAAGCGGGCGTTTTGCGCCAGAGCCGTGACGGACAGCAGCGCGGACAACGATGCGGCGATGAGAATCATTTTGAGTGCGGTCGTTTTCATAAGTTCCCTCCGATTGGTGATTCCGATGTTGATCAATTTTGCTGATGCGCGGCCTGTGTCTGGCCGTCATCGCGTTGGGTTGATTCCTGAACTTTCTTTTGAGCCAGGTTCAATTTGGAGCTGGCGATTCGCATTGCCAGCATGACTTGTTCTTTGGCGCGCTCGCCTTCGATCCGAGCGGCGATTTCGGCCTGACGCTGAACTTCCAGTTGATGTTCGCGGTATTGTTTCAATCCAATGGCCGCGACAACCAACAACACGGCCATTGCTCCGGCCATCGCCCATTTCATTTTTGGCGGTCGAAATAATTCGCTCAGCTTTCTCCACCAATGATTGTTTTCCCTCTGCTTCTCCTGCTTGTTTCCCTGCCTTGCGCCGATTTCGTTGGCGGGCAATCGGGCGATGCGAACCATCACACGGTCGGTGAAATCCGGCGAAGGTTCTTCGCGGCGCAATGCCATTCTCAGTTCATCGTCAAACTTGTTCATACTTCAACTTCTCCTATGCAACGGGTGACTTTCTCTCTCAAAATCGCCAGCGAACGCCGCAAATGACTTTTGACGGTGTTGAGCGGCATTTCCAGAACTTCGGCGATTTCGGTCGGGTCCAAATCTTCCTGATAACGCAAGGTGACAACCAGGCGAGGCTTTTCCGGCAGCGTCGCCACGAATCGGCGAATCGTGCTTCGCATCATCGAATCGGGCATCTCGAAAATCGAAACCGGCTCCGGAGCGTCGTCCAGACTAACGGAAGATTTAACGGCCTGCGATTTCTGCCGCCGGGCGTAATCAATGCAACGATGACCGGTGACTTTGCGAAGCCAGAATTTCAAATGATCCGGCGATTCGATTGACGAAAGGTGTTGGTACAGGTGTATGAAAACTTCCTGCGCCAAATCTTCAGCGATTGCGCCGTCGCGCAGAAAATATCGCGCGATGCTGTAAACCATCGCCTGATGTTCGCGAACCAGTTCGGCGAAAGCCGTCTGATCGCCATTTTTCGCCTGGGCTAGCGCCCGCTCTGGGGACTCCGGGGTTCTCGCCGGAGTTGCTTTTGGCTGCATCGCCACCTCGGATAATTCCTTTTCGATCAATTGATCTTTTTGATTTTCATTGGTCATTACGACGGGTAAGTGGTCGCGGGGTGCAAAAAGTTTCCGCTGGTTGACGAATTTGTAAACCGCGTGCTAAGTTTCGCGCCTGATTCCCGAAATCCCCGTCAACACTGGCTTTTCCGCAAAGTATCAGGATTATTGGCAGGCAGTTTGGCTTTACCAACAGAGGTCAGCACGAAGTGTCGAACGCTCAACTCAAGAAAACCGCTCTCAACGAAGCACACAGAAAACTCGGCGGCAAGATGGTTGATTTCGGCGGATGGGATTTGCCCATTCAATACCCAGCCGGAACCATTGCCGAACATTTGGCCGTCCGCACCGCGGCAGGCATTTTCGATGTGTCTCACATGGGTGAAATCGAAATCAAAGGCCCGCAGGCGCTCGATCTGGTTCAACACATGACCAGCAACGACGCTTCCAAATTGGCCGATGGTCAGATTCAATATTCCGGCCTGACCACGCCCGCCGGTTGTTTTGTTGACGACATTCTGGTTCACCGCTTCGCCGACGATCATTACTTCCTGTGCGTCAACGCTTCCAACTCCGACAAAGATTTCGACTGGATCAAATCCAACGCCGCGGGTTTCGACGCCGAGGTGAAAAACGTCAGCGCCGATTTCACGCAATTGGCGATTCAGGGACCCCAAGCAATTGAAATCCTGCAATCTCTGACCGAAGTTGGTCTGTCGGCGATCAAATATTACTGGTTCACTCACGGCAAAGTTGACGGAGTTCCGGCGATGATCGCCCGAACCGGTTACACCGGCGAAGACGGCTTCGAGATTTACATCAACCCGTCGGAATCAGAAAGCATCTGGAACAAAATTCTGGAAGCCGGTCAGACTCACGGGTTGATTCCCTGCGGTCTGGCTTCGCGCAACACATTGCGCCTGGAAGCCAAAATGGCTCTGTACGGACACGAAATTGACGACACGACCACCGTTCTGGAAGCCGACCTGGCCTGGATTTGCAAACTCGGCAAGGGCGATTTCATCGGACGCGACAAACTTGCCGAACAGAAAGAATCCGGCCTGACGCGAAAGCTCGTCGGGTTTGAAGTCCTGGACAAAGGCATCGCTCGCGACGGTTATCCGGCCTTCATTGGCGATCAACAGGTCGGTCACGTCACTTCGGGCAGTCCCGCGCCGTTTTTGAAAAAGAACATCGGTCTGGCGTATCTGCCAATTGAGCATACAGCCGTCGGCACAAAGTTCGAGATTGACGTCCGCGGACGCCGATTGGCGGCGGAAGTCGTGCCGACGCCTTTTTATAAACGAAGCAAGTGAGCAAGACTTGTTCGTCAGCGAATATCTCCGCCAGGTTTTCGACATAGTTCAGCAAACAACTACTACTAACATTCAATTGAGAGGGAAATAATGGCTTACCCCGACAATTTACATTACACCAAAGACCACGAATGGATTCGCGTCGAAGGCGAAACCGGGACGATTGGAATCACCGATTTCGCCCAGGAACAATTGGGCGACGTGGTTCACGTTCAATTGCCGCGCGTCGGCGACAAATTCGAAGCGCATTCGACATTCGGCGAGATCGAATCGGTCAAAACCTTCAGCGAACTTTTCGCGCCCGCTTCGGGCGAAGTGCTGGAAATCAACGAAGCTTTGGCCGACACACCCGAACTGGTCAACACCGAACCGTACGGCGGCGGTTGGATGATCAAAATCAAACTCTCCGATTCCGGCGAACTGGACAAACTGCTGTCCGCCAGCGAATACGAAGATTTCGTAGAGTCTCAAAAAGAGGAGTAAAGTGATTGCGGATTTCGGATTGGGGATTGCGGAATGAAACGACACGCAATCCGCAATCTGCAATCCGCCATCCGCAATAGAACGATGCGTTATATTCCAAATTCGGCTCAGGAGCGCGAAGAGATGCTCCGGCAAATGGGCCGTCAATCAATTGCCGATCTTTTTAAGGGAATCCCCGACAAGCTGCAACTCAAACGTCCGCTCAACCTGTCTTCGGCGCTTTCCGAAACCGACACGCTGAATTACTTTCGCGGACTGGCCGAACGAAACACGACGCGTTTTACCGGCCAGCGCATGACTTCGTTTTTGGGCGCGGGAGCTTACGATCATTTCATTCCGACGATCATAGACACGCTGATTTCGCGCTCGGAGTTTTACACTTCATACACGCCTTACCAACCGGAAATCAGTCAGGGCACTTTGCAGGCCATCTTCGAATATCAAACGATGATTTGCGAATTGACCGGAATGGACGTGTCAAACGCTTCGCTGTACGACGGTTCGACCGCCACAGCCGAAGCCGTGCTGATGGCCGAACGCGTCACCGGACGGTCGAAAGTCGCGCTGGCAGGCAATCTGCACCCTGAATACCGCGAAGTCGTTGACACTTACATTCGCAACGCCGGAATCTCAGAACAGACTTTGATTACCTGCGCCGAGACAGGGACGGTTCTGCCTGAGGCAATCAGTAATCTTGGAGAGGATGTCGCCGCAGTCATCGTGCAATCGCCGAATTTCTTTGGCGGAGTTGAAGAGTTGCAGAAACTGGCCGACGCCACACACAAAATCGGCGCGCTGTTCGTGGTCGTCGTCGCTGAAGCGATGAGTCTTGGTTTGCTGGAAGCTCCGGGCAAAGCCGGAGCCGACATCGTTTGCGGCGAAGCTCAATCATTCGGAATTCCAATCAGCTTCGGCGGATCGTTCTGCGGATTTTTTGCCTGCCGCGAAAAACTTCAACGGCAAATTCCCGGTCGCCTGGTCGGGCAGGCTTACGATCACGAAGGCCGTCCGGGTTACGTGTTGACGCTGGCCACGCGCGAACAACACATCCGCCGCGAAAAAGCGACTTCGAACATTTGCACCAATCAGGGGCTGTACGCGCTGATGGCGACGGTTTATCTGTCAACGATGGGACGGCAAGGACTCAGCGAAGTTGCCGAACACAACCTTCAGAAAGCTCATTATGCGGCGAAGCGGATCGGCGCTTTGAACGGTTACAAGCTGCGATTCAGTTCGCCTTTCTTCAACGAATTCGTCGTCAGTTGCCCGAAACCGGCGAGCGAAGTTCTGGCCAAATTGCAAAACAGTCACATCATCGGCGGATTGGCGTTGGAACGCTTCTTCCCGGAAATGAAAAACGAAATTCTGGTCTGCGTCACCGAAACGACGACCAAAGCGCAAATTGACGCTCTGGTCGAAGCCTTGAAGTAGCAAAAGTTATGATCAAGAAAGTAAGCACTCACATCAATCAAAACGAAGGCACGATCTTCGAGCGTTCTCGTCCGGGCAAGATCGGTTATCACCTGCCCGCGCTGGATGTCGAAGCCGAACCGATGGATTCCCTGTTGGACGCGCGGTTGCGCCGCAATGACGATCTGGCCGGTTTACCCGAAGTCAGCGAGGTTGACGTCATTCGACACTTCACGCGGATTTCGACCTGGAATTACGCTGTGGATTACGGCATGTATCCGCTGGGTTCATGCACAATGAAATACAACCCGAAGATCAACGAACGCGTTTCGCGCTTCGATGGCTTCGCGGCTTCGCATCCTTACCTGCCGGACGAACTGGCGCAGGGCAATCTGGAATTGCTGAAGACTTTGGAAGATTCGTTGGCCGAAATCACAGGTCTGCCCGGAGTCAGCCTGCAACCGGCGGCTGGCGCTCAGGGCGAAATGACCGGATTGATGGTCATTCGCGCCTGTCTGGAAGCTCGCGGCAATGCGCGCAAAGTCGTGCTGATTCCCGATTCGGCGCACGGAACCAATCCGGCTTCGGCTGCGGTCTGCGGTTATCAGGTCAAGACCATCAAATCGAACGATCACGGCGCAATTGATCTGGAAAGTTTGCGCGCGACGGTCAATGACGACGTAGCGGCGTTGATGCTGACCAATCCTTCTACGCTGGGAATGTTTGAGGAAAACATCGAAGAGGTTTGCCGCATCCTGCACGAAGCGGGCGGATTCGTTTACATGGACGGCGCGAACATGAACGCGCTGGTCGGAGTGACGCGTCCGGGCGATATGGGCGTGGATGTCATTCACCTGAACCTGCACAAAACCTTTTCGACTCCGCACGGCGGCGGCGGTCCCGGCGCTGGCCCGATTGCCGTGACGACTGAACTGGAGCCCTTCCTGCCGGTTCCGCGCGTCGTGGTCGAGAACGGAAAGTACAAACTCGATTTCAATCGTCCGCAAACCATTGGCCGAGTCCGCGCTTATCACGGTAATTTTTCTGTCCTGGTTCGAGCCTTGTGCTACACCCTGACGCTCGGCGCTGAAGGTTTGCGCGAAGCAACCGAAACGGCTGTCTTGAATGCCAACTACATCGCGCATCATCTGAAAGACGATTACGAAATCGCATTTGAAGGCAAGGCGATGCACGAAGTGATCTTCAGCGACAAACGGCAGCAGAAATACGGCGTTCACACGCTGGACATTGCCAAGCGGTTGATTGATTACGGATTCCATCCGATGACGATTTACTTTCCGCTGGTCGTGCCCGGCGCGATGATGATCGAACCGACCGAAAGCGAAGGTCGCGACGAACTGGACGTGTTCATTGACGCGATGAAATCCATCGCCCGCGAAGCCGAAGAAAATCCGGAACTGGTCAAAAACGCTCCGCACTCGACGCGCATCGGACGATTGGACGAAGCGACGGCGGCGCGCAAACCAGTGTTGCGATGGAAATCGGCAGCCAATGCCGCAGGCGCTTGAACGCTTTCGGCAAAACCAATTCCAAAACAACTGCGACCGGCGTGACCAAATGGTTTTCGCCGGTCTTGCTCTTTCCCTGCTGAAGGCAGATTCAATGCGCGCGATGGCGGAAAGCAGGTCCTGCGCGAAGGGGTTGATTACTTACGCTTCACGATTTACTTTGTGACTATGACGAGCCGATTAATTCATCCATTTCCAGACGAATTGTCCGAACAGTTGCGCGAACGATTGCGCCGCATGCTGGTGCGCGTTGACGAATTGCGTTCGCTGGCCACTTCCCCGAACGCCTGGACGCCTCCGGTTGATATATACGAAACCGAAGACGCCGTGCAGGTCAATGTTGAAGTCCCAGGCGTTGCGCTGGATCAATTGCGGATCAGGGTGCTGGACAATTCCATCAAGATCGAAGGCCGCAAAGAACGTCAGAGCCCGACAGGGAAACTGACGCCGGCTGATGAGCGCCCCATTCGTTTCGTCTGTCTGGAACGCAGTTACGGCAATTTTGCCTTCAACATTTCAATCAAATGGCAAATTGAAGCCGAACACGTGACGGCGAAACTGGACGCGGGCATTTTGCATATTCGTTTGCCCAAACAGAAAACAAGTGGAAGAGAGATTGCGATTCCAATTACTGAATAATGATTTTGGTGATTGGTAATAGTTGGTTTAACGGAAATTCTCGCCATCAGTTACCGATCATCAGCCGCTTACTATCGAACTTATGTCTACTACTGCTGAACAAGAAGAAAAACAACCAACGACTCCTGATACGCCCGAAGAGCAATTGAAAATTCCGGAGACGCTGCCGGTCCTGCCTTTGCGCGACATAGTCATTTTTCCGTTTATGATCGTGCCGTTGTTCGTCAGCCGCGAACGTTCGATCAAGGCCGTGGATCAGGCTTTGGCCGAAAACCGCATGATTCTGCTGGCCGCGCAAAAAGACCCCGACAAAGAAGAACCGCAAACCAGCGA
>CAYRQB010000070.1:0-21128 GCA_964426025.1 uncultured Heliomicrobium sp.
AAATTTGACCACTTGTCGCGCGAATTTGACCGTTCGTCACGAAGCCAGCACAAACCATTCAAGTCCGACGTATGTTTCGGCGGAGAAGTCGAATCCGCTTTCAAATCCATCTCAGGGAGGAAAACATATGACGAGTTTCAAGTTTTCAAAGCATTTCAAGTTTTCAAATCAGGATCAAAGGAAGTTTTCGCGAATGCTGGCAACCGCTTTGCTGGCTGCCATCTGCGCATTTTCGGCAGCAACGCAGACTGCTGATTCCAAAACAACCGGCAAGATGACGGAAAAGGATCGCAAGTTCGCCCTTGATCAGCTCAAGGCCTCGCGCGAGAAGTTCGTCAAATCGGTTGCCGGATTGTCCGAAGCGCAATTGAAGTTCAAAGCGACGCCGGAACGGTGGTCAATCGCCGAGGTCGCCGAACACATTACCCTGGCCGAAGATTTTCTCTTCAACCTGATCACGAACAATTTTCTGAAAACTCCTGCGACGCCGGACAAGGAAAGAAAAGTCACCGACGAATCCGTGCTTGCCTTGGTTAAGGATCGCAGCAACAAGGCGCAGGCTCCGGAACCGGCCAAGCCGACAGGCAAATGGTCGAACGTTGCCGACACCATGAAGGAGTTTGAAAAACGTCGCGCGAACACGGTTGATTTCGTCAAAACCACGACAGCGGATTTGCGAAGCCATTTCGCGCCGTTCGCTAATGGCAACGAGATTGACGGTTTGCAATGGATTCTGGTGCTCAGTTCTCATACTGAGCGTCACACTGCGCAGATCGAAGAAGTAAAAGCCGATCCCAATTTCCCCAAGAAGTAAATACTTGCTGGTCAGGAGCGCCGCGCTTTCAATCATCGGTTTCGACTCTCAACGGCGCTCCCGGCCTCTCATCATTTTCACTTCAAACAAACCGGAGGCGGCAATGGAAACTTTATGGCAGGACTTGCGGCAGGGCGCGCGTTCGTTGTTGAAACAACCAGCTTTTACTTTTATCGCCGTGATTGCGCTGGCTCTTGGAATTGGCGCGAACACGGCGATTTTCAGCGTCGTCAACGCCGTCCTGCTGCAATCGCTGCCTTACCGCGACGCCGACAAACTGGTGACGGTGTGGGAACACAACCGGCGGCGCGGGAATGATCAGAATGTGATCAACCTGGGCAATTATTTTGACTGGAAGGAACAGAACCGCGTTTTTGAAGATATGGCGACCTTCTTCGACACAAATGCCAATCTCACGAGCGGTGGAGATCCGGAAGAGATTCCGGCGCAGGTTGCTTCCTACAATCTGTTTTCGGTGCTTGGCGTAAATCCAATCCTGGGACGCGGCTTCACTACGGATGATGGTAAAGAAGGTGCGCCGCGCGTAGTCGCGCTTGGTTATGGTTTATGGCAGCGCCGCTTCGGTGGCGATACGTCTGTGATTGGCCGCAAGATCATTGTGAACAACAGGGAAACTACAGTTGTTGCTGTTCTGCCGCCGGATTTCAACTGGCACGTCAGAAAAGGCTCGATGACGCGCAAAGTGGCCGAGATGTGGTCGCCCTGGCAACTGACGGAGAGCAATCGCCAGCGACGGGGCCGGTTTGCTATGGCGGTAGCGCGCCTGAAGCCTGGCGTTACACCTGCGCAGGCGCAAGCCGAGATGAATGTGATCGGCAGCCAGTTGGAGCAGCAGCACGATTTCAATAAAAACTGGGGAGTGAACGTGGTTCCGCTACGCACACAGTTCACAGGCGATATCCGATTGGCGTTAATCGTTCTGCTCTGCGCAGTTGGATTGGTGCTGCTGATTGCATGCGCGAACGTGGCCAACCTGCTGTTGGTTCGGGCGGCGGCCAGGCAAAAGGAAGTCGCAGTGCGCGCGGCGCTGGGCGCCAGTCGCGGGCGCATCATCCGGCAATTGCTGACGGAAAGCGCTGTGCTGGCAATATTGGGCGGAGTGGCCGGATTGGCTTTAGCTTGGTGGGGAACTGATCTGCTGGTTTCGCTCAGCCCGCCTGAAATTTTGAATTTGCCGCACGTGGAGATCAATGCGACAGTACTCGGCTTTACGCTGATGATTTCATTGCTGACTGGAATCGTTTTTGGCTTGGCTCCAGCCTTAGAAACTACGCGGCTGAATCTGACCGAATCGCTCAAAGAGGGCGGAAAAAATATCGGCGGAGCCATCCGCAGCTACAGACTTCGCAATACGCTGGTCGTGGTCGAGGTTGCGTTGGCATTGATGCTGCTTATCGGGGCGGGACTTTTTATCAGAAGCTTTGCTCGATTGCAGGCGGTTGATCCAGGCTTCAACGCGGAAAATGTGCTGACGATGAAAGTAGGGCTGCCGGGGCGAAAGTACGACACTGAACGCAAGCGAATTGATTTTTTCCGCGAGGCGATTGCCCGTATGCAGGCCTTGCCTGGCGTCGAATCTGCTGGCGCAACCAGTTTTCTGCCTTTCGTCGTTCCGCACGCTGGTACAACGGTCGAAATTGACGGGCGTCCGAAACTGCCGCCGGGGCAGGGCTTGAGCACGGGTGTCATTGTCACCGACGCCAACTTCTTCCGCACGATGCAGATTCCGCTCAAACGCGGGCGGCTATTCAGCGGTCAGGAAGCGACAGACATGCGTCACGTCGTTGTCATCAACGAAGCTTTCGCGCGCAAACATTTCCCCGGCGAAGACCCGCTTGGTAAGCGTTTGGTCATCTACATGAAAGATGACAACCAGCCCTGCGAGATCATCGGCATTGTCGGTGACTCGAAGCATCTGAACCTGGACGCCGAAATTGAGCCGGTGTCTTATTGGCCACATCCGGAACTGACCTATAACACTATGACCTTCGTTATTCGGACAAAAACTGATACGGCTTCTGTTGTCGCCGCTGCACGCAACGTCGTCCGAACGCTTGACCCGGAACAGCCTGTAGCTGACGTTTTCACGATGGACAGCTTGATTGGGAAATCGGTTGGGCGGTCGCGATATATTACTTTGCTGCTGACGATTTTCTCTGTTGTTGCGCTAATACTGGCAGGCGTTGGAATTTACGGTGTGATGGCTTATTCGGTAGCGCAGCGTACGCACGAGATTGGCGTGCGAGTGGCGCTGGGCGCCCAGGCGCGTGACATTCTTCGGCTGGTTGTCAAAAGAGGGATGACGCTGGCGCTGTTGGGCGCAGCAATTGGTATTGTTGCGTCGCTGGTGCTGACACGATTTATGAAGAACCTGTTGTATGACATCAGCGCGACCGATCCACTGATATTCGCCGGTGTGCCGGTGTTGCTGGTTCTGATCGCTCTGTTGGCATGTTATCTGCCGGCGCGGCGGGCGACGAAAGTTGATCCGATGATCGCCTTGCGTTACGAGTAACCAACTCGTAACGCAAGGCGACGGTTTTGTGTGCTGTTATTCAGGCGGTTCATCAACCAGCGAGAGCATGTACAAGACTCGCCCTTTGCCATTCGGTCCTTTCACTACCAGACGATAACCGCCGTTGGGATGCGCCACATTCCAGATTGCTTGCGAATCGCTGGCGACTTGCGCCTGTGACAGATCGCCCAGTTTCGCGAAGGGAATTTCTCTCCCCGGACGCAGAAAGCCCGTTATCCAGACGATTCGACCGGCGGAGTTTGTCTTCAACGCGACGGAAACAAAATCGGTTTCCTTCATCGTCCAGGCTTCTTTGCGTCCGCCTTCGCGAGTGGCGCGGCCATCGTTTGTTCCCAAGGGATTGAGCTTCGCTCTCGCCTGATCAATCGTGTCGCCGATTTTCACGCCCAAAATCGAATCAGCCGATTTCTTTTGTTGAGCGGCGACCGGCATCCACGACCAGCAAAAAAACACTGATGAACACAGGTTCAGACAAATGAACACGGATAACTGCCAAAATTTGAACTGTGTTGATCTGCGTTGATCGGTGCTCATCAGTGGTTCCTTTCCCAAACTTCGTATCATCTCAATTACCTATGGAATTGAATGTTGCCGTTTGTCAGCGTTCCTTGCCGAGTCGAATTCACAGCGCCGGTGATGATGATCTTGAACTTGTCGTTCGTCCCCGGTTCGCCATTGTCTTCGACTTCGACTGTGAACATGACAGCGTTGTTGCCGATGCGGCCTTGCCCGGTGAAAGTGACTTTGTTGGCAGCGCTCTGCGTGAAGCTGGTGATTTGATCGGAAACCAGATGCCAGTTCTGTTCATCGTCTTTGTAATTCAGATGGCCGCTGGGAATGCGGTCGGCGTTGAAGCTGAACTGAACGACTTTGCCCAAAATCTTTCCTCCGCCCGTCACCTTGATAACGGAATTGTTTGGAGTCGGAGTCGGCGTGGGTGTTGGAGTCGGTGTCGGTGTTGGAGTCGGCGAGCAGTTCTGTATCGTGTACTGTGTGCCGCCACGCGTGATGTCCGATTTGACCAGACCATCTGTGGTGAACGTCGAACCGCGCAATCCGGCCATAATAGTTCCGCTGCCAATCGCCGGGCCTTTAGTGACGAATGGGTTTAGCTTGCTGGCCGATACCTTCACGGTGATAGTTCCATTGGTTGTATCAATCGAACCGCTGTCGGCTGCTCCGCGACTTGTATAGGTGATCGAACCGTCTGAGTTTCTGACCGCCGTGCCGAATGTATAGGTCGGGGTTTGACTGCTGTCGGTTGAAGCGCGAACCCAGAACTGATCGCCGCGATCAGATAAAGCGTTGCTGTAACCCCCGCTGGCGTTCAGCGTCGAGTGAGGCGCGTTGACCGCGAAGTTCATTCGCCACGTTGCGGATGGCGGAATGGTTGAAAGGTCGGAAACCTTCATTGTGGCGGCGATGACCAGACCGCTCGGCGGATTCTCGCAGGAATATTTTATCGAGAGAATATCCAGCGGATCGTTCGTCGGCGCAACGCCGAGCAAGCCTATCTGCAAGTCCTGGGCGAAGTCGGTGACTTGAGGATCGTTGGCAGATGGCATCACTGGTGGCGGAAGCAGTCCGCCTTCCAATAGCGTGGGCACGTTGCCGCCTTTGATGCTGGGGCCGCTGATTTGACGTGTGACGTATGTGTGGCCGTCAAAATCGTTGTGGTCGTCGGTGTAACTGATGACCGCCGCGCCAGTCGGGTCGAAAGAAACCTGGAAGTAATCAATCAGATTGCGATTGGCCGTTCCCAGCGTTCCGCCAGTCGAGATGTTGCTGCCGTGAATGAAATGGTCGCTGGCCACGACTTGACGGAAGGTCGGCGTGGCGGATGTCGCATTGAAGCTTTGAGCGTAAAAGACCTGCCAGTCTGCGTTGTCGTTGTTGGTCGCTTCGGTCGTGCCGAACCAAACAACGCCAACCGAACCGGGTGTCGGGCCGGTTTCCAGCCAGGGGAAAAGGCTTGTGCGGGTTTCAGGACCGTCGCTCACACGAACAGGCTGACTCCACGTTGCGCCCTTGTTGGTCGAATGCGCCAGATAAATGTCTTTGCCGTTTGAATAACAAACGTAGGCCGTTCCGTTGGGCGTTCCATCGTCCGCAACTTTGACTACGAAAAAGATGTTGGCCACGCCCGCCGGATCGCTTGCCGCCTGATTGCAGGTGTAATTCAACGGTTCCTGTCCGGGCAACAACGGAGTGCCGACGCAAACCTGACCTGTGCTGCCGCTGACGTAAACTGTGCCGGTCGCTTGATGAACGTCAATGTAACCGGCCTGGCCGATTGCTCCGGCAGTTCTGGCCGGGCCATATGTCAATCCGCCATCAGTCGAACGTTGAATCATGCTGACGGCTGGCGCCAGCGTTCGATAGAAAAGGTAGACGGTGTCTTTGCCGAAAAATTCCAGCCATTGACGATCATCGCCCGGCAATCCGCCCGTGACATTGCCCGCCGGGTTCAACTGAAAAGTTTGCCCAAGATCCAACGAACGTCCGGTAGAAATGTTTGCGGCCACCAGACTGGAATAAGCCAGCGATGGAAATGGGTTGTTGGTGAAATTGTCGAATCCGACTGCCAGATCAACGTCGCCGCCGCCGTCGGCTCCGACTGAAGTAGAATCATCCGCGGTAAAGGAATCCGGTTGACCGCGATAAATCGGATTGCGCATGTAAGGATCGTATGTCGAACTGCCCGGACGCAGATCGAAATACCACAGATCAATGCCCGCCGGAACGCCGCGAATAGCCGAGACATAATGATTGCCGAATTTGTCCGTGCGGCTGCTGGGTTCGCCGTCCTGACGCGCGACCGGCGCTTTGACCGTCACATTCGGACTGAAAGTCATACCGCCTTTGACGTAATTGGCCGCTCGACCAATCGGTTTTGGTTCAACTGCGGCGGTTCCGTGATACTGATCAACCAACGGCGTGACCGAAAAATAGATGACGCGGATGGTGTAAACTCCTGTCCCGGTCGAACTGGGATCAATGGCGGTTCCTTCTTCAACGTCTGGAGCGCCGTCGCCGTCGTCGCCGACAATCGGACCGTCGTTGGAATCTTTATGCACGACCAGATCATAATCGTTGGCGGGAATCGTCCAGGCGATTTTGATCGAAATCAGTTTGCCGACCCAATCCGCTGGTGTGCCTGTAACGTTCAAAGTGAAAGTGTCGCAATTGACTCCCTCGACGCAGGTTGATTCGTTGGCGCTGCTTCCGCCCACGGCAGTGCCGGTCCAGGTCACGGTTGGGCCAGCCGGGCTGATGGTGCCTGAGCCAGGATCCGCAGATTGAGCGGAAGGAAGCGGCGCCAGCAACAGACCGATGGCGCAACAAACTGCGAGAATTGACGCCGGGATATAAGTTTTACGTTTGGGTTTCATTGTGTGACTCCTCCTATTGAGTCGCCGAGATTCGTTGAATGGCTCAGGGCACAAACAAAACTCCTGAACCGGGGATCAGCGATGATTTGATAAAAAGACTCGGAATGAATTTCTGAATATGACAGGATGTAGCTTCGGCATTTTTATTGAGAGAAACTTGAAGGCGGGCTGAGCCATTGGTTGAGGACTTCTTGAGCCTTCTATCTTCCAGCGTATTATTTTACATTTTTCGCCGCTTCGTCATTTTATGTTCAATATCTTCAATCGGATGACATCCTGAAATTTTTTTTCGTTTCAGGATGATCTGACAACTCTGTTTACTGCGGTGACTGTTTCGCAAACCCGGTCGTCCTAAAACATTATGATCAGTTGATTCGCGGCGGAAATTTGATAATCGCGCGGCAGGCAAGGCTTGAATGCCGACAACGGCATTCGACCTGACCGAATTGCTTTCGACGGCAAACTGCGCAACGAATAAACTGTGAATCTTCAACCACCAAAATCAGGAGACTTAATTTTATGATCGAAAACATGATTAAACGCTTCGTTGTCGGCGCTGCCCTGGTCGCAGCCATTGTCTGGGCAGTACCGAATTGGGGCGGCTTGCCGTCGGCAATCGTTTCGGCCAATGGAGAGCAGAATCAAGCTCAGCAGCAGCCATCCGAACCGACGATGGAGCAAAAATACAAGAACATACAAGTGTTGAAAGGATTGCCAGCTTCTCAGTTGCGCCCGATGATGAATTACATCAGTGCATCGTTGGGCGTGAATTGCACTTTTTGTCACGTCAGAACCGGCGATCAATGGGAGTTTGAAAAAGACGACAACAACCACAAAAAGATCGCTCGTCGAATGATCACGATGACGATGGAAATCAACAAAGCGAGTTTCAACGGTCGGACTCAGGTCACCTGTTACACCTGCCATCAAGGTCACGATCATCCGCCGAGCGTTCCGCCGCTGACGAAGGCTGCCGCCCCAGCCAGTCCCGCCGCCGGACCTGCGCCCAAGCCCGAAGAAATTCTGGCCAAATATGTTCAGGCAATCGGCGGCAAGGAAGCTGTTGAGAGAGTCAAAACCCGCGTCATCAAAGGCGCCAGCGTCGCCGCCAACGGTCAGAGCTTCCCGCTGGAAATCAACTTTGTTTCGCCGGATAAATACACGCTCAGCGTTTCCTTGCCGCAAGGCGCTAGCGCTCAGAAGCTGAACGGTGCGGCTGGATGGTTGAAAAATGCCCGCGAAGATCGCGCGATGGAAAGCGCCGACATCGCCAAGGCCAAATCGCTGGCCTGGAGTTTGGAATTGCTGCAATTGAAAGAGCCGTATCCGCGGATGGGTTTTGCCGGGACGGAAAAAATCGGAGATCACGAATGCAACATCATTCAACTGCGTTTGCAGGACGGGCGAAGGGTTTTGTTCAGCTTCGACAAGCAATCCGGCCTGTTGTTGCGCCGCGTGGTGCAGACCGTCACGCCAATCGGAATTGATCCCGAACAGACCGATTTCGACGATTACCGCGATGTTGACGGCGTCAAAGTCCCCCATTCGATTCGTACGACTTATCTGGATCAGTTTTACAACTCAACTCGCAAGTTCACAGAGGTGAAGCACAACGCCAAAGTGGAGGAAGCGATTTTCAATCTGCCAGCCGCGAAGCAATAAGCCGGCTCATCGTTGCGCGAGTTGCCGATTCCTGCGATCGGCGACTCGCGCATCTTTTTTTCCGATGCTAAAAAGACTAGCCATAACTGTTTTGGCATTTGCTTTGGTCGTTCCCGCCTTTGCGCAATCCGACGAAGAAGCGTTGCGAGCATTGGTCGAAAAATACTATGAGGCATATGCCCGCAAGGATTGGGCGGCGATGGCCGCTTTCTGGCACAAAGACTCCGCGACGCCGGGACAGCGGTACGAATCGTTACGCCGTCAATTCGCCGAAAGCGAATTGCGTTTTTCCGAACTGACCATCTCGCGTATCAAGGTTGAGGCCGACAAGGCTTCGTTGCGCGTGGCTGTCAAACGCATAGCGACATTGGCTGAACGCGATACAACGGCGCTCACCAATGTGCGAGCCGAAATGTCGTTCGTCAAAGAGAACGGCCAGTGGCGGCTGTGGAACGAAACTTCGTCGCTCAGCAATTTGCTGAACAGATTGACGGAAGCGAAGACCGACCAAGAACGAAGGAAGTTGCTGGATGACGACGCCGATCTGGTCAATCGCGAATTGATGTTTTTGCTCAGCGGGCAAAGCGATCGCGCTTACACCCAGGCCGAATACGCGCGTGCGCTGATTTTGTTGCAATGCGTCGTTCTGGTTGCGGAACGCATTAACAACCAGAATGAACTGGCCAACGCCTGGCACAACATCGGCATTATCCATTTCGTTCAGAGCCGTTATACAGATGCGCTGACGGCTTATCGCAACAGTCTGAAGATTGAAGAAGAGCTTGGCCGAATATCCGAAACCGCTCGTTCATTGAACAGCATTGCTCTGGTATATCTGGCGCAGACCCGGTTTCCGGATGCACTGGATTATTTCCAGCGAGCCTTGAAGATTTATGAATCGCTGGACCGGAAATTCGAAGTGGCGCAGACGCTGGAAAACCTCGGCAACCTTTATTACGAGCAAGGCGAGTTTGCTCGCTCAGTCGAGTATTACCACCAATCGGTCAAACAACTTGATACATTGAAAAGACCGGTTCCTGCGGCGCATCGAGTGTTGAAGATCGCTCGCGTCGAATTCGAGCAAGGCCGAGACGCAGCGGCGATTGAGCTTTATCGTCAAGCCGCAGACAGATTGATCGCCGCCGGAGATCGCAGAAGTTTGGGATTTGCCTATCACAGTCTGGCGAATGTTCTTTATGAGCAGGGCGATTACAATCAGGCTTTGTCGTTTTACAACCGAAGCCTGCAAGCCGAACGCGAAGCCGGAACTCGCGAAGGCGAGGCTGGGGCATTGCTCGGCATTGGTTTGATTCATTCGCTCAATGGAAATTATTCGCTTGCGCTCGAAGCATATCGGCAGAATCTGGAAATTGTCAGACCGCTGAATAGCCAAACGGAAATCGCAACGGCCTGGCAGAAAATTGGCGGGTCGTTGTACAGCTTGAACCGAATGGATGAGGCGTTGGCGGCTTATCGGCAATCGCTGGCTTTGCGCGAACAGATCGGCGACATACAGGAAACCGCGCAGGCATTGTTGGATGTCGGCGTCACGTTGTCGGCCAGACAGGATTACTCTGCGGCTTTGGAACATTACGCGAAAAGCCTGGAGCTTTACGAACGCGCGAACAATCTGGCCGGTATCGCCGCAACCTTGTTGAACTCCAGCCTGGTTCATTATCTGCAAGGCGATTATCTGAAATCGGTCGAAGTCGCGGGCAAGTCTGCGGAAATCGCCAGACAAGCCAACGAGCTTGATCTTTACTGGCAATCGCGCCACAGAGCTGGAAGAGCGCATTACCGGTTGAACGATCTGGCGGCGGCGCGCAAGGCATTGACCGAAGCGATTTCCGTCATCGAAACGATGCGCGCGCCAACCAGTCGCGGTCAACAACCAAGATATTACGAAAACAAAGTCGCTCCGTATCTGGCGATGGTTGACGTCGCAATCAGAGATGGGCAGGGAAATGAAGCTTACAGTCATTCGCAACGCGCCAAGCTTCGCGTTCTGACCGGATTGCTGCAAAACCTGAAAACACGGATCGTCAAAACGATGACGCCGCGCGAACAGGAGCGCGAGCGGCAATTGTTGAATGAAATCTCCATCACCAACGCTCGCCTTTTCCGCGAACAGGAAAGCGAAAGACCCAAACCCAGCCGCATTGCCGATCTGAAAATTCAGTTGCAGAAAGCTCAAGCCGCTTATTCGGATTTTCGCGCGCGCTTGTACGCCTTGCGGCCTCAATTGAAAACCCTGCGCGGCGAACTCAAACCGTTGACGGTCGAACAGGTCGCGCCATTGGTGGCCGACGCCAAAACCGCTCTGCTGGAATTCGTTGAAACCGACGAACGAGTTTACCTGTTCGTCTTTGCCAAAGAGCGATTGAAAAACCAACGAGGCAGAGCGGCAGCTTTATCGCCGACGTTGAAAATATTTCTGCTGGAAACCACGCGCGGAGATTTGTTCGCTCGCCTGTCGCGATTTAACCAGGCGATTATCAATCGCGAGGATAGCGTCAACGAGCAAGCCCGCGAGCTTTACGATCTGCTGCTGAAACCCGCGCAGACATCGCTGGAATCGAGAACGCATTTGATCGTTGCTCCTGATGCGATTTCGTGGAATTTGCCGTTCGCCGCTTTGCGAGATGAAACTGACCGCTACCTGATTGAAAACTTCGCCGTCTCCTGCACGCCTTCGCTGACCATTTTCAATGCCATCAGCAACAATCGCGTCAACGTCTTCGCCGCAACCGCAAACAGACAGGCAAAGTCATTGACCTTGCTGACAGTCGCAAACACTGCGCTCAGTCCGGACGTTGCCGAAAGAATCAAGACGGCGCTGGGAAGTTCGCCGAAGGATTCAACAGCAGAAGCCGGAAAAGAAACGGCAGAGATTGTCAAACTTTACGACGCGGGGCAGGCTCTTGAGCTTTCGGGGGCGGACGCCGACGAAGATCGAATCAAGAAGGAGATGGGCAACGCGCGGTTTATTCACTTTGCCGCACAGGGAATTCATAACGAAGCCAGTCCTTTGTTTTCATTTCTGGCAGCAGCGACAAAGGCGGAGGCAAAGGAAGACGGTTTGCTGGAATTGCGTGAACTGCCTGCTCTCAACCTGGATTCGGATTTGGTTGTGATGTCGGCTGGCGATTGGGCTTTGCCGCACACGCTGCGCAATCGAGCGATGACCGCCTGGAGCTGGGCATGGTTTGTTGCGGGCAGCCGATCGCAATTGCTCAGCCATTGGAAATCCGATTCACCGGCCACGACCGAATTGATGATCGAGTTTCACCGCCTGCTCAAAGACAAACCTTCAAAGACATCCATCGCCGAACTTTGGCGAACGGCTGTGCAAAACTGGCTCGGACGGCAAACGGATCGTCATCCTTTTTTGTGGTCTGGTTTCGTGCTGCTCGGCAGGGCATAATAAAGTCAACGCCGTTCAAAAACATATTTTCGACTTCACGAAGGAGGTTTTATGAAGCGATTCGTGTTCGTCTTTTCAACGGCAATCTTTTTAGCCGTTGCCATAAGTTCTTCGGCGATTGTCGCCGGATCGTTTGAACCGCAAAAGAAAAAATCCGGCAAGAGTCAAACACCGTCTTCACAGGCTGAGCGCGACGCTCGCAACATCGCTTATCTGGTCAAGGAAGTTCGCAAGGAATTGGTGACCATTCCTTTCTTCGGCGTCTTCGATTGGCTGGAAGGAAATGTCGAAGCCGACGGGACGGTTTATCTGCGCGGACAAGTCACACGACCGATCATCAAAAGCGACGCGGAAAATCGCGTCGAGAAGATCGAAGGCGTGACGAAGGTCGTCAATGAAATCGAAGAGCTTCCGCTTTCGGGTCAGGACGACCGTTTGCGATTGGCTGTTTATCGCACCTTGTTTAATTTCAACTCTCCGTTGTTTCGATACGGCCAGCAACCGATTCCTTCGATTCACATCATCATCAAGAATGGCCGGTTGACTCTGAAGGGAGTGGTCAACAGTCAGGCCGACAGCAATATTGCGAACGTCAGAGCCGGCGGCGTCCCAGGTTTATTCGAAGTCAAAAACGAACTGAAGGTGGAAAATTCCGGCAAGAAGAAATAAGCGGGAAGCGTCGGAAGCGGTGGCGACCGAATGATTGGCCGGTAAACCCGGTCAGAAATCAGCCGGTTGCAATCGCTTCCGGTTCCACACCAGTTTCAGCAGGTTTTCGATTTGCAGCATTACCACGCCGACCAATACAGCGACGCCTCCGGCAATCTGCAACGGCCATAAAGCCTGTCCCAACCAAACCCACGCCACGACTGCCGCGAAAACCGGTTCAAGAATGGATGTCAGACTTGTGCGACTGGCTTCCAGATATTTCAGGCTGGCCAGATACAGCGCGAAGGGAAGCACGGTGGCGATTGCCCCCAGATACAAGAAAAATGCCCACGTCGAAAGATCGTAACTGCTCCAGGCGATTTTCCACGGCGGACGAATGATCAGCCACATCAGCGCCGCGGACAAAAAGGCGTAAGTCATCATCGTTCGCGAATCGTATCGCCTTAATCCGTGTTTGCCGAACGCGGTGTAAAACGCGAAACCGACGCCTGAGCCTAAAGCGCACACAGTGCCAACCCACGATACTTTCCCCAATCCGCCCGGCTGACCCAACATCATCAATGCGCATCCGCCCAGAGCCAATATGGCGGCAACAGCCTTTCCCCAACTCATGGCTTCTGTCTTCGACGCGACGCCGTAAATCATCAGAAAGACCGGAGCCAGATATTGCAGCATCAACGCGTAACCGACGCTGACCATCGTCAACGCCAAATAGTAGAACCCCTGATTGGCTACCAAACCGATTGCGCCGAGCAAGGCGAAGTAGGGCAGGTCTGTGCGACGAATTCTGATCAAATGCTTTGCCGTCATCGCCAGCCACGCCAACAGAATCAGAGAGGCGAATCCTGTACGAAAGACCAGCAATTCGTCCGGTCGCATTTGGCGATGTCGCAACAGATAACTGGTAACGACTCCTGAAAATCCCCACAGAACCGCCGCGCCCGCCGCCAGTAAATAGCCGTTTGAAGATTTGGACGGCTCAATTTCAATTTTGAGTTGAGATGGAATTGGCGCGCTCACCTGGATTGTTCCGGATTGCCAAACAGCAGATTGGCGATACGAACCTTGAATTGCGGCGCTCCGAAATGGTCGCAATTGACCAGCGCAGCGATGATCAGACCTTGTTCGGGATATTTAGTCAGGATGGCCGTCGCTCCCATTGATCCGCCTGAATGCTCAACTCGGCGTTTGCCTTGATCGTTGGCGATTGCCCAACCCAATCCGTAAGCCGTCGGTTTGCCGTCGGTGGTGTTTTGAGACGTGAACATCTGTTTGATTGTTTCCGGCTTGGCCAGTTTGTCGCCGTCGTAGGCTGCGGCGTATTTGACCAAATCTTCAACTGTCGAAAGCAATCCGCCGCCGCCCCATTTGTTGCTTTGATTGACGGCGAGGGCATTTTCCATCGGACTGTTTCCGCCTTTTGTGTAATTGCGAGCGCGCATCGGAATGATCTGACGCGGACGGTCAAGGTAAGTCTGATTCATGTTCAGAGGAGCGATCATGTGCTTTTGCAGATAATCCGGGAAGCTTTCGCCTGAAGCGGCCTCGACGACTCTGCTCAACAGGTTATAACCATAAGTCGTGTAACTGTATTTTTCGCCCGGCGGTTGCAACAGCGGATCGTCTTTGAAAATAGCCAGCGAAGATTCGACATCGTTATATTCGACCGCGCTGAGAAACTCAGAGCCTTTGTAATGCCGAATGCCGGATTGATGGCAGAGCAGTTGGCGAATGGTGATCGGCGCTATTTTTTTCGGAAAGGTCGGGACGTAGGTTTGAACCTCTGTGTCCAGATTGATCTTGCCTTGTTCGACAAGCTGCATGATCGCCAAAGCCGTAAAAGTTTTTGAGACCGAACCTATTCGCGAAACGGTTTGCGCCGTGAACGGGACTTTGTTTTCCAGATCGGCATAACCGAAGCCTTTCGAGTAAACGATGCGACCGTCAAGAGCGATGGCAACGGACATGCCGGGCACGGAGTTTTTCTCCATCTCCTCGACGATCATTTTTTCGATTTGTGGAATGCGACTGCGAACGTCAATTTGCTGCGCGAACGAAAGCGTCGTGACGGCCAGCAGCAAACAGACGGCGGAAAAAACGCGGCGAAAGTTCTTCATAAAATCTCCGATGTGTAAGTTGAGCAGTAAGAGCAAGGTCAGTCAGTCAGGTGAAGTAACATTGATAGGCCAAAATTTCAATATTGCTTCGCTGTTCAGACATCGTTCCAACGGCTTAATTGACGCTTTGATGCGGTGTGTTACCATTCAAGCCGAAACTTGCCTGACCCGATTTCACAACCGCAACGTTCTCAGGAGAGGAAAGGAAACTGAAGATGAAACAAATTGGTTTGCTTGTTTTGTGTTTAGCGCTTGCCATGTCTTTGTGGGCGATTGGCGAAATGCCGCCGGTTGCCAATGCCAATGCCAATGCCGTTGCCGCAACCATAGATTGGCCTCAATGGCGCGGAAATGATCGCAACGGTTTGTCGGCGGAAACGGGGTTGCTGAAACAATGGCCTACGTCTGGGCCGCCGGTTGTCTGGTCAATTTCATCGCTGGGCGAAGGATTTGGATCGTTGGCTGTCAGAGGCGATCGAATATACATACAGGGAACGCGCGGCGAAGCGAGCGTGATTTTCTGTTTGAATCGCGCCGATGGAAAAACGGTCTGGTCAACCGCCTTGGGGCCGAAAGTTGACGAAGGGCGTGGCAATGGGCCGCGCTCGACGCCGACGCTTGACGCCGACCGAATTTACGTGCTGACGGAAAATGGCGATCTGGCTTGTTTACAGGCTCGTGACGGTTCCCCGGTGTGGAGAAAAAACATTCTCAAGGATTTTGGCGGACGCAATCCTGGATGGCTGATCAGCGAATCGCCGTTGGTTGACGGCAATCGCGTGATTGTTTCGCCGGGCGGACGCGGAGCCAGCATCGTCGCGCTGGATAAAGCGACGGGGCAAACCGTCTGGCAGACAAGCGATTTGAGTGACGGCGCGGCTTATTCGTCCTGCATTGCGGCCAACGTTGGCGGCGTCAGGACGATCATGAACTTCACTTCGCGCGCGGCGGTTGGCGTTCGAGCCAGCGACGGAAAAGTGATGTGGCGATACGACCGCGCAGCCAATGGCACAGCCAATTGCACGACGCCTGTTTTCGCCGACAACAAGGTTTTCTTCTCGTCGGCATACGGAACCGGCGGCGGATTGCTGGGACTGAGCGCGCAAGGCGGCGAAGTCAAATCGCAGGAAATTTACTTCACCAAAGATATGATGAATCACCACGGCGGAATGGTGTTGGTCAACGGATACTTGTACGGCTTTTCGAATTCAGTCCTGACCTGTCTGGAATTTGCCACAGGAAAAAAGATGTGGGCGAATCGCAGCGTCGGAAAAGGCTCGCTGGCTTATGCCGACGGCATGCTCTATTTGCTGGGAGAAGATCAGGTGGTCGGAATGGCTGAAGCGTCACCGAACGCTTACAACGAAAAAGGCCGCTTTTCGATTGAATATCTGGGCAAACCCAGTTGGGCGCATCCGGTCATTTCCGGCGGCAAGCTATACATACGTAATCAAAAATCGCTTACCGCTTACGACGTGAAAGCGAAGTGAGCGATTTGATGGCCTTCGAGAAAATTGAGATTCGCGCCCGATCGCAAAGGCTTAAAGCGGAGGAAGAACGCAACGCTTTTGTGAGTAAGGGGTGTTCAAAATCTCCCTCTTTCTTTTGGCGTCTCTGCGGCTTGGCGTAAGATTTCTTTTCTCGAATTCCTGGGCAGAGATGATTTCAATTTTGACGAGGTGGCTGGTTCAGAATTTTGGCCACCTCGTCTTTTCTTGTCGCTCGCCACAGTCTGACCGAACGGTCTTGCGAAGAGGAAGCCAGTATCAATCCGTCAGGCGAGAAGGCCAGCGCCGTGATCTTTTTAGTGTGGCCCAGCAAAGTGATCAATTCATTTCCGGTGGCAATTTCCCAAATTTTGATTGTGCCGCCTTCTCCGCCCGATGCCAGACGATTGCCGTCGGGCGAAAATGCCAAAGCCCTGACGCCCGCCGAATGACCGCGCAAGGTCAGCAAAGTGCGGGAATTTTGCCAATCCCAAATCTTGATCGAGCGATCATAACTGCCAGATGCGATCAATTTTCCGTCCGGCGAAAAAGCCACTGACCAGACCTCGTTGATGTGTCCTTTCAGTGACTTTATCGGTTGTCTTGAAATCAAATCCCAAACAATCAATGTCCGGTCGTCGCTGCCTGTAACCAGAAAATTTCCATCCTGAGAAATTGCCAGAGCCTTGACGCCGGCAGTGTGTGTCTTTGAAGAAAAGATTTCCCGACGCGAATCCATATCCCAAAGCTTGACTGAATCGTCGCGTGAACCCGTGGCCAGAATTCTGGCGTCCGGCGTGAAGGCCAGAGAAAAAACCTGATCGGTGTGGCCTTTGAATGCGGTTACGAAAACTCCGCTGGAAACATCCCACAAAGTCACCGAATTATCGCGATGAGCCGCAGCGATAAAGCGACAATCAGGCGAAAACAAAATGCTGTTGATAATCGCCTGCGTCGGAATGCTCAGCAACAATGCTCCGGTCGCAGTGTCGTATATGTAAATCGTTTCTTTGCTCGATGTGGCGATGCATCTGCCGTCGGAAGAAAAGCTGACCGATTGGGTATGCTCGTCCGGATGCATCAGCAAATCGGGTTTTTCGCTTTGCGGAGCGTCCCACAGTTTGACCGTGGAATCTTCGCTTGCCGTTGCCAGCAAAGAACCATTCGGTGAAAACGCGACGGATCGGATTTCGTCGCTGTGCCCTTTCACTTCCGTGTATTGGCGACCGGACTCGACATCCCATAAATTTATCACCCGGTCGAATCCAACGCTTGCCAGACGTTTCCCATCCGGAGAGAAAGCCACCGAATTGACGCTGAACGAATGCTCGTTGAGCGAAACCGATTCCTGGCCGTTTCCTGCGTTCCAGATTTTTATTGATCCGTTGTTACTGCCCGAAGCCAGTTTCGATCCGTCGGGTGAATATTCCACCGTATAAACGCTGGCGTCGTGACCTTTCAACCTCATCAAATCGCCGCCGGTTTGCGCGTCCCACATGATCACGTAATGATCTTCGCCTGCTGTCGCCAGCCTGCGCCCATCGGGCGAAAACGCCACATCCCACACCCAGCCTTCGTGTCCGTTGAAGGTTCTGATTAAATTGCCGGTCGCAACCTCCCACAACTTAGCTTGTTTGTCCCATCCGCTGGTGGCAAGTGTTTGTCCGTCGGGCGAAAAAGCCAGGCCGCATACTTTATCTTCGTGTGCATTGATCGTGCGCAACAGCTTCAGCGAATTCACATCCCAAATTTTGACAGTGCGATCCCAACTGGCGGAAGCCAATCGCTTGCCGTCTGGCGAAAATTTTATGCTCCAAACCTGATCTTTATGACCGGGTAATGGAGCAATCAATTTGCCGTTGGCGACGTTCCATAGCTTGATGTCTGATTTTTTTCCGGCAGTGGCCAGCAATTTGCCGTCGGGTGAAAACGCAGTGGATAAGACAATCATTTCGTCGTGCAACGTAAAACGTTCACGATGGAGCAGACGCCAGAAGTAATACCATTCAAAGCCGCGCAAATCCTCCGCTTCATTGGAAGGCAGATGTGTTTCCAGCAACTCATGCATTCGCGTGATGTTGGCCATGTGCCAATCCTGCGCCGCCGTGTTCATATGAGCCGCATAAAGCAGTTTTCGTCGGGCGGATTCCTGTTCGGCGGCAACATTCCTTTGCCAAAGCGCGATCAAGGCAGGCAAGGCAAAAGCCAGCAGTATGGTTATGCTGATCATTGTCGCGCGCAGCATTCCGCGACGATAAGCCGCGCGTTGGCGACGCAATTCGGCATCCGGCAAATTGTCTTTGATCCAATTCTGATCGAAAGCGAGGGCGTAAATGCGGTTGCGAACGCGCAGATGTCCCTGCTCGGTTTTGACTACGCCAGAAAGCAACAGCGAACTGTAAAGCGAATTGGTTTCATCGTCGGGCACTTTATCGCCGTTGCGTATGCGTCCGTAAAGTTCCAGCAGGGCTGTCAGATCGTTTGAACCGCGGAGCAATCTGTCGCGAACGAATAACAGATTGTCATCCCGCTCGCGCGCGCGAACCGAAAGGAACAACTCCCCGCAAATGCGATCAACTTCGCGCTCGGTTTTGACGCTTTGATTTTGAGCAATGCTTTGGCAAAGCCGCTGAGTCAGATATGGGTGACCGTTTGTCCAGTAAAGAACCCGTTTGAGCAGTCTTGCGCTCAGGGCTTTTTCGCGCCTCAACCCTTGAGCAAGCGGCGCGGCTTCCGCAGCCGTAAAATCATGAAGTTCGATTCGCCGCCCGATATTGAAGGGCGTTGTATTCGCGTCGCCAATCAGATCAGAAGGAGTGGCCACGCCAAGCAGGCAGAATGTCAGACGCTCAAGTTCCGAATGCAGCGTACGGCGATTGTAAAGTTCGCGTATCCCGGCGAAGAATTCATCGGTCGAAAACGGAAGGCTTTTGACAGCGTCAATCTCGTCAATGAAGACGGTCAGGCGTTTGGAATAACGAGGCAAAACTATTTCGCTTAGCGCCGCCATCCAACGCTGCAACGGGCTGAGCAGTTTTCGCTGCACCCAAAAATCCAGCAACGCGTCTTCCAGGTTGGTCTGACTGCCGATCTGTGTCAGCAATCCGCCGTACCACTGTTCGACGTTCAAATGCTGACCGGCGGCAGTCAGGTCCAGTATGACAACGCCAGCGCCTGTTTCCATCAGTCGCGCCGCCGTGCGAATCATCAGAGAAGATTTCCCCATCTGTCGCGGAGTCAGCACATAACAAAATCTTCCCTGAATCAGGCAATCGTAAAGGTCGTCGTCGGCGCGACGCAAAAGATAACTGGGGGCGTCGCGGCGCAATGTGCCGCCGACAACGTAAAAGGATGAAGCTGTTTGCTCGTGAAGAAACATCGTTCAGACTTCGGCTTTTGTCTTTCGGTCTTTGTCTACAGGTCTCGGATTGGACCATCGAATCCGAAGCCGGCGGCTCAAACTCTGTTTTGCAGGAAGATGCGATAAAGTTCGCAACGAAGCTCCGCCTCGCGAACGGAATGACCTGTGATCGCGCCGGAACTTCGCAGCCTGTAAAAAACGTCCGGTTTAAGACAGCGCTCCCCACTTAACAAAGCTCTTACTGCCTCGACGGCTTCAGGGTCGTGATTGATAGAAACCAGCACGCGCCGCAGATGATCGCTGAAAACTCCGTCGTCCCGATCCGCCTGAAGAGCCAGGTTGTTCAAATCCACTCGATGAGTTTTCATCTCCCACAATCCGCGATTGGAAAGATATGGATGGCCGTTGACCAGCCGGAAAAAGCCATTCAATTGATCCTCATCGTTGAGCGGAGAAGAGTAGCGTTCGTTCAATTCGCGCACTTGATCCAGGTTGAAGTCGTCCAGAAAAAGTTGCGTTCCGACATTGAAGGGCGATTGATTCAAATCCGTGATGAACAAATGAGCTTCCGTCGCGTATGTCATCACCAGCGTCACCCTGTTCCAATGAGCGGCAGGGTCCAGCGCGCGTTTGTTATGCCACGAACGGAAAAGGCCAAAAACTTCGCTGGCGAAATCGTAGGGAAAGAGCCTGTCAACTTCGTCCAATCCCCAAACGATTGGCGAATCGTATTCTGCCAAAACCACCCGCCTCCAATAACGTTCGAAGTTTGCGCTTGGCCCGATGTTGGGATTCCACAACTCGCCCGGAAAGGTTTTGAGCACGAGCTGATCGGCAATCAATTCAGCCAGCATCAGAAAGAACTTTTCAACCGATTCCATGTAGGCGGCATTCAAGTACTGGAAATCGGTCAGGATCACTTTCGCCCCCCATTGCCTGGCTTGTTGTAATCCGCGTGCCAGCAGCGAAGTTTTGCCGACTTGTCTCGCGCCTTTGACCAGGATGATGCTGTCGCTGCGCGCGATGGCGGAAAAGAATTCATCGTCAACAGGCCGCGCTATGTAAAAAGGCGAATCCAACGGCAAAGCTCCGCTCAAAGGTTCGATCATTGCCGCAGCATAGGCGGTGGCAGGAGCCGAATTGTGATTGCCCAAAAAATGTTGTTGGAAAGCACGCGGAGATTGTTGACTGTAATTCGCCCGGTCGTGAGGGTTGATTTCAACAACCTCAGCCACAAAGCTGTAACCGCGTCCGGGCAATGTGACTATGTACCGATGATCGTGTTGAGTGTCGCCAAGAGCGCGGCGAAGCATTGATATGTTGACGCTCAAGTTGCCTTCCTCAACGATGGTGTCAGGCCAGACCAGTCGCAGTATTTCTTCTTTTTCAACTACTGCGCCGCGCCGCTCAATCAGAACGCATAGCAGATCGAAAACTTTGGGCGTCAGAGATACCAATTGATTGTCACGCCGCAAAGTGCGCTTCTGACGATCAAGCTCAAATGGGCCGAAGCCATATCCGCTCATTGAATGCCACAAAACCGGTTTTACTAGAACTTTAAGTTAATGCTGGAAAATTTAAGAGTCGTTTTAAGGACTTTCAACCTTTGAAGAAAGTATAAAGCTTATCAGGTTGGTAAAGATTT
>CAYRQB010000071.1:0-21084 GCA_964426025.1 uncultured Heliomicrobium sp.
CGCAGCTTTCCGCTGCTACCCACCTTATTGGCGCGCGCAGCTATACTTCATCTGGGAAATGGAGCATGCGGAGCGTTAAAGTACCCTATACCGGGATGTAAAATGATTTGAGGATCATCTTTAGGGTTGCTGTCCGCAGGAACTCCCTTGAGAAAACTCTGCATTGCCGAGCCTCCTTCAACCGCGTATAGAGTCAAAACTCCACGTGCAGCGTGAATTCGAATTGTCGCTGTTGGTTTGCCCGGTCTGTAAAACGTCACTATTTCTTCATCACGCGAAGCGTCGTGAACTGATGTCCAGGTGCCGGATTCGCTTGGAGTTGGAACCTGGTAAGCGCGATAACCTTTGCTCTGCCAGGTTCCATTGGCATTGATCCAATACGTTATCGTAAATCCCGTGGCGTCCCATCCGTTGTAATCGTTGTAATGCACGATGCCTGTCGGCGAGATCGAATACTGAACGTGCCATGTGCCAGTCAAATTATCAGGCAATGAAGGCTGTCTCAGACTTGGGTTTCCTTGTGGCGGTTCGTCTTTCCAGCAAAATCTGCTCGGCTCATCCAAATCGCAATGCAGCGAGCTGTACCAATCCATTCCGTCTTCGGCGTAACCTGAAAATCTATGCCCTGCTGCTATAGCCCAACCTGGCGGACGAGTGCGAATAGAATCGCTTCCATCCACCCGACCATCGTCGTCTTCGCCTGGTATCGGTATAGTCTTATCCCAAAACCCTGCCAATTCGACGACCCAATACCATTGCCCGGAGGATGAATTGAAGCTTCGGCCTATTCCCGCCACCTTCCAAATCGGAGTTAGAAGAACGTCGCTGTCCGCAGCAGATGCCTTCCATAAGTTCAGCGCCTGTTGAGCGGAAAGATTTCCGGCAGCCACAACTGCTTCAAACCTTGTGTTGGGTTGATAGCCGAAAGCTCTCGCCCTTGATTCCACGTCTCGTCCGCTACTGTCCAACTTGGAAACAGCCGCTCGGTTTGCCAAATCGCGGCTCAGAAAATCGCTCGACTTTGTCAAAGCGATTGATGGGCGGATAGGCCCTAAATGTCTGGTGGAACGAAACTCACTAATCAGCCGCATCAATTCCGCTTCCTCATCATCCAGCGGAATCGCTCCTGACGGATTGATTCCAGGAGTCGGAGTAGGAACGGGTGTCGGTGTGGCATTTGGCGTAGGAGTCGGACTTGGCGTAGGCGCAGGCGTTGGGCCGGGTGTTGGCGTTGCTGCCGGAGTTGGAGTTGGCGTGGGCGAAGGGTTCGGCGCTGGCGATCCATTGTTCGCTGTCGTCACCTTCACAGTATTTGACGGCGGAGAAAGTAACACTCCGCTGACAGGCCATTTAATCTGGTAATAATAAGTTGTATTCGGATTCAGCCCTGAGTCTACATAACGTCCTGGCGATATGCTGACGGTTGCAACATTTATGAAGTTATATGGATCAGAGGCAATCGCTCTGTACACTCGCACCGTTGTGGTTTTCGGTGGCGCTTTGACCTGCCAAGACAATTCAACCTGAGTGGTTGACACGGCTCTTGCCGAAAGCACGTCGTTGCCAGACGGGGTAATTGGCGGTCCCACTGGATCGGGATTTGGCGTCGGAGTTGCCACTGGAGTTGGAACTGGTGTTGGCGTAGGGACTGGACCTGAAGCCGGAGTCGGAGTCGGGACGGCACCTGTCCCGACCAAGGTTATCGAAACGGCATTGGATGGCGCCGAAAGCAATACTCCGCCTCCCGCAACCGTCCTGATTATGTAAATGTACGAACCGTTGGCCGATAACCCTTGATCCAGGTAACTTGTTGTATTTGCCGCCAAGGAAGCTGCCATTTCAAAATTCTGTGGCGATGAAGCCATAGCCCTGTAAACCCGAATGGACGAAATCGAACCAGGGTTTTTGATGCTCCAATACAAACGAATCTGAGTAGCCGAAAGAGCTTCTGCCCTCAGGCTGATAGTTTGCACTCCGCCCGCCAAAACCGCTCTGCCGAGTTGGGCGAAATTAGCGGTAAGTAGCGCATAAACGATTGCGAAAATTACGAACTTAGTTATTTCAGGCCCTAACCAACGAAAAACCCTGTTCGCCTTTTTCAGGCTATCAGCTTCTCTACACTTTACGGGAAAAAACTTGTTATTGCGATTTGACACCATCTTCATATTAAACCTGAGTTACTTGCATAGTGAGAATTACGAGTAACAATAAAGTTGCGTTATACGCACTTTCACACACCTATAGCCTTCACTGACAATTTGGACAACGAACGGATGCCAGCCAGCTATATTGGAGTAACTCGCAGGCACACCTCTGCCCAAGTTACTGTTTCAGAAACTGAAATGATTTATTGAGTGTTAATCTGATCGGGGAATAATAAGAGCATCTATTGAATTATCTTCACACCTTACACACCTCTCCTCATAATCGCAGTTATACAGTGCACATACCATCGAAAAACGAACAATGGATAGATCACCGCATACCGGCAACAGATCAATTGATAATTTCGAGAACAAGTTTGAATGAGGAATCAGACGATCACTGTCATCTTCGCCAGGCTGTGTGTGTTATCTTTCGGGGGTATAAGGTAGAAGGCCTAATGGAAGCTTATCAATTGGCGAAAAAATAGCTTTCTCAATATCAACTCAAACAATTATCAGCGATTACACGCCAAGTTTCACACAAATAATGGCGCGAGTGCCGATAAACAATTTAACTCAAATAAGCTATCAGGGATCAAACAATGATTTGAAGGGCAACAGCATGAAAGAATTCATGCTTGATGGGATGCAGGTATTAGATACTACTCTTAGAACTTGGTTGTCAAGCTAAAAAATTAGAAAGGCAGATAAAACTCTGTTTTCAGGTAGGCATCACGTGAAGGGAGACATTCATTGAGTAACTACCAGCTTCCTGAAGACAGCGAGCCGGATTTACTATAACTAGCGTCCGGCTCACTGTAGCTCGTATCTATAACAACTACTGAAAATGCTGAGCGTTAATCTGGATGTAGTCCTTCCATTGCTCAGGTACATCTTCGTCTCGATAAATTGCTTCCACCGGACAGGCTGGCTGACATGCGCCGCAATCAATACATTCATCAGGGTGAATGAAAAGTTGTGTGGCCTCTTCAAAATCCGGCTCATCCTTGCGCGGGTGAATGCAATCCACCGGACAAACCTCTACGCAAGCCGTGTCCTTTGTGCCTATGCACGGTTCACAAATGACGTAAACTGCCATTATCGCTATCTCCTTCCTCGATACTTTGGGTGAATAAAGTTTTGATTTGATGACTCAGTCAGATGTACGACTGAGCGGCTATTGTACTGGAACACTTATTGATTGCAAGCTGATGGCGAATCGAATGCGACTAAATAATTTTGACCGGAATTCAATTTGCAGCGCCAACCAAACCGGCTTGGAACAGGCGCTTGTCCAGCCTTCTGCGCTTGCGCGCCATCGCCTGAGTCAATATTTGAAAATGCGGCACGGTATATAGGAATTCCCCGATCTGCCATAAATCCGACTCAGTCGTCATCCAGTTTTCACGATCAAAACGGGCGAGATTGACCGGGCGCGAATATTCGCGCAAAGTCAGTTCGCCTTTCAGATTGTAATAATGCGCGTAATAAGACATCACCAGTTCGCGCAAGTTCCGATAAACAGGCTCGCGAAATCGCAGTCCCGAATAATTTGATTTGGCAATTGCGCCCCAATGACCGTCTTGCTTGAAAACGGCCAGCAAATGATCGTCGTCGCGCACAGCCATCAAATCCACAATCAGCGGCGGATGCCCCATCATCCGAAGAGAAACGGCGGCAAAATAAGCTCCTTCAGCGCAATGAGCCAGACGGTCTCGAATCACGCGTCGCGGACTGCGACAGGTCTCACCATCCTTCTCTTTGTTGTAAGCGACATCTTCATCAAGAAAACGTTGTATCTTTTCCGGCGAAGTGAGCCTTCTGAAAACGGTCAACTCCTGCTTTGTAAAACCAAAATCGTATTTCATCTATTTGCCGCCGCTCTCTTTGACGCCCTTGATCGTTTTGAGGACGAAGTCGTCATTCTCTCGCATCCTCGCGAGCAATTTCGCTTCGAGCTTTTTCCGAATAACCGTCGTAGCCGGATTGTCAATCAGGTTTCTGCTTTCGGCTGGGTCTGATTTCAAGTTGTAGAGTTCGTCTTTTCCAGCGTTCAGAAAATCACGAACGAGCTTCCATTCAGGCGTGCGATACATTCGCAGATGAGTCTTAGTGTAATGATGCTGGCTCCATTCAACGTAAAGATCGTCGTCCCATTTGACGCGCTTGCCCTTCAGTAATGGCGTGATGTCACGGCCACGAATCTTGATGTTCGCTGGCAACTTGATTCCGGCAATGCTGAGCAAGGTCGGGAACCAATCCAGATTGGTCGTGGTGTTCTTGATTTCACTTCCGGCTTTGATCATCCCGGGCCAGCGCACGGCGGTTGGCGTCTTCAACGAGGTATCAAACACATTCGGACGTTGAATGGCCGGGTCCTGGTTTTTGAATTTGGCGGCGGCGTTGGTGATGTAATGCCCGTTCCCTTTGTGCCAGATTCCGTGCTGGCCGATGTTGTAGCCGTGATCGCTGGTAAAGATGACAACCGTGTCTTCACGCAATTTCAGATCATCAACCACAGACATCAGTCGCCCGAAGTTGCGGTCAATCGCCGCGACGCTGGCCAGATATTCGCGCATGTTTTTCTTCGCTCGCGCAACGTCCAGGTCGGGATAATCACCGACCATCGGATCAAGGTCTTTGACCTTCGCCCAATCTTCGTCGCGCACCGGCAGATAAGCAGTGTGCGGTTCGCGGTAATTCAACATCAACATGAAAGTTTTGCTTCGATGATCGTGCAGGAAACGAATCGCATCATCTGTCGCGATGTCTACGAAAAAACCTGTTAGCTGTTTCTGCTGCCCTTCGACTTCAAGCTTTGGGTCTTTTGTGCTGATACCGCCTTCGCGAAAGCCCATAAAATATTTGAAGCCGAACTGCGACGGATGAAACCGATCCTGAGTTCCCAAATGCCATTTGCCGACCAATCCGCAGTAATAGTCATTGTCAGCCAGCAGTTTCGTCCAGGTCGGAACATCTGTTGACAATCCCATTTCTGGTTCCAGGTTCGGATTGATCCAGTCCGTTATTCCTACTTCCGAGCCATATCGGCTGGTGATCAGGCTGGCTCGCGACGGCGAACAGACCGGCGTAGAGACGAAAGCGTTCTTCAAATAAGCGCCTTCGCGGAAAAATCGGTCGAGGTTGGGAGTGTAAGCATCGCGGTTGCCACTCACACCCAGCGCCCACGCCGCTTGATCATCGGTTTGAATGAAGATGATGTTTGGACGCCTGACTCTCGTTTGAGCCTCAGTTGCCGGAGAACTACCCAATAAAGTCAGAAGCAAAACTATCAGAATATTTTTTTTCATTTGAAGTTCTTCTTTTACGAATGCCTTCTCCACCGCAAAGACCGCAGAGGTTTCGCAGAGTTTTCTCCGCGCTGTCTTTGCGCCCTCGACGTCTCTGCGGTGAAAGACATCAATGGTTTACTTCATCAAGACAAGCTTCAACAAATCGCGCCCGTCAGCCTCCGGCAGCTTTACTACGAGCAAGCTAGCCAGCGTTGGCGCAATGTCGCGCATATCAATCCGGCCAAGATTTTTTCCGGCTGGAACTCCAGCGCCGACGATGAAGAAAGCCGAATCCATTTCTGCCAGTTCCGGCAAAAAGCCGTGACCGCCGCCGGGTTTGATGTTGCGAACGACCGGCGGATCGAAATTACCGCCAATGTAAAAGCCCGGCTTCGTGCCAACGACGAAATCAGCTTCGGGAAAACCACCGAGCGATCGTGCCGCTTCGCCTTCGTAAACTTTAAACAAGCCGTTTGATGGATCAGCCGCCAGTCGCTGCAAAACCTCTCGCGCTTTGCGGCGAGCGTCTTCGTCGTTCTTGTCTTTCAACATCACCGCCGCCGAACCGCCGGAATTCCAGGTGATTGCTCGCCAGGATTTCAACTTCCCTGCCTCGACCTCGATCAAACCGGCTTCGCGCAGCGCTGCGTTGACGTTCAGCGATTTGCTGATGGGAGAAAAACCATGATCCGAAGCTACAGCAACGACGGCTTTGCCATTGCCGAGCCTTTCAGCAGCGGCTCGAATCTGACCAACCAACACGTCAATTTCTTCCAGCGCGGCGTAAGCTTCGCGGCTGTTCGGCCCGTGAGCATGTTCGACTTCATCGAGTCCGGCAAAATAAGCCGTCAAAAAAGCCGGTCGTTTCTTTTCCAGCAGGTAAACATTGAAGGCCGCGCGGCGCTTATCCGCTTCGACGGTGTAATCGTAACCTTCAGGATAATTGCCTACGGCTTTTTCGACTTCGTTAAGCAAGCCCGGAGTCGAAAGCGCGCGGATCAATTTGCGGTCGTCCGGCGTTCCGGCTCGCCACATCTGCACGATGTTGAAATCAATCTTCGCGCCGACTGTGACTGGCCAATCAATGCTGGCGGTTTTCAGTCCCGCCTGCGCGCAAACATCCCACAGAGTCGGCACGCGAATGTCTTCGGCGTACCAGTACCAACCGCCCTGATTTTTGCTGAAAGAATCGAAAGGAGTGTTGGCGTAAATTCCATGCCTGGCGGGCGAAACACCAGTGACCAGAGTCGTGTGGCTCGGATAAGTCACTGTCGGAGTAACTCCGGTTACTGCCGATGCGTAAGCGCCCTGTTTGACGAAGCGGCGCAGGTTCGGAATCTTCAAACCGTGCCTGTCAGCGTCCAGCACGTAATCCGGCTTCAATCCGTCAATTGAAATCAGCACGACAGGCGGTTTGTCATTGCGCTGAGCCATAACAGGCATCAGCAGCAACGACATCAGCGACATCAGTAATAAGCGGCGCATAAAATCAAATGTCCTGATACAAACTTTCATCGGTTTTGGCATTGATTCTGGACAGCACTCCCCAGGTTGCCGCCAGCGCGAGAATCATGAAGATAGCGCCGCGCAGGTAATTTCCGAAGACCAGATTGCCCACCCCAAACAACGACAGATAAACCATCGCGCAACCCAGCACGAATTGAATCGCCTTGCTCGCGCTCAATTCGTCGGTTTTGACTTCCGGGGCAAGTTTGGCGATTGGTCCCCATCCAAACTTGCTCGGTCTAGTTCGGCGATAAAAGGCCAGCAGTGTTTCCTGATCTGTCGGTCTGGTCATGAAGGTCACTACCAGCCAGACAATCGTCACAATCGCGGTCGTGATCAACAACGAATACGTGCCGAACAATTGGCCGTCATAAGCGCCGTCGCCCAAACCGAAAGCTGATCTGCCGACGATCAATTGCAGAGTCAGCGAAACAATCGTCGCGGCAATCATAGAAGATATTTCCGACCAGGCGTTCACGCGCCACCAATACCAGCGAAGAATGTAAACCAGTCCGGTTCCGGCTCCGATGGCAATCAGGTAATCCAGCGCGTTGGTGACTTTGCCCAAAACCAGAGAAACAGCCGCGCTCGAAACCATAATCAAGACCGAAGCTCCGCGAGAGGCCATCACATAATGCTTTTCGCTGGCGCCCGGTTTCAGGTAAGGCCTGTAAACGTCGTTGACGATGTACGATGCTCCCCAGTTAAGCTGAGTCGCAATCGTTGACATATAAGCCGCCAGCATCGCCGCTACAAGAATTCCCCGCCAGCCGACCGGCAATACGTCTGCAATCAATCTGACGTATCCGGATTCGGGATCGGCCTGAACCGCCGCGTCATTGGCGTAATAAATCATCGAAGCCAGCGCAGTCAGAATCCACGGCCAGGGGCGGACGGTGTAATGCAGCACGTTGAAGGAAAGCACCGCCAGCAGGGAAGCTTTTTCGTCTTTGGCGGCGAACATTCGCTGAGCAACGTAACCGCCTCCGCCCGGTTCCGATCCCGGATACCAGGCCGCCCACCATTGAACCGCGAAGAAAATGCATAAAGTCAGAAACGGCAGATAAGTCGAATTCGGATCGGCGAAGAATGCCAGAAAGCTGTCGGGGTTTCTGCCGGTTTGCGCTAAACCTTCAGGAATTGCCGCAAGGCCGCCGATTTTATTGACGGAAAAATACGCCAGCCCGATTGAGCCAACCATCGCCAGAAAGAATTGAAAAAAGTCAGTCCACAAAACTCCCAGGAATCCGCCGAGCGTTGAGTAGATTCCGGTCACGGCGAAACAGATCAAAACCGCCGTCCATTCGTCAATGTCCAGCATGACTTTCAGAATCTTGACCATCGCCAGCGTCACCGAACCTGCAACCAGCGCGTTGATCGGAATGCCCAGATAAATCGCCCGGAAGATTCTCAGAAAATGAGAAGCGCGTCCGGAATATCTGATCGCGGTGAATTCGACGTCGGTCATCACCTGAGCGCGCCGCCAAAGTTTGGCGAAATAAAAAACCGTCAGCATCCCCGATAACAGAAAAGCCCACCAGACCCAATTGCCTGCAATGCCTCCGCGAGCGGTGATGCCTGTGACAAGCAATGGCGTGTCCGCCGAAAAAGTCGTGGCGACGATTGAAACTCCTGCCAACCACCACGGCAAAGTTCGTCCGGCCAGAAAGTATTCGTCGGTGCTGCGGCTGGCGCGACGCGTGAAATACAAGCCTATGCTCATGCTGATGGCAAAGTAGACAGCGATTATCGCCCAATCAATGGCGGTGAGCTTCATCGAGAGTCCTCCGATTTATTCCGATTTTTCGATTGAAATCTGACGCGGGAAAAACGCGGGCAAGGTTAATGCTGATGGCCGAAAAAGAAAAGGGGGATCGAGTTGATCCCCCAATTCCCTTTTACACCTTTTGTTTTAGAAGGCGTATTTCAGTGCGAACTCGATTCTTCTTGGCGGGCTGACCGTGCCGGTGATCCTGCCGAAGGTGTTCAAGTCGCTGAAGTTTCTGGCCGGAGGCGCAAAGCTCGGCGTGTTGGTGAAGTTGAAGAACTCCGCCCGGAAGTCAAAGAAGTTGCCTTCCGAAACATAGAACTTCTTGCCAACGCCGAAATCCCAGTTGATGTATCCAGGTGCGCGGGCAATGCCGACGCCGGAATTACCGAACGTCCCTTGAGCCGGCAGAACGAACGCAGCCGGATTCAACCAACCGTCAATGGACTGATTTGACGGTTTCCAGTCGCCGATCAGGTTCGGACGTCCGCCGCCGCGAGGATTTTGCAAGGAAACATCCGTCGCCTGCACTGTGATCGGGAAGCCCGTATGGGTGCTGAAGATTGTGCTGACCGCCCAACCGCCAATGATGGCATCAGCAACTCCAGGCAGGTCGGCTCCGTAGCTGCGCCCTTTGCCCAACGGGAGATCATAAGTGCCTGACCAGACGAAGTTGTGTCTGGCGTCGAAAAACGCCGGGCCGTAATCACGACGACGATCATAATTGTTCGACGGATAAGCTCCCTGCGAAGCGACGCCGCCGCTGCCGTAATAACCCAGATTGTCTGTCATCGTCTTGCTCAGCGTGTACGACGCCAGAAATTCAAAGCCCTTGCTCAAACGCTGACGGCCAAAGACCTGCAACGAATGGTAATTGCTTCTGGCCCACGAATCCGTTCCGCTGATGTTGGTAACCGCAGGCAGCACGCCAAAAAGCGGACGGCGTGAATTGAGCGGCGCCCAGGTCGAAGGCGCGCCAGTGCCCGGCAATGGTTGATTCCAGTCAGTCGGAGCAACCAGATGATCGGCCTTGTGACCGACGTACGAAGCCGACAACGACGTGGATTTGGTCAACTGGTATTCAAGCGCCAGATTCCATTGCTGGGTGAATTGCGGACGTAAATCAACATTCCAAACGCGAATCAATCCCGAAGGAATATTGCGGATGATGACATCCGTAAATCCTCTGCTGATAGTTCCCGGTCCGGTCGTCGCATCGTACGTCTGATCCGCTTCCGAAAACAGCGGCGGATTGAGTGGCAGACGCAGGTTCGATCCAGTGCCTTCCATGTATTGCGTGATGCCATAACCGGCGCGAACTACGAACTTGCCGTTCAGGATGTTGGGCGTCCAGGCAATGCCCACACGCGGTTCGAAACCTCTATAGTAAGGATCGTAAAGCGCTCGGCTGTTTCCATCGCGACCGGCGAAAAGCTGTTTGCCGGTTCTGAGATCAAAGTTCGATTGACGGTCTTTCACTTCCACGACAGGTGAAGTGTATTCCCAGCGCATTCCCAGATTGAGTGTCAGGTTGTTGCGAACCTTGAAATCGTCCTGGAAAAAGATGCCGATGCGATTCTGACGATGTCCCCAGGTTCCGCTGTTGCTGCCAATGCTCTTGTTGGCCAACAGGTCCAGAAGGAAATCCGCAAAAGGCAGTCCGCTGAAACGTCCGTCGTAGGTGAATCCGCCCAACAGACCGTTGTTGCCGGGGTAAAAACGATTTTGTTGGTATCGTTGCAATTGGCCGCCCATCTTCAACGAGTGACGACCGCGCAAAACCGTCAGATTGTCGCCGTAATGGAAGGTGTTGGTGACGTTGTCTTCGTTGACGGCTCGAGTGCCGAACGAGATACCGTTACCGGCGGAAACCAAAGATAATCCGTTGATCACCTGGCTTCCGGGTATGCCCAGTTTCGAGTTCAATGCGCCGACTCCGGCCCAGTCATTGAAGTCGCTGATGAAAACCGCGCGGTTGAATCCGATGCGGGCTTCATTGATAACGGTCGGGCTGAATGTGCGCGTCCAATTCAAGGCAATATTTTGCGGACGAGTGACGCTCTTGCTGGTGATGTTGGTTGGCAATGCGCCCTTAACCTGAGGAGCTTCGCCAAACAGGAAGGAATAGCGGCCAGAGAAATTGTCCTGATCGCTGACGCGCCAATCTATCTTGCCGTCCATCTGGTGATAATCAAGCTCGCTGGCGGTAACCACGTCAATCAGGCCGACGCCTGTTCCAGCCTGTTGGCGAACGGGCAGCGGATGAAGATTCGTATCCGCAAAAAGCGCTTTCGCCACCGGATTCGCAATCCTGTTTGCCGGAATAATATTGCCGGGGAAACAGGCTGTACGGTCTGCGGCTGTGCAAGCGCCGGTTTTCTGCGGATCGCGAATCGGAGTGGTGAACGCTGAAAGATCGCCGCTTCGCCAGGCAACAGGCGTCACTGCCGCCGTTCCGGCTCCGCCGGTTCGCTGAATCGTTCCCTGGTAAGCGCCAAAGAAGAAGAGCTTTTCCTTCAGAAGCGGTCCGCCCAATGTCCCGCCGAAAATATTCTGGCGGAGTTTCGATTTAACGCGTTGATTGTTGCGATTGTTAGCCCAGCTATTGGCATCGAGCGCTTCATTGCGCAAAAACTCGAAGACGTTGCCGTGAAATTCGTTGGTGCCGGATTTGATGGTTGCGTTGACTGTCGCGCCGGTCACGTTCCCGAATTCCGAAGACGAATTGCTGGTTTCGACTTTGAATTCGGCAATGGCGTCAATGTTCGGTTTGTAACCAATTCGATTGTCAATTGTTTCGTCAACCGATACGCCGTCCAGAAGGAAAGAATTTCCCTGTTCGCGATTGCCATTCACATAAGGCCTGCCGCCGCCGCCAAAACCGCCGCCGGGGCCTGTGAAACTGTCCGGGTTGGGAGTAATCGTGCCGGGCACGAGAAGAGTTAGTTGTTGAAAGTTGCGACCGTTGAGTGGCAAAGCCGTCGTCGTGTTGCCGGAAATAACGCCGCCGACTGTCACGCTTTCGGTTTGCAGGACAGGCGAGACATCGGTCACGTTGACGGTTTCGCTGACTCCGCCGACTTGTAATTGCAGGTTGATGCGAGCCGTCTGATTTACTTCAAGCTTGATCTCATTCGACACCAGCTTTTTGAATCCGCTCGCTTCAATGGTAATGACATAAATGCCGACGGGCAGGAATGGGATTGTATAAACGCCCGAATCACTTGTCTGTGCGGCGTGTTCCATTTTGGTTCCCTGATTAGTTGCGACGACTCTTGCACCCGGAACTGCCGCCCCTTGCGGATCGGTCACGGTTCCGGTCACCGTCGCAGTGTAGGTTTGAGCAAAGGCTGAAGCCATCATTGCCGTCAGCAACGCGACCAGAGCCAGACAAACCAAAAGCGATTTTGCTGTGGTTTTCATTTTTTCTCCTTCGGAGGTGTGACAAGGGCTAAAAGGTCTTTAAGTAATAAATGCACTCAGGTCATTTCAACCTTCAATCATGCGGCTTTGCCGCCCGATGTGCGGAAAGGCTCTGCCTTTCCGAGAGACTTTATCAGAGTTTGGGGCTATGCCCCGAACGCATCGTCCCGATAAGGCTTAGCCTTATCGCACATCACTGCGGCATAGCCGCAAAGACAGGCGCATTTAATTCTCAAAGGCCATCAAGCCCATGTCGTCATCGGCTTTGGACGTAGACTGACGCCAACGCCGCAAGCCTTTGTTGCCAAAACTACGGTTGAAATTCATCAGCAAAGCAATTTTGTTTATTGGTTGTACTGGCGATTGTCCGTTCATCAGGTTTACCGTTAAACCTGATGGGCAGATCGCTGATTTTAATAAGTGTCTCTCTGCAGGCGGCGGGAGTATAGTGTTCTGCCGGTTGGTTTTGCAAACGACTATTTTCCGCCTTTGACCGGCCAAAGCCCAGACTCCGTCCGCGCCGATTTCAGATGATTTTCAATTCTTTTTACGACTTCAGGATTCGCTGCGGCAATGTTGTTCCGTTCGCTCAAATCGGTTTGCAGGTTATAGAGTTCAATGTCTCTGCCGGGATCAAGGCGAACGCCTTTCCAATCGCCCATCCTGATGGCCTGCTTGAATCCGCCTTCGTGAAATTCCCAGTAAAGAAATTCATGGCTGCGCTGCTTTTTGCCTGTGATTGCCGGGAGCATGGAAATGCCGTCAATCCCCTTCGGCGCTTTGACTCCGGCGATTTCCGCCGCCGTCGGCAGAAAGTCCCAATGCGCCCAAACCTGATCGCTGGTCTTGCCTGCTTTAACACGATCCGGCCAACGCACGATCATCGGAACGCGAATTCCGCCTTCGTAAAGATCGCGCTTGATGCCGCGTAAAGCGCCATTGCTGTCAAAAAAGTTCGGGTCAGAACCGCCCTCTTTGTGCGGGCCGTTGTCGCTGGTGAAAAAGACTATCGTGTTGCGATCAATTCCCTGTTCCTTCAGCAAAGCCATCAACCTGCCAACATCGCTATCCATACGTGTGATCATCGCAGCCTTTGCTTTCTCTTGCTCCGGCCAATCTTTAGAGGCGAATTGGCCGAGTTCCGGAACTTCCATGCCTTTGTTCCGAGCTTCGTTGTTGGCATGCGGAATCGTAAGCGCCAGATAAAGGAAGAAGGATTGCTTGCTGTTCCTTTCGACGAATTTCAGCGCTTCTTCAGCGAACAGGTCGTGGCTGTAATCCAGCCGATTCGTCGCATTTCCCGATCCTTCCGGGTCTTCGTCAGGGACGATGTTGCGAAGTTTAACTTTCTCTTCGTTGAACCAGAGAAACGTCGGGTAATAGTTGTGAGCGTGACGTTGATTCAAATATCCGTAAAAGTAATCGAAGCCCTGACGCGTGGGAACGCCTGTCGTCCCAGCTTCGCCCAATCCCCACTTGCCAATCAAAGCCGTGGAATACCCTGCGCTTTTCAAAACTTCAGCGACGGTCACATCTTCAGTCAACAACGGATGACGAGCATTGCCGCGAATCCGCGTGTGACCGGTATGCTGGCCTGTCATCAATGCCGACCGCGAAGGAGCGCAAACCGTGCTGCCCGCGTAATATTGCGTGAAGCGCAAACCTTCCTGCGCCAGCCGATCAATATTCGGCGTGCGGAAATTCCGCTGGCCGTAACAACTCAAATCGCCATAACCCAGATCATCTGCATGAATGAAGATGATGTTCGGTTTGTGGGCGGCCACGGTTTTCAATTGGTTGTCGCCATCAGTCAGCGCAACCGATGCCAGTATTGCAATGGAAATCAGGATTCGCAGTTTTTTCATTTCAGCTTTCAGGAAATGCAGTCACAAAGTCACCGAGCTTTGTGATACTCGCGGCCCTTCCACCCCACGCCTTTGCCGGTTTTACACTTCAGCCAGGAAGACAACCCCAGCGCTATCAAAATCCCTTCGGCAACAGGGTGAAGCAAGACGGACCAGGTTGGCTGGCGAAAACGCAAAATCAAAACCAGCCTGATCGCCAGGACAACGAATGCCGCCAGCGCGATTTGAATTCCTGGTCGAAAAACCATCCAGACGAACGGCAGAAGAAAAACTGTAAAGTGGAAAATAAGGAATAGCCAGAAGCTGGCTTCGCGTTTGAACGCCGGAAAGAAGTTCTTCTGAAATCCGAGCCAGATTTCGGCGAACGACGAATACATCCGCACGCGAACCGTGTCTTGACCATCCAGGCATAAACTTCGCCGACCGCGTTCGCGCCAGAGTTGCGCCAATCTCGTATCTTCAAAAATCTGATCGCGAACGGCTGAATGGCCGCCAATCTGTTCGTAACTTTCGCGGTCGAACATCAAACACGCGCCGTGCGCCAAACCGAGCGACGGGTTGTCGAGCGTCAACGACAACAGCGATGGAAACGTGGCGAAGACGACAAAGTTCAACATCGGCATCAGCGTTCGTTCCCAAAAGCTCCTCAGTTCCAATCCCGGCCAGCACGAAAGCATTTTCAACTGTCGCCGATTCATTTCCTCAACCATTCGTGCCACCGCATCAGCCGTCAATCGCGCATCAGCGTCAACAAACAACAGCCATTTCCCGCTGGCTACTTTCGCCAATTGCCAGCAGGCGAAATTCTTTCCGCACCAACCGGGTTCAAGTGGCAGAACATAAATTGAGCGGACTTTTGCGTCGCATTCGGCAAAATGGTTTATGACGCTTTCGGTTCCGTCGGTCGAATGATCGTTGTAAATCAGAACTTCGCGAATCACATCGCCCTGCTTCAGGACTGAACGTAAACAGTCCGGCAAATTCGCTTCTTCATTGCGAGCCGGAATCAACAAGGAAACTTCGCCTTCGTAAATTTGGCTTGAGGGTCGTGGCTTCGGCCAGAATATGGCATTCAACAGCGCAATGGCTAAAAGGAACAACGCCGCAATCAGAATGACGCTTGCAAACATATCGTGAATTAACCGAAGACTTTGCGAATTAATGTCTTTGGGAATCAAGCGGATGGGCGAAGTTTTGGAGCGCTGCGATTTGTCGTAGCTTTCCGTTCTCAAATGCGAAATGGCCGGGACAGCATGGTTTCGACCAAGAACGAAAAGCGGCGACAAGTCGCGCGCACTCCATAAACGCGCCGTTTAATTCATTGAAAATGGGGCGCTTTAATTCGCACAAGCTTCAATTAACCATTAGCCATCACCCATTGCCAATTAACAAACAGGGAAAGGCCCGGTTCTACTGACCAATGTGGGATAGCGGTTAATGGCCGATGGTTAATGATCCATATGGTTAATGATCCATGATGACAAGCCTGGCTTGCAGACGCCGATGATCAACCGCCTTTGAATTCATTGACCAGCAATTGAACCATCGCCTTGGCGTCGCCGAAAAGCATGCGAGTGTTGTCGCAGAAAAACAGTGGGTTTTCGATTCCGGCAAAACCGGATGCCATCGAACGTTTCAGGACGAAGCAGGTTTTGGCCTGATCAACGTTGATAATCGGCATGCCGTAAATCGGACTGCCTTCGTCTTCGCGCGCCGCCGGATTGACCACGTCGTTTGCGCCAATGACTATGGCCACGTCAACCGCAGGCATCATCGAATTGGCTGCTTCCATTTCAATCAACTGCTCATAAGGAACGTCAGCTTCGGCCAGCAACACGTTCATATGACCGGGCATTCGTCCGGCAACCGGATGAACCGCGTATGTAACGTCCGCTCCGTTATCTTCCAGAATCTTGCCGAGTTCGCGCACAACGTGCTGCGCCTGAGCGACAGCCATTCCGTATCCGGGCACGAACATCACAGATCGCGCGGCTTCAAGGATGTAATAAGCGTCCGCGGCAGGCAGCGCTTTGACATCGCCTTTGACCTGAGCAGAGGTGGCTCCGGCGGTCGCTCCCATTCCGCCGAACAACACGTTGGCCAACGAACGGTTCATCGCTTTGCACATGATCTGGGTCAGAATCAGTCCGCTGGTTCCGACCAGACAACCGGCGACGATCAGAACATTATTCTGAATGACGAAACCGGCCATCGCTGCCGCCAACCCCGAATAACTGTTGAGCAGCGAAATGACAACAGGCATATCAGCGCCGCCAATCGGAATAACCAGCAGAACGCCCAAAACCAACGCCAGCACAGCCGCAACGACAAACAGCGTGTACGATTCCACAGGATAGATCGTGAACCAGACGCCCATTGCCAGAATCACGCCGAGCAGCGCTCCATTGAGAAGTTTCTGCCCCCGAAACAACACTGGCTTGCCGGACATCTTCTCGCCCAATTTTGCCCAGGCGATAACGCTGCCGCTGAAAGTCACTGCGCCAATCAAAACCGTCAGGAAAATCGTGATCAGCGTTTCAATCGGACGATGTTGGTGCAGATGGTATTCGGCCATGCCAACCAGCAGGCTGGACAAACCGCCAAAGCCATTGAACAGGCCGACCATTTCCGGCATAGCAGTCATTTTGACGACGTAGGCCGCATAAGCTCCAATCGCCGAACCGATCAGCATGCCGATGATTATCCATTGATAGTGCAACCCTTTGATCAAAAGTGTGGCGACAATCGCGATCAACATGCCGACCGCCGAAATTATGTTGGCGCGGCGGGCGGTTTCCTGCCTTCCAAGCATCTTCAGGCCGTAAATGAAGATGATCGAGGCGGCGATGTAACTGATGTTTATAAATTGATCCATAGCAGTTATTTTTTCTCTTCACCTTTGGTCTTGAACATTGCCAGCATGCGGTCGGTCACCAGATAACCGCCAACCACGTTGATCATCGCGCTGATCACCGCCACCATTCCGAAGATCAGCGTCACGGTGTCATTTTCAGAACCAAGAGCGACCAGCGCCCCGACAATCGTGATTCCTGAAATCGCGTTCGATCCCGACATCAGCGGTGTATGAAGTTGCGATGGAACTTTGGAAATCAACTCGACCCCAAGAAAAGCGGCCAGAACGAAAATAAAAAGCAGTAGCACAAGCATCTGTCTTACCCCATCAAGTTTCGTATTGTTTCGTTTCTTACTTCGCGATTATGGATGATCAAAGAGCCTTTCATTATTTCGTCGTCCGAACCCAGGTTCACTTGCTGCGTCTCTTTGTTCCAGAAATGATCAATAAAGTTATAGATGTTGCTGGAAAACATCTGACTGGCGTGAACCGGCACTTTCCTTGCGCCGTTGCCGATGCCAATCACTCGCACTCCGTCAATCAAAACTTCATCATCCAGTTTGGAGCCTTCGACGTTGCCGCCGGATTCGACTGCCAGATCAATGATTACGCTGCCGGGATTCATTCCCTTGATCATATCGGCGGTGATGATGACAGGAGCTTTTCTGCCGAAAACCTGAGCCGTGGTGATGACGACATCCGATTGAGCGCACTGTTTGGCCATCACATCTCGCTGTTTCTGAAGTTGCTCTTCGGTCAACTGTTTTGCATAACCTTGAGCAGTGCTGCCGGTTTCACCCAGATCAACTTTGATGAACTTTGCGCCCAGCGATTTGATCTGCTCTTCGACTTCAGGCCGAACGTCGAATGCGTCAACGCGAGCGCCCATACGCTTGGCCGTCGCAATGGCCTGCAAACCGGCAACTCCCGCTCCGATGATAAAAACCCTGGTCGGGGAAATGGTTCCCGCCGGAGTCGTCATCATAGGCATAATTCGCGTCTGCTTTTCAGCGGCGACGATGACGGCGACATATCCGGCCAGATTCGCCTGCGAACTGAGCGCGTCCATTTTCTGCGCCAGCGTGCTGCGCGGAATCAGTTCCATCGAAACCGCCGACGCTCCCTGATCAATCAGCTTTCGTAATTTGGCGGCGTCGTCAAACGGGCGCAGAAAGCCGATCAAAATCGCTCCGGCTTTCATTTTTGCCACGTCTTCATCGGCGGGACGATTGACCACCGCCAGCAAATCAGCCGATTGAATCAGCCCTGCGCGATCCGACGACACGGAAGCCCCTGCCGCCTGGTAATCGGCGTCGCTGGCATTCGACCGTTCGCCTGCGCCGCTTTCGACGGCAACGACGGCGTTTTTGCCAACAAGTTTTTTGACTGATTCGGGAGTTAAAGCGACTCTGGTTTCTGCTGGGTCTGTTTCTTTCAGTACACTGATATTCATACACCTATGTGTCCAATGTTTGATCTATTGAAATCTGTTGTTTGATTTAAGGCGGTGCGATTTATGCATGCTGCACGGCCTGTGTCAGTCGGATCAAGCTGGCCTTCGCATCACCGTATAGCATGCCCGTGTTTGGTTTGAAGAATAGCGGGTTTTCCAATCCGGAAAAACCTTTGCCTTTGCCGCGTTTGAGAACAATGACATTGTGCGAGCGATCTACTTCGATGATCGGCATTCCGGCAATTGGACTGTTTTTATTGTCGCGGGCATCTGGATTGACCACATCATTTGCGCCGATAACTACGGCGACGTCAGTTGTGGGCATTTCCGGGTTGATCTGATCCAGTTCGTATAGTGAAGAATAAGGGACATTCGCCTCGGCCAACAATACGTTCATGTGACCCGGCATGCGGCCAGCTACAGGATGAATGGCGTATTTGACCATCACACCGCGATGTTCCAGAGCTTCGGCCAGTTCCCGAACCGCATGTTGAGCCTGCGCCGTTGCCAGCCCATATCCGGGAACGAAAACGACCTGACGTGCATAAGCCAGTTGAACGGCCACGTCTTCTGCTTGAACTTCACGCATCACGCCTTCAACCTGCAAACCGGCATCGGCGGAAACCGAACCGAAAGCGCCGAACAGGACATTCGTCACCGAACGGTTCATCGCTTTACACATCAGGATCGAGAGTATGAAGCCGGAAAACCCGTCGAGCGTGCCCGCAATGATCAACACATTATTGCTGATGGCAAAGCCTGTCGCCGCTGAAGCTAAACCGGCATAGGAATTCATCAACGACATGACCACTGGCATATCCGCTGATCCGATTGGCAAGACCAGCAGAATGCCAAACAGAAAAGAAAGACAAGCCATCACATAGAAAAGTTTTGGGCTTAACGGATCAAAGATCAGATAGATGAATATCACCGCCGCGACAGCAAAAAGCGTGAGATTGACGAAATTCTGACCTTTGTATGTGATTGGCGAACCGCGCATCAACTCCTGCAGTTTGATAAACGCCAGCAGGCTGCCCGTCACGGTAAGGCTGCCAAACAGAACTTCAAAGCCGAGCGCGGCCATTTTATAAGGCGGGATATGTTCGTGGAGATCAACTGCGTGCCGGTAGTACTCTGATATACCGACCAGTGAAGCCGCCAACGCCCCGAAAGCATGCGACAACGCAGTTCGTTGCGGCATAGCCGTCATCGGCATCCAGATGGAAATTGCCGCCCCGATCAATCCGCCGATCAACAAGCCAACCCATATCCATGTGTAATCAATGATTTCGTGATGCAACAGCGTTCCGACGATTGCCACAAGCATGCCGCCGGCTGCCAATGTCATTCCTCGACGAGCGGTTTTAGGATGGCTCAAGCCTCTCAGACCAAAGACAAAAAGTATCGAAGCGAGCAGATAACTGATTTCAATCAGGTAGTTGAATTTCATACGCCGGCCTGCCTCCTTACTCTTTCTTTTCTCCGGAATCGCCGCCGATCCTATCCTTGAACATCTTCAGCATGCGGTCGGTGATCATAAAACCGCCAACGACGTTGATCGTCGCCGAAACGACCGCGATGAAACCAAGAACAGTGCTGACCGTATTGTATTTCGCCCCGGCTGTGACCAATGAACCGACCACAGAAATTGCCGAGATGGCATTCGTCGCCGACATCAAAGGCGTATGAAGCAGCGGAGGGACACGAGAGATAACCTGGTAACCTAGAAATGCAGCCAAGGAGAAAACGTACAGCGAAGCGAACAACATTTCTATGCTCATCTCAGAACTCCTTTACTTGTTTGACAGCGCCGATTGAATGCGCGGTTCAATAATCTCTCCGTTGTGAACCGCGCACGACGGTCCAACAACATCGCTGTTCAAATCAACAACCAATTCGCCGTCCTTTATCATCTCGACCAAAAAACTTGTCAGATTGCGAGAATAAAGAGCGCTGGCATGCACAGATACGGTGGCGGCCAGATTTAATGGGCACATAATCTTCACGCCATTGATCTCAACTGTTTCGCCAGGCCGACTCAAACTGCAATTACCTCCCGTTGGTCCGGCCAAATCAACAATCACTGACCCGCGCTTCATGCCACTGACCGCTTCATCGGTAATTAAGATCGGAGCTTTCCTGCCTGGAACAGCCGCCGACGTGATGACGCAATCGGCTTGTCTGGCCTGTTTGGCAATCAATTCCCGGCTGCGCGCCATCACTTCTTCAGTGACTTCCCTGGCATATCCTCCGGAAGCCTCGGCGTTCTGTCCACCCATATCCACTTCCAGGAATTTAGCGCCGAGCGAACGCACAGCTTCGCCTGCCGCCGCTCGTACGTCAAAACCTTCAACAACCGCGCCCAACCGTCTGGCTGTTGCTATCGCTTGCAAACCTGCCACACCCGCTCCCAGCACCAGAACTCTTGCCGGAGGCACAGTCCCGGCTGCCGTCGTCAACATCGGATACATACGAGGCACATACATAGCAGCCATCAAGACGGCTTTGTACCCGACCACGGTCGCCATTGAAGACAGCGCATCCATCGCCTGTGCGCGCGTGGTTCGCGGAATCAGTTCGACGGCGAAAGCAGAAATTCCATGATCCAGAAAGCCTTTAAGCTTTTCCGGTTCATCCAACGGCTTTAAAAAGCCGATTACCACGGCGCCCTTTTTCAGATTGAAGATATCCTTGTCGTCTGGGCGATTCACTGTTACCAGCACGTCAGTCTGAGACAACAACGACTGCCGATCCTTCGACACAGTTGCACCGGCGTTT
>CAYRQB010000072.1:0-20919 GCA_964426025.1 uncultured Heliomicrobium sp.
GCTTTGTAAACGAACGGCAGAGTGCCGACGATGTAATCGTACATTCCGACCGACAGATAAGCGTCGTAATAATTCGGATTCAGCTTCAGGACTTTTTCGTGAGCGTCAACGCTGCGCGAACCGTTGCGCATGGCGGCGAAAAATTTACGCGCGACCGTCGCTTCGTAACCGGCCATCACTCCGTAATAAGCGCCGAGAAAATATTGCGCGTCGGCATCGTTTTTGTTGCGAGCGACCAAAGCCAAAGCTTTCGTTTTGGCTTGAGCCATACGGTCGCGAAAAGCCCGGTCAATCGCCGGATCAACCTGATCGCCTTCATTGTCTTCTTTGGCGTTTTCGGCTCCGGCGTAAAAACTGGAATTGTTGCTGTACAGCCCGGTTTGCAAACGGCGGCTTTTGTTCAGGTGTTCAAGCCAGATCAGCATTGCCAGATAAATGTCTCCGGCGGGATGCTGCGGAATCATTTTTTTGATTTCGTCGAATTTCTCGCGCGCTTTGGCGTATTCCAGATTGTAAATCGCCGCGTTGCCCGCTCTGCGCAATTCGACGACTTCCGCCGATAACGCTGAACTGACGGCTGGCGCGCCGCTGCTGGCAATTGCGGCGGATTGAGTTTGCGCCAACGTGATTGCCGACAAAAGCGTGACGACAACAATGCTCATCAACGCAGATGCTTTTCGCCGCTTCAATCGTTTGATGATTTGCGCGCTGCCGCCCGTAACTCTGCGAGCCGTGTTTCTCACATTCGCCGGAGTTAAAAAATTGGCGGTGAAGTAAGCCGCAACAGCGGCGCTTTCGACATATGACCAAAGACGATTCATCGTTTCTTTCTCCTTCTCAAAACTTCTATTTCTTCCTTTTTCAATGCCTCTATCGTTTTTGTGAGACCGGCGCGACGATGCGCAAAGCCTGCGGCACGATCTGAAAATCCATCGGCAATTTGCCAACCAAATCTCCGTCCAACTGCACCGGAGCCAGATCGCTGGAATTTGCCTTTGCTTCGGCGGCTTCCTGATAAACGACTCCGGGGCTGATGGTGTGATTGCCGGTCAAACTCAAAAAAGCATAACTCAAATAAGCCAGACGGCTGCGCGTGTTGAAAAGGCAAATGTTGAATTTGTCGTCGTCAATGCGCGCGCCGGGCGCCAGCGTAAACATGCTGGCGTAATGAGCCGCGTTGGAAATAACGGCAAATGTGCTGTCGTGTTGCTGGCCATTGAATTTCAGGGAAAACGGAGTCAACGGCATTCGCGCCAGAAAATCCAAACCGGCGGCCCAGTAAGCTCCTTTGCCTGCAACTTTTTTCAATTCCAGATTCACGCTTTCCACAATCGCCGCGTCCAACCCGATTCCGGCCATCAGCAGAAAGTAACGTTGCCAACCCTCTTCAGGTTTCGTCGCCAGTCCGACGCTGATCGTTCTTATGCTGTCGGCGGTAATCAGTTTTGCCAGAGCTTCGGCGCTTTTCGGGAAGCTTAACTCTTTCGCCAGGACGTTGGCCGTTCCGGACGGCCACGCCGCCAAGGAAGTTTCAGTCCCGACCAAAGCCTGAGCGGCTTCATTGATCGTGCCATCGCCTCCGCAAACAATCACCGTTTCAGCGCCATCCTTGACGGCTTCTTCCGCCAGCGATGTGGCGTGTCCGGCGCGAACCGTCGCTTGCGCGGCGACATTGATTCCATGCTCGCTCAATGCCGTCGCCAACCGCTGTACCTGTTTCAGGTCGCGACACAAAGCGCCAGCGGTCGGGTTGTAAATCAGCGCTGCTTGTTTCAATTCCGTTTCAGCCTCAGGTGTAAAATTTGTATCGAAAACTTCTTTTATTCATCCGGCAAACTCAATGCCATCAGGCTTTCGTTGGAAACAAAGCGTTTCGGTCGCAAGCAGCCGGAATCGTCTGTCATATGATTCTGACAGTCGGCGGAATTTGCTGGCGGTTGGCAACTGGCTTATAGTCAGGCCAACTACAAAAAGTGATGTATAGCCTGTTTTGCATTCTAATCGCTCATGAGCTTGTTGGAAGTCAGAAACCTGAAAACATATTTTGCCACGCGACGCGGCGAAGTGCGCGCGGTTGACGACGTGTCGTTCAACGTCGAGCGCGGCGAAACCCTCAGCCTGGTTGGCGAATCAGGCTGCGGGAAGTCCGTCACGGCTCTTTCAATCATGCGATTGGTTTCGCATCCGGGGCGAATAGCGGGCGGCGAAGTTTTGTTTGAAGGCCGCGATTTAATGAAGCTATCCGAAAGTGAAATGAGAAAGATTCGTGGCGATGACATCGCCATGATCTTTCAGGACCCTATGACTTCGCTCAATCCGGTTTACACCGTTGGCGAACAGATTGCCGAAGCCATACGACTTCACCGTCAGGTTTCCCAACGCGAAGCCTGGAATCAAGCCATCGAAGGCATGCGCGATGTTGCGATTCCGTCGCCGGAAACTCGCGCCAAAAACTATCCGCACGAAATGTCCGGCGGAATGCGTCAACGAGTGATGATCGCAATGGCGCTGGCCTGCGATCCGAAACTGTTGATTGCCGACGAACCGACGACTGCGCTGGACGTGACCATCCAAGCGCAGATTCTGGATTTGCTTTCCGAACTCCGGCAAAAACGGAATCTGGCTTTACTGCTGATCACACACGATCTGGGCGTGGTCGCGGAAACCTCCGATCGTGTTGCTGTGATGTACGCTGGCAGGATTGTCGAGGAAGCTACCGCCAAACAGTTATTCAATTATCCACGGCATCCGTACACAGAGGGTCTGTTGCGCGCCGTTCCGCGATTGGACGAAGAGCGTCATGGAAAAATCCGGCGGCTGCAAACCATCGAAGGTGTCGTGCCCAATCCACTGGAATTACCGTCCGGCTGCCGCTTCGCTCCGCGTTGCGAACACGCGCGGAGTCAATGCCGCGAAGGCGAAATACCGCTCATTGCAATTGGCAATGGACACTTGTCACGTTGCATCAGAGCGGAAGAAGTTTACCGGCTACAAAATTGACCATTGATGCCGTAATACGAAAATCAAACCGAGATGACTCAACAAACCCTTGTCGAAGTCAACAACCTGACAAAGCATTTCCCCGCCGCGCGCAAACAAATCGTTCATGCGGTTGACGGAGTTTCTTTCTCGATTCGGCGCGGCGAAACGCTTGGTTTGGTCGGCGAATCCGGCTGCGGCAAAACCACCATTGGCCGTCTTCTGCTCAGATTGATTGAACCAACCGGCGGCGAGATTCGTTTTGACGGTCGAAATCTTTCTGAAATCAAGCGCAAGGAACTTCGCGAGCTTCGCCGCCAGATGCAGATAATTTTTCAAGACCCTTATTCGTCGCTCAACCCGCGAATGAAGGTCGGAGAAATTATCGCCGAGCCATTGATCGTGCATGGAGTCGGCAACAAATCAGAGCGACGAGAACGAGTGGCCGAATTGCTGCGAGTTGTCGGGCTTGATCTGGATTACGCCAATCGTTACCCGCATCAGTTCAGCGGAGGGCAAAGACAGCGCATCAGCATCGCGCGAGCGCTGGCTTTGAATCCGGATTTTATCGTCGCCGACGAACCGGTTTCGGCGCTGGATGTTTCCGTGCAAGCGCAGGTCGTCAACCTGATGCAAGACCTGCAGGAACAATTCGGCCTGACTTACTTGTTCATTTCTCATGGACTGGCGGTCGTCAAACATATTTCATCTCGCGTTGGAGTCATGTATATGGGCAAGCTGGTTGAACTGGCTCAGGCGGATGAAATTTATTCGAAGCCGCTGCATCCTTATACACAGGCGTTGCTGGCCGCTATTCCGGTTCCGGACCCTGATGCTGAAAAACGCGAAGTTGAGCGGCTTGGCGGCGACGTGCCGACGCCATTGAATCCGCCGCCGGGTTGCCGCTTTCATACTCGCTGTCCGATGGCGATGGAACGTTGCAAGACGAATGAACCCAAGTTCTCCGAAATCGCGCCCGGCCATTTCGCCGCATGTTTTCTGCATGATTCGCAATCAATGTAGTTTCATCAGTTGTTTTCCATCAACCTTCTAAACCAACCCCAAAAGGAGGAGCAATGAATCCTGAAATGACTAACGATTCGAACCTGCAAGCCGAAGCCGTCGCTGTCGAACCCAAACCACAAAATCATTTCAGCCGCATCTTCGGCGTGCTGTTTTCACCGGGCGAAACCTTTAAGGAAATCGGTCTGGCGCCCCGTATTTTGATTCCATTCATACTGCTGGCCGTGCTGGCCGGAGCGGTGAACTTCGCTGTGACCAATCGCATCGGTTACGACAACATTGTCAGAAAACAAATGGAATCCATGGTCAACGCCGGATGGATTCCGGCTGATCAGGCCGAAGAGCAAATAAAACAAGCCACCACAGGAACCAGAGGAACCATTGGCAAAATACAGGGGCCTGTATTCGGCGCGATAGGCTTCCTCGTAGGAATGCTTGTCATCGCGGGCATATTCAAACTCTTCACGATGATGATGGGGTCAAGCAACAACTTTAAGCCTGTGCTGTCAGTAGTCTGTTATGCCTACCTGGCCATTGCCTTGATTCAGATGACGGTGACTGTGATTTCCGTTTATCTGAAAAATCCTGAAGACATTGACCTATACAATCCGGTCAGCTCGAACCTCGGTGCGATACTTACGATGTCCGGAGCCGGGCTGTCGAAGTTTGTAACTTCGTTGGCAAGTTGGATTGATGTCTTCGGAATTTGGAGAATCGTGCTGCTGGCAATTGGCTGTGCTGCCGTCACCCCGAAAATGAAACCAGGCACGGCGGCAATTCCACACATCATTCTTTATTGCCTGGGAGCGCTGATTTTCTCGGCAATGGCCGGAATGTTCGGTTAAACACTGCGTTAAAGAAAAAGATATTTCACGCGAAGATGCCAAGAGGAAAATAGTGGAAGATTGTAGCTTCGTTTCTTCATGGCGGCTTTGTCTCTTTCGCCTGCGTTAGTCCTTTGCGATTTGGCAACCTGGCGTGAAACTCAATTTCTTGAGCTACAGATTCGGATTTTATGAACGAACTCTCTATAAAAATCGCTCAGTTGAGGCGCGATTACGTTTCACAGCCTTTCGACAAAAGCCATGTGGCTGCCGATCCATTCGACCAGTTCAAACGCTGGTTCGAAGAAGCAATGCAGGCAGATCAGCCGGATGTCGAAGCCATGACGCTTTCGACATTGGCCGGTGACGGCAGAATTTCAGGCCGCGTGGTTTTGTTGAAGGGTTTTGACACAAGAGGATTCGTTTTTTTCACCAACTACGAAAGCCGCAAGAGCCGCGAGCTGAGTGAAAACCCGATTGCAGCCATGACCTTTTACTGGCACACGCTCAACAGGCAGGTGAGGATCGAGGGTGCAGTCGAAAAAACGTCGGCGCAGGAATCGTCCGATTATTTTCAAACACGTCCGCGCGGAAGTCAGATCGGCGCATGGGCTTCGCCGCAAAGCGACGAGATGACGGATCGCACTGAACTTGAACAGCGATTTGCCGAAGCTGAGAAGCGATTCGGCGAGGGCGAAATCTCTTGTCCGCCTTTCTGGGGAGGGTGGCGATTGCAACCTGATCGGATCGAATTTTGGCAAGGCCGCGAGAGTCGTTTGCACGACAGAATCGCGTACACAAAAGAAAACGGCGTTTGGCGAACTTCTCGCCTCGCGCCGTAATCTTATTTTGCTTTGTCTTCACGCCGAAGCGCCGAATTACGATTCGCGGTAAATCCAGGCGCCTAGAATCGAAGCGAGTATCATTTCAACCAGACCGACCAATCCCCAGGTCGCTAACATCTGAGTGGGAAACAAACCAAGCATCTTGTAACCCATTAGCGAAACGAAGACCGCGCCCAACCAGAAAGCAACGGCAATGATGGTCGCTGTTTTCGGCCCCGGCCCAAAACGCGGACGCGAAGCAGCATAAAAGAACACAAGCGCCAAGCCGGAAACCAGACTGACGATGATGGTGATGGCAAATGTTCCCGCGCTCATATCCATTTTCAAATTATGCCCCGCCAGAACTTTTTCCATATCGCTCATGTAAAAAGCGCTGGCAGCGCCTTCAATAAACCAGATCAGGATTCCGGCAGCAACGCCTCCTGCAATCCAACGACCCATATTGATGTTACCCATCAGAATTCCTCCTTGTTGTTTGTTGAATGTTTGTCCCTGAATACAACAAAGGGCAAATCAGATTAAGCATCCAGGTCATAAGCGACTTTCAGCCAGCGCTTGACCTCGTCATCAATTTCCTCAAGTGAAGTGATCGGTATTCGATGTGTGATGCGATCTTTTTTCGCAAAACCACCGGTATCAATCAACCGAGCAGGAACTTTCATATTTCCGAGCGCAAAACCCAAATCCAGCCGAGTGCGCGTCGAAGGTTTCAATTGCGCAAAGACATGGTTTCGATAAAGCGGGACGATGGTTTTGCCCGGACAAGCTTTCACGTCTTTGCCAATGCTGAAGCCGAGTTTCAACAGCGCATCGTAAATTGGTCGCAAACCGGCTTTCGGTCCGGCGAACATCTCTTCAACGTAAATTTCGGCTTGCTTCAGATAGCTTTCAGGCGTGTCTTCTTCCATTCCTTTGCCGTCAACGCGTTCAGCCAGCCACCAGGCCGTGTTCGTTCCGAGTTTGAATTTTTCTTTCAACCACGCGCGGCGTTCCTTTTCAGTTTTAGGGCCGGTCTTTTTGATAATTTCCAGCCATTCGTCCAGCGAATGCCCGGTTTTTTCCGGCAAGGTCTGAATCCATTTCTGCACCATTGCTACGCCTGGATGGACGCTGTACAGCGATTTCGATTTTGTTCCTGCCATCGTGCGATTCCCAAGTTATGGATTATCTGATCATTGGCGTTTCGCCGAATTTTCCGGCAAGTGATGTCAGATATTTTTCCATAGTCGCGGTGTGACCGAAAACGAACTTTGACATGAAGCGGAAAAGAGGGTTACCGACCGTGCCGCGTTCGGTGATGGTCAACTGGCAGCCTCCTTCTGTCGTCGGAGTGATGACATATTCCCAAACCCCGCCAAAACCCAGATCGTCGGAGGCAATTTTTCTGACCAGACGATGATGAGGTTCGACTTCAATAGTTTCCAACGGAATTTTCATTCCTGACACTTCTTCCTGCCAAACTTCGTGACCGTTTCGGTCTGGTAAACGCTCAACGCTTTTCATGTCCGGATGCCACGATGGTTGACCCTGAAAATCAGTTATCACCTGCCAGACGGATTGTGGCGACTGGCGAAGCGTCAACGTTTGAGTGGCAACGTGTTCTTCAGGCAGAAAACTGCCAATGGCAGTTGTGATCAATACCACTGCTATCAAAACGCCGACTGCAACAATAACCCAGAACATAACCTTCCTCACTGGAACCTCCACAGAAAGCCGAGTATTGAAGAGATGATTGCCGCGAAATTGTCAGAACATGAAATCGAGTTTGATCACAGAGAAAGCAGCGCCCTGCGGATCGGTCATCATTGAAAAGCGCCCGACATTCGGAATGTCCATCGGCGGAACATGAATTTGTCCGCCCAGCGATTTCGCTTTTTCAACTGTGGCGTCGCAATCGGAGACGGCAAAGTAAGGAATCCAGTGGGGCGGAACGCCTTCCATTTGAGGCATCATCAAGTACATACCGGCAAAAGCCATCGGCTTTGCGTCATCGTTTTTCAAATGAACTTCGGTGTACCGCATCCCATCGTCTTCTTTGGTCTGCGGATCCCAGCCGAAGACAGTCGAATAAAACTTCTTCGCCGTATCCAGGTCGCGCGTAGCCAGTTCCTGCCAGCACATTGTGTTTAGTTCGTTGACGATACCGACTCCAATGTGATTACGCGCTTGCCAGATGGAAAAGATCGCTCCGGTCGGGTCTTTAGCGACAGCCATGCGGCCAAATTCGAATACGTCAAACGGTTCCACCATCAGTGAGCCGCCTGCCTCAGCAATGGCCTTCGCGCTTGCGTCCGCATCTTCGACAGAGACGTACAATCCCCAATTTGGCGGAATTCCCAGCGAAAGCTGCTCTTCACCGAGTTTATATGCAGCAGCAACATCTCTGCCTTTGAGTTGAAACATTGTGTAAACGCCTTCAGGGCCCATTGGGAAGTCGTTGACGCTCCACCCGAAAAGTTCACTGTAAAATTTCTTTGCGGCATCCTGGTCAGTAGTGCCCAACTCAACCCAACAAAAAGTCCCCGGAGTATGTTTGCTGATTTCCATTTTCGCGATCTCCTTTACAGCCTGGTTTGTGAATCGAAGGAATTTCCATAGCTCAGGGCGAGCGAGGAAATTTGCATTTGTGGTTTGTTGACAACAAGGCAAACGCCATCGGGCAGGTCTTTGTTCCCCCTTGTTAAGCTGCGCGAGCCAGATCGTCTTCTTCCCACGAACGTTCCGTCCACAAATACTTCATGGCCGGCTGGCCCATCGAAACAAAGTTGCCGTCCACACCTTTGATCATTGAAACTTTGGCTCCCATTTCGCGAATGTAATCGCTCAAACGGCCTCTGTGATGAACCGTGTGGTCGTGCAGGAATGTCAGGAAAACCACTGCCGGATGTCTGAACACTCCGTAAAAAGACAGATAAGGCGTCAGCTTCTTAACCGTCAATTTTCTGATGGCTTCGATGCCTTCGACGAACCTGTCGTCGTAATAAGCAATCATCTCCGACATGCTCATTTGCGGATCCGGCAAATCGCACGCGCTTCGGTTGAAGCTTCCGGTCACAATCCCGTTCATCAAAATGAGTTCAGTGTTGATGATGTGACAAGCCATCTCTTTCGCCGACCGCGCATAATTGCCTGGCCGATAATCGCTATGCGCTTCCGGTATGGAAGACAGGACGCGCAACGTAACCAGATGTGCTTCTTCGATTCGCTGCAACAAAAATTCACGTAAAAACAAAGCTTGTTCGGTCGTCATAACTCCTCCTAGAATTCTTGCTCTTGTAGGCTTGATAGATGTTTACTTGCGGCAGGGCGGGCGTTGTTTGATACGTTTCGATTCAATTTAACGATAAGCTCGCAGCATTTCGACTATCTGTTCGATCACGCTGGAAGGAACTTCCGTAATCGAAAGATCGGATGTGCCCAACACTGTTTTCACCATTCCATCTGCGTGCTGTTCAATGCGTCTGGCGCATTCGACAACGCTGCCACTGGATGATTGATCCTTGATCCTTCTGGCATCGGCGATGATTTCAAACACAGTGAACGGATCAACGCCCGCTGTGTCGGCGAAACCGCTGCCCGATGATCGAGATGAACGTTTCGTAGTCATATTGCTTCATCACTTGCCAGGCTTCTTTGCCCAGAAAACCGACGTAGCGTTCTTTCTTGTACCTTCCCCCCAATACCTCGTCTCTCTCGCTCCAGCATCGAAACAAATTCCATCCACCATCTGTTGCGCGCCATTCGCAGCCCACCGGAGTCGGGGGCATATCCAATTCTCTGGCCTTCTTCAGGCTTCTTTTTTTCAGACCGTTCGAAGGCGATCGAGGTTTTGATTTTTTTGGAGATTGAATGCTTTTACCGACCTGATTTAAGTGTTGATTATCTTGCTCTGACTCTTCATTGTCTTGTTCATCAATCAATTCCCAATCATCCACATCTTCTTCTGAGTTTCTCGATTCATTGTAATCATTGATCGCATCCGTCCAGTAGGTTCGGTTGTCAGGAACAGTTTGAACTTGCGCCTTATCATCCTGCGCCACAGGTTCGGCGCGCTGCTGTGACGCGGTTATTTTCCCTTTTTCAGATAACCTCTTTGAGGTTGTTGATTGAAGCGATAACTTCGTCCGCCACGCGGAAGAGCTTGCCGTCCCGCGCCGATGATTTGTTCAGCCAGTTCCTGTGCTTCGATCTCCGCACGCTCGATCATCGCGACTTGAACTTGTTCGCTGTCCAGTCCGTCAGTCTTCGCTTGAATGATCGTTTCCTGTTGTTTGCCCAGGTAACGAAGTTCGAGGCGAATCAATCGTGTGACTGGATCGGCCAACGTGATGAGCAGCACAAACACCAGCACAGCGATGAAAACGCTGACCGCGCCCCACGCCAACCAGCTATTTTGAAAATCAGAAAGCGGCAGTCTCTTGACCATCATGAAATGAGTGATGATATTGCAGAGCATGACACCGACCAGAAAACCCATTCCGGCAAGAGAGATCATCCGCTCAGCGAGAGAGGAAAAGGCTCTGGTGAATCCGTAAACCAGCCAGATAAACGCCCCTTCGACGACGAGCACGGCGAACAAACTGAGCGTTTGTTGGACCGGCCAGGGCGTATCTGAAAAACCTTCGCGGTAGATCATAAATGACGACACGCAGCTTAGGAGCGTTATGCAAATGAGGATCAAGCCTCCGCCAACGATCACGTTTCTGCGCGCTCTGTTGTGCTTAAAAGCATCTTGAACGCTGCTCATTATTGCCTCCTCTTTAAGCCTAATTTTGTTATCTTCTTTCGTTAACAGACACACTTCGACCTGATACGCGGAAGCTAAAACTGCTCCAACGTCACTTGGGTGTAACCTTAAAACTGAATTTTTATTTTTTGATTTGAAAGACTTACTCACCTGCCACTGTCGAGACAATAAATGTGCGATAGCCATTGGTGACTTCACCCGAAAATTGTCTTTTTATTTCAACATGGCTCTCCCCTGTAACTACTTCGGGCGTCGGTCTCACCCGGTTCGACGCGGGCAGTCAAACCGGGTGGACGCCCCAGGCTGAGTTTTCTCGGTTCAAGTAGTGGTGCAGGCGGGTAAGCGAAAACTCGCGACGGTAAAACTCCAGCCTCATCCAAAGAACTCAGACAAGAAACTGGTGTTGCGAGTATGAAACTAAATAGTCAAAAATAATCAGGCATACTGCTGACCACGGCAATATGCCTGATGAGACCTTGATTAATTGAATTTGCGAATCAAACCGACCATTACGCCCTGCACTTTGACGCGGCTCGGCGGTTTGACAATGATCGGTTCGAATTCGTCATTCGCAGGTTGTAATCGTATGTGAACTCGTTCGTCGTAAAACTTTTTGACCGTCGCTTCGCTGTCATCTATCAAGGCGACGACCTTTTTTCCGTTGAAAGGTTTGTTTTTGGGAGGCTCGGCGACAATGTAATCTCCATCGGAGATCTGCTCGTCTTTCATAGATTCCCCTTTGACTTTCAAAGCAAATCTGTCAGGAGCGTACATATCCGCCGGAACGAGCAGCATTTCGGTTTGAAGAACGGCTTGAATAGGAACGCCTGCTGCGATAACTCCAAGCAGCGGAATTCCCAGCTTTTCTCCATTCTCCGCATTGGCTATTACGAAAGACGGAAGATCACTGTCTTTCTGTGTGATCTCAATCCCTCGATGAACGTTCTTGTGGCGACGAATCAAACCCTCATTTTCAAGTTCTGTCAGTTTCTGATGAACGCTAGCCGACGAACTAAGTCCGAAGTATTCCTGAATTTCAACTATTGTCGGCGCGTATCCTTGTTGACGCTGAAAGCTGACAAGAAAGTCGAAAAACTCCATTTGACGAGGCGTAAGCGGCATCTTTACTCCCTTTTACTCACTCCCTTTACTCCCTCAGTACTCAATCAATTTTGTGATTGTTCTTTCTGCTTGCGACGACCGAAACTTTACCGAAAACAGCCGAAACTTGCAAGCGAAAAATCATCTTTCGGATAAAAATTTTTCGGGAGAATTTTGGCTGCAACTCAACCGCCGTTTAATTGGGGTTTGGGCTGACCGGATTTGTTATCTCGCGGAAATAGCAAATTGAATTTACCCGAGCAGTTACGGGAGGTTCAAGCGAACTGAAAGCCATCAGAACTGATTTACGTTAAACCAAACCCGTGCTTGCGCGGTAAATCCTTGCTGCCATATGATTGCAATGTTATTGAGCTTCATTATCCGCAAGCGTAATCACTTGAATCCGCTGCTTGCCAACCAAAGCATCCATGGGCTGATCGTATGTTCTGTCAGAAATGTAGTTTGCATTACCCGGACCACTTAAGTTTCTGCCGCCGCTGCGGGCAGTCTTTAGTGCGTTCAAATTCCGAAATGGTGACGGAATCATATTGCTGCACGCGTTGCGGAGCGCGCATCGTCCGCGGAGAAAATTTTTGTCAACACTGCGGCAATCGCGTCGGCGTCACCTTGCAGGAAACAGTCATCGGAGCCTGTTATCATTGTGGTACTTCCTGGCGAAGCGGCTGGCTGTTTTGCAAAAATTGCGGGCTTGATCGCAAACGCGCGCTCCTACTTTCAACTTCCACTCCGTTGCAAGGAAGCGCAAAGCTGGCGTCTCAGCCGGTTGAAGAAGCTTCCGAAATAACCAAAGCTAAATGCAAGTCATGCGGAGTAGAGGCGAAACCCTATTCGAGATTTTGTGAAGCCTGTGGCGCCAACCTGGACGGGGTCAGCGATGGCAAAAATACGAGCGCATCCGCTGCTGTCACGGCGCAAGCGCAACCTGAAAGCCATTCCACAAAATTGAGGCAAACCGATTCCACACGCGCCGTATCAGCAACGGTTTGGGAATCGCCAAAAGCGCCGGTGTCGCCAACGGACAAAGTCTCACAGCCGGATAAATTTGAATCCCAAAACAGACAATCCGACAAACTAACGCCGCAACCGTCATTAACTTCGGACGCTGTCACAGCAGAAGTTCTCCAACAGGTAAGTTCGCCTGAAGAACTCTCACCGATTGATTCAACCGAGAAGGCGGGAAAGCCCGCCATCGAATCCGGGGATGCTCACGGCAAGACAGTTGTGACTCCGTTACCGCCATTTGGCGGAGGCTTTCGTCGTAGAGAGGCTGATTCCTTCAGTGATATTTGGGAGCGTAACCGTACTGCGATTCTGCAATCGCTGGTTTTGATCGGATTGGTGGCTTTGCTGATAGCAGTTGTTTTCTGGTGGGTAAACAGAGATCGGCAAATTGGTTTGGAAGGGCTTAACTCGATTGCCGAACCGACGCCGATGACGCCAACACCATTGGTCAATCAACAAACCATTCAGACCAGTTCATCGGGTGAGACATCATCCCTGACAATTCCTGCGGGAATGGTTTACGTTCCGGGCGGAAAGTTCGAGATGGGACGAGACGGCACTGACGAATACGAACGTCCCGCTCACACAGTGACAGTCAACCCATTTTTTATTGATATAACCGAAGTAACCAACGAACAGTATCAACGATTTGTGAATGAAACCGGCCATCGCGCGCCAACACATTGGCAGGATGGAAAGTTCCCGGCAAACGAAGCCCGTCTGCCAGTCGTGAATGTTTCGTGGGACGATGCCAATGCTTTTGCAAAATGGGCGAACAAGCGATTGCCTACGGAAGCTGAATGGGAATTCGCCGCTCGCGGAACTGATGGACGAATTTATCCCTGGGGAAATAGCTGGAACCCTGCGGCTGGAAACGCCGGACGGGAAAACGGCGGACGCATCATCGAAGTAGGACGTTTCCCGAATGGAGCCAGTCCTTTCGGAGCGCTTGATATGTGCGGCAACGTCTGGGAATGGACAAACAGCAACCTGCTCAGTTACGCCGACGCAAAAGAGATTGCGCCAGGCAAAGTAATTCGCGGCGGAGCTTACGACGCTCCAAGCTCGCGCTCGACGACGACTTATCGCGGCGTGCTTCCGACTGACCGTTTGCGCGAAAAAACCGGATTCCGAACCGTACGTGATGTCAGATAATCGTTTGATGTCGGGCATCACGCATTTCCCAACTGAATCAGTCAGTTGAGTTTGATTGAAAGTATAAAGCGTATGATTGGCTTGGGAGTCATTCGAGTTTGGCTGATATTTTTCTTTGCCGCCACCTGGCCGCTGTGCATTTACGCGCAAGACCCGACTGGTCGCGAAGTCGTCAAACCCGCGAAGAAAACGACCAGGAAAGCTTCAAAGCAGTCTCCTGCTTCTAAGCCCGCTTCAAAGCCCGCTTCTGGCAAAACGGCGGCTACCGCGAAACTCACAATTACCGCCGCGCCCGGAGCGCTGATTGAAATTGATGGCACGGTTCGCGGATTCGCAGGCATTGACGGCAATCTGGTGCTGACTGGCATTTCCGCCGGAGAACATAAACTGAAGGTGAACGCGGAAACTTATGAAGTCTGGACCGGCACCTTCAATATGCTGGCGTCAGCCACCAAATTCGAAGTTCCGATAAAGAAGAAGCCGCCGCCGGGCAAAATCCTGCTGACGGTGAACGAACCTGATGTCGAAATCAGCATTGACGGTCAAACGCCGATCACACTGCTGGTCGGTCAGCACAGATTGATCGAAGGATTATCAACCGGATCGCACAAGATTCTGGCATCGAAGCCGAAATTCAAAGACTGGATTTATAACGTGTCTGTCAATCCGGGCGAAACCGTTTCGGTGCAGGTGGCAATCAAACCGCTTTACGATCCTGAGATGATCCTGGTCACCGAAGGCGTCTTCGATCAGGGCAACGACAACGGCGACAAGGATCAACGCCCCAAACATCAGGTTTTCGTTTCCAGCTTTGAAATATCGCGCAGCGAAATAACCAATCGGCTTTACAAAAAGTTCGTTGACGCGACCGGTCATCCGCCGCCGAAGGGAGTCGGTTACGGATGGCATGCCAATGTTTATCCCGCAGGTCAGGATGATTACCCTGTGGTCTTTGTCAGTTGGGATGATGCAGTGGCTTTCTGTAAATGGTTGTCCGCCGAATCTGGCAACAAATACCGTTTGCCGACCGAAGCCGAATGGGAAAAGGCTGCATTGAAAGTCAGCAATCAATTCTCATCTGCCGGCAGCGTCTGGGAATGGTGTTCGGATTGGTACGATCCCGATTATTACAAACTTCTTGACCGCATCAATCCGAAAGGCCCGATCGTCGGCAAAAAAATGAAGATGATGGGTTTTGAAGGACTGACGAAATCTATGCGCGGCGGCGGATTCGGACGCGGCCAGGTTTATTTCCGCGCGGCGGAACGCAATTCATATTTTCCCGACAAAGGACGTTTCGACATTGGCTTTCGCGTAGTTCGCGAAATCGAACGACAAGCCAGCAAGTGAGAAAGAAATGAAGCGAATGAAAATCCGAATTCATCCGAAACAAATCTTCTGCGTGATTGTATTGGCAATGACTCTGGCTCTGACAGTCGCCGCTCAGCAACGCCCGCTCGTCACCGAAGACGTTGAAGTAGTCAAACCGGGATCGGTTCGCTTCGAATTCGGATTTGATTTTCTGCAGGATAAAAACTTCCCGCTTTCGGGTTTGAACGGAGACCTGACTCGATTCGGCGTTGTGTCAGTCACTTTTGGTTTGGCGTCAAACGTAGAATTTGAATCCGGCGGAGTGATTCAAAACTTCCTCAGCATCAATCGGCAGTCTCCTTCGGCAATTCCATTGCAGTTGAGCCAGGCGACGAATTCAACTCACGACACAGGCGATTTTTATCTTGCGGCGAAGATCAAACTTCGACACGAAAGCAAACGCCTGCCTTCGGTCGGTTTCAGATTCGGCGCTGAACTGCCGAATTCGAATCAATCGCGCGGCATTGGAGTCAATCAAACCAATTTCTTCGCCACCGCGCTGGCCGCCAAAAATTTCGGCAACCGGTTTCGCGTCGTTGGCAATCTGGGCTTGGGAATTTTGACCGCTCCGGTTGATCTGTTCACGCAAAACGACGTTCTGTTATACGGTCTGGCCGCCAGTTATCAATACAACGACCGGCTGATATTGGTCGGAGAAATCAACGGACGTTACAACACTCGCAGTGTTGCTCCGCTTGGAACCGAATCGGACTCAGCCGCCCGACTGGGCGCGCGTATTCGCGCAGCCGGTTTGATGTGGGACATCGCCGGCATCAAAGGCATTAATAAAAACAGCGCCAAAAGCGGAATCAGCTTCGGCGTCAGTTACGAAGCCAGCTTATTTCAGCCGATCAAGTAGTTCATCAGCTTGCCATCATTACGCACCGATAGTAGCATCGCGCCGACTAACTGACTGGTGACGAAGACCGCAGATCATTGATTCGTCACTCTTCACTCATCGCAAGTCGAAAAACACAACCAACAAGGAGAACCCAAAGATGGCGGTTAATGTAACCGAACCCACTCATCTGCCCGTGGCTGAGCGTGCACACAAACGAATCACCATGCGGCTGATGCCTTATCTTTTGCTGCTCTATTTCCTGGCATATATTGACCGCACCAATGTCGGAGTCGCCGCTTTGGATATGAAAAAGCCATTGGAATCGGGCGGGCTGGGCTTTGACGACGCCATCATCGGCATCGGCGCGGGAATATTTTTCATCGGTTACTTTCTGTTGGAAATTCCCGGAACCTTGATTGTCGAAAAATGGAGCGCTCGCAAATGGATCGCACGAATCATGATTTCGTGGGGAATTGTGGCTGCGTTGATGGGATTGATCGGTACGCCGTATTTGAACTTCTTGTGCGCGGTTGATTGGTGCGCCATCTTCCGACCGGTCACTGAGGCGTTGGGCGCTATCACTTCCCTGTTCGGCGTCAACCCGCCGGAAATGCGCAACTGCACTTGCGATGTGAAACAGTTCTACGTTCTGCGTTTCATTCTGGGCATTGCCGAAGCAGGTTTCTTCCCCGGCATCATCGTTTACCTTTCGCATTGGTTTCGTTACGAAGACCGCGCGAAAGCCAAATCGCAATTCATGATCGGATTGCCGATTGCCACAATCGTCGGCTTGCCGGTTTCGCAATGGATCATGCACGGCATCAATTGGGGAGGCATTGCCGGTTGGCGATGGGTTTATGTTCTGGAAGGAATACCATCAATCATTTTCGGAATCGTGACTTTGTTTTATTTGACCGACTGGCCTCACGAAGCGAAATGGTTGCCGGATGACGAAAAGAAATGGATCAGCGAAGCGTTGGAGCGCGAACGCCGCGAAAAACAGTCCGGCGAGAAAATGAGTCTGTGGAAGGAAATCGGGCTGGCTTTGAAAAAGAAGGAAACTCTGTTGCTGACGGCCATTTACGTCAACATCGTGATTGGTTATTACGGCCTGACTTTCTTCATCCCTTCAATCACAGCCAAGATGGAAGGGCGCTCAGTCACCGAACAAACCATCATCGCCATGCTGCCATACGTGTGCGGTCTGGTGACCATGCTGTGGACGGCCAAACATTCCGATAAAACCGGAGAACGTCGCTGGCATACTGCTTTGCCACTGCTGCTGGGCGCTGTCTCGATGGGTTTGTTGATTTGGGCTGGCGATAATCTGGCGCTGGCTATCATCTGCCTCTGTCTGGTTGGAATTGGCGTACATGCTTATCTGCCGGTTTTCTGGACGTGGCCGAGCGCTTTTATGACTTCGGCGATGGCGGCAACGGCTGTCGGTTTGATCAATTCGGTCGGCAACCTCGGCGGATACTTCGGCCCGCAAGCCGTCGGACAAATGAAAAAAGAAAGCGGATCATATGTTCCCGGATTGAAGTTCCTGGCTGTCTGCATTCTGATTTCAGGCTTGCTGGCTATGCTGTTGAAACCACCGCAGAAAAAAGCGAGCGTATGATTAATTCGGACAAGCTATGGTGTTAAAGAAAAAATTTCCCGCAGATGACGTGAATGAACACGGATATTTGGCGTAGGTTTTCGATAAGCATCCAACGTTTTAATCGTTCAACAGGACGAATAATTCTCAAACCGGCAAAGCCTCTTCTTCATTCGCGTTATCTGTGTGATTCGCGGGAAAAGTTTTGTTAACGACTAAAACGCCTTTTCCATTCAAACCATTTTTTGAAAATCCTGCTGACGATTGGTGAAAGTCTGGTTCGGTTATAACCGTCGCCGATTCTTTGCAGCACCGATGCCTGCGTCGGGTAAGGATGAATGGTGGAAGACAACGCGCCGATTTTCAGGTCGTGTGTTATGGCCAGAGTCAATTCGCTGATCATTTCTCCGGCGTGACGCGCGACAATTGTTCCGCCCAGAATCTTTCCCGACTTATTGTCGTAATGCACGCGGGCAAAGCCTTCCGTTTCGCCATCCAAAATCGCACGGTCGTTGTCGTTGAACTCTTCGGTGATCGTGGCGACATCGAAACCCGCCTCTTGCGCATCGCGCTCATACAAACCTACGTGAGCGATTTCAGGATCGGTGTAAGTGCACCAGGGCATGACAAGTTGGCTGGCTTTCTCGCGCCCGAAAAACAATGCGTTGCGCAAAACCATTCTGGCCATCGCGTCAGCAGCATGTGTGAACTTGTACTTCGAGCAGATGTCGCCCGCCGCGTAAATTCTCGAATTAGTCGTTCGCAGATAATCGTCAACTTTCACGCCATCGCGCGAATATTCAACGCCAGCGGATTCCAGATTCAAACCTTCGACGTTCGGCACGCGTCCGACAGCAGCCAGTATCAAATCGCAAATCGCTTCGTGCCGTTCGCCGTTATGTTCGTAAACGACGAACTTATCCGAACCGCGAAGTTCCACTTTTGTGATCTTTGCGGAGTTGACGATTGCCATTCCTTCGCTGACAAGCTGGCGGTGAATCAATTCCACCGCGTCTCTATCCTCTCGCGGAAGTATTTGCTGGCCTTTATTGATGATCGTCACCCGGCTGCCGAAACGTTGAAACGCCTGAGCCAGTTCGCAGCCAATCGGCCCTCCGCCAATGACAACCATTCGGCGTGGCAGTTCGGTGATCGTGAAGATATTTTCGTTGGTGTAAAAGCCAGCTTCCATCAAACCCGGTATTGGCAATTCAGCCGGACGCCCGCCGGTGGCAATTACTGCTCGATCAAATTCCAGCCGTTGTCCTCCGACTTCAATTTCAGTCGAGCTGATGAATTTCGCGTCGCCGATGAAAACATCCACGTTGAATTTTTCCTTCATCCGCGCGGCTGAATCATTGAAGCTGATTTTGGCGCGCAATCTGCGCATACGCTCCATCGCGGCGGCAAAATCAATTCGCGCTTCGCCTGACAAGTGAACGCCAAACCTGACGGCATTTTTCAAATCGTAAACCGCGCGCGATGCGCGAATCACTGCTTTCGACGGCACGCATCCCGTGACCAGACAATCGCCGCCAAGCAAAGTTCGTTCGACAATCGCAGACTTCGCGCCCAAACCACCTGCGCCTCCCGCGCTGACCAAACCGGCTGCGCCCGCGCCAATTGCTATCAGGTTGTATTTGCCGTTCGGAGTTGGGTTGACGTGATTCGGCGGGTGACAGTTTTCGATCATCAATCGGTCGTGCGGGTCGTCCGTCAAGGTCATATGGCTGAGCGCGTCATCCGCGATTCCAGTTTTTGCCTGCATCGTTCAAGCTCCTTGAGTTTTGAGTTCGGGCGAAGCTTCTATACTTTCTTTTTCAACTTCTGCCAGAGCCTTTCTGGCCGTTCTGGTGACCATCGCTACGACAGCGATTGTCGCCAGCAAACCGACGATCCTCAAAACAAGTTGCCACGCGCCGACGCCGCCAGATGCGCTGGTCAAAGCATCGCGAGCCGTCGCGCCGATGTAAACATATAGAAAAGTGCCCGGCAGCATTCCAATCAGATTCGCCAACACGTAAGAACTCGTTCGCACCGTCGTCAAACCAAGCAGGTAATTGAGCAGCGCAAACGGAAAAATGGGGCTGAGTCGCACCAGCAAAACCATCTTGAAACCTTCGCGACCGATCGCTCGGTCAAGCGCGGCGAATTTAGGATTTGCATCAGCCCAACGCGCCACCTTTTCGCGCAGAAAGGTTCGCGCCAGCAAGAATGCGCAGAGCGCGCCAAGATTTGCGCCAGTCACAACCACGGCCAGCGCTTTCCAAAAGCTGAAGATGCCTGCCGCTCCAATCGTCAGAACGCTGCCGGGAATCAACAACACAGTGGTCGCCACATAAAGCAGCACATAACCGATTGGCGCCAACGGCCCCAGCCCTTCGATCATAGATGGCGAATTTTTCAACCACACAATCGCCGGCGTAGCTTTTAGACTGACACCAATCGCGACGACGAGTAAAACAAACAGCCAGAGCTTTTTGTTTTTCATTCTAAATACCGTGCTCTCTCCGGCTTCAAATTATGTTTTGAAGCTTTAGGTTCAGTTTTCGGTCAGACTCTTTGTGGCGGCTCCCAGAATCCGTTTGTTGGTTCGCTCCTGCACAAAAACCACTGCTCGCAAATCGGACCGCTTCCAATCGCTTTTCGACATAACGTTGGTTTCAGCCTCGAACAATTTGCCCGGATCGTCAACGCGACCAAGCGAGCGCAGTTCACGCACAACAGAAGTGTGAGCCAGCTTGCGACCGGTGTTTTCGCCGCGCACGACTTGAGATGACAGATTGCTTTCGGTGATGGCGAACAAAACTTCGGCAACGTCACCAGCGCTGATCCTGGGAAGTTTTTCAACGCTTACTTTCAATTTGATCGGCTGATAAGTCGCAGTTTGTTTGTCATTTATCATAACAATCTTCACTTCGGCTTTAGGCAATTTCGCCGCGCGAGCAATGGCTGTTTGAGCTTTGCCGGAATTGCTGCCGACGAATTCAGCCTGTCCGTCAACGACCATTTGCGGCGTGTAAACTCCGTTGTTGCCGAAAACACCCGAGTAAGCCCCCTGTCGCGCGCTGAACGCTTCAGACGAAAACGGATCAGCCCAGCCGATGTAATTCCAGTAATCAACGTGCTCGCTCATGGCTATGATTTCAGCGCCCGCAACTGGCTGAGTCTTTTCCAACTGAGCCAGCACAGCATCAGCCGGAGGACAGCTTGAACAACCTTCGGAAGTAAATAGCTCGACAATAACCGGCGAAACTTTGGCGATGTTGGCGCTATCTTCCAACATCTCTGATTCCGCCATCGCAGACGAAGCCGAAGACCAGTTGATGGAGCGGCGATACGCCAGACTGCCGCCGACAATCAACACTATCGCAGTCAAAATCAATGCAATGGTAGAAACTTTCATTGAA
>CAYRQB010000073.1:0-20856 GCA_964426025.1 uncultured Heliomicrobium sp.
GTAAAAACCCTTTTCATTCGCATAATCAGTGTGATTCGCGGGAAGTTATTTTCTTAAAAGCTATAAAAACAACCTGAGGAGAGCTTATGAAACGCCGTGATGCATTGCGCTGGCTGTCAGCCGCCGCAGCCGCAGGAAGCGCCGAACTGATTTCATCGAATGCCTCGATGTCTGAAGTTTTCGCGCAAGACAGAACGACCCCGCAGGCGATGAAGGGTTTGTCGCCCGTCAAAATCAGAGACATCAAAACCATTCTGACAGCGCCGGATCGGATTCGTCTGGTCGTCGTCAAAATCGAAACCACCGAGCCGGGTTTGTACGGATTGGGCTGTGCGACATTCACCCAGCGCGCATATGTGGTTGAAACCGCGATTGAAAAATACCTGAAGCCGTTTCTGATCGGGCGCAATGTGGACGAGATAGAAGACATCTGGCAATCGAGTTACATGAGTTCGTATTGGCGCAATGGCCCGGTATTGTTCAACGCCATGAGCGGTGTGGACATTGCGTTGTGGGACATCAAAGGCAAGCGCGCGAACATGCCTGTTTACCAATTGCTCGGCGGAAAAGTTCGTCACGGTTGCGATCTGTATTTCCACGCCAGCGGCTCGGAATTCGCCGAAGTCGAGGACAACGCCCGCAAAGCCATGGAGCGCGGTTATCGTCACGTTCGCGTTCAAGTGGCAACGCGCGGTTATGCCAGCTACGGCGCACGCGGCGCAGCCGGAGCTTCGGGGGCGAATCAGGATTCGACCGAAGCAATCGGGCCAACCAATCCGCGAGCGATATGGGAACCGGCGCCTTACGTGCGAATGCTGCCGAAGTTGTTCGAGCATCTGCGCATCAAGCTGGGCGACGAAGTCGAATTGCTGCACGACGTGCATGAACGCGTGACGCTCAATCAGGGAATCAATCTTTGCAAAGCTCTCGAACCTTATCGTCTGTTCTTTCTGGAAGACCCGTTCCCGCCGGAAGACAACGAGCATTTCAGACTTTTGCGACAACAGACCAGCATCCCGTTGGCAATGGGCGAACTGTTCAACACACAGCATGAATACCTGCCTTTGATCAAAGACAAACTGATTGATTTCATTCGCATACACATTTCGCAAATCGGCGGATTGAGTCCGGCGCGCAAGGTTCAGGCTCTGTCGGAATTCTTCGGAGTGAGAACCGCCTGGCACGGCCCCGGTGACGCTTCGCCAGTCGCGCACGCGGCGCAACTGGCGCTGGAACTTGCCAGTTACAATTTCGGCATTCACGAAGGCTATGTCTTTCCGAAAAACACGCAGGAAGTTTTTCCCGGCTGTCCCGAAGTCAAAAACGGTTATATGTACGCTCAGGAAAAACCCGGACTCGGTATTGATATTGACGAAAAGCTGGCCGCGAAATTCCCGTTCCCGGATGGGCCGCCGAATTTCGATTACAGTTGGGGAACGACTCGCCGCAGCGACGGAACAGTGATCAGACCTTGAGCGTAATATTGGTTGTCAAAGCCTGAATAATCATTTGAACAAACCACAACCTTCAGGGAGGTACGCAAATGCCAAGAGTAGTTCACTTCGAAATTCATGCCGAAAACCCGGAACGCGCGATTGATTTTTACAAAAGCCTTTTCGGGTGGGAATTCACCAAATGGGAAGGGGAATGGCCGTATTGGCTGGTCACAACTGGCGAAGATTCACAGCCGGGCATCAATGGCGGACTGATGACTCGGCAAGGCGGAATTGACGGCACGGCGGTGATCGCTTACGTCTGCACTGTGGATGTTTCCGATCTGGATAAATCTTTTGAAGCCGCAATTGCCAAAGGCGGTCAAGTGGCTTTGCCGAAGATGGCTGTGCCGGGCATTGGTTGGCTGGCTTACGTTAAAGACACCGAAGGCAATATCTTCGGGATGATGCAGAACGATCCCAACGCAAAGTAGTTTCGGATGCTGCTATCAGGGGAAAAAAGATGGGGCTGTTGATTCATCTCAACAGCCCCTTTGCAGTTATTGAAAGGAGGAGGCTCTAGTTCACTGCGAGCGAAGAAAAAAACTCCTTACTGATTGTTGCAAACGCTAAGCGGGTTGTTGCCGTTCAGTTTGTCGAAGATCGCAGCCAGCGCAACCTGATCGTTGGCTCGTCCGTTGTAAATTGCGAAACGAGCCTGATCGTACAAGTCCTTGAGCTTCGAGGATGTGGAGAGGACGACACCATTGCTTAGAGTTATGTCTTCAAAAGTCAGGCCGTAACAGCTCAACTGGCCTTCCATTGCATAATACATCTTTGGCGATCCGTCTCCGCCAGCCAGCAGAACATTCAATTGCGCCGCGACGAATTCCTGATTCAATTGTTGCAAAGGCGTGTAACCGCCTCTGAGCGCCATTCCCATTGCCCGCTGATCGGTTGTGCTGACCGGGCGATTGAAATTCACTCCGCCGATTATCACAGTGCCGTGCGGAAGGCGGTTGATGTTCAAACGGAAATACTGAGGCGAACGATAGCAAATTGTGTTGCACTCGCCGCCATCGCCACCGCCGCCGGGATTCGGAATCGGCGGAACAGGCGGTTCGGACGGGAACGGACAATTGGCTTTGCAGGGAAGCCCAGTCGGGAAACCTCCGCGAAGTCTTCTCAGTAATCCGGCTCCAGGGTTATTTTCGTCGCCGGCCATGCGGTTACGATTGACAACAATATCAGTGACGACCACTGAAGTTGTTCCAAAGTCGCTGCCGCGAGAAATTTCAACGCCGATTCGATAACAGCCCTGCAGCACCGAAAAACCTTTCATCGGCCAGGCAAATGTCAGCAGGTCTGTTCTCAGCCCGCTCTGACCCGCGTAAACCGCATAAGCGATCATACTGCCAGCTTCAATGCTTGGTCCGGTAGCATAACGGTTATTGGCGAACAACATCAGATCGGGATGCAGGCTGGTGACTTCAACGCCGTTACCTGCCAAGGTGAAAATCGCCAATTCCGGTCCTTCGCTGCCGTCAATATTCTCAAGGAAGAGGCGAACCTTGTCTCCGATCGTTCCCGCTGTTCCGGCGATCATCAGGTTTGAATCCCAGATTGATTCGGCGCAGGTCTTGGCGACCATTTTTGAGTTCGGCGCTGAGAGCGCAAGTCCTTGAGGAGTGGTTCCGGGTAACGCTCCAATCATTTCGGGCGCATCGCCGAAGGTTTCGATTGTCACAGGGAAAACTTTGGCTTCGTCCGGCGCTTCGCTGACAGCCATTTGCATAGGCTCCGACAGCAGGAAAAGGTCTCCGTCCGGCAACTGAGTCGTCTTCTCAAAACCGTGAACGACGGCGGGAATGTTGAGTTTTAAAAATTGCGCGGCTTTGGCCGGTTGGGATTGACGATCGGTAGTAATGGCATTGACTATAAGGCCAGCCATCAAGCTGAGAAATAGAATAGAAAGAGCGATCCGGTACTTCCTCATGAAAATTCCCCTTCCTAGCACCCATCCTAAACTGCGGCAGTCAGTTGGGGGGAGCTATGGTTATTGGCACCATAGTATTGAGGCGACTGATGCTACTGCGACCAGCAATGGCGCGCATCATAAGCGGGCAAGATTTATGAGATCAAGATTTATAATCTAAAGCTGCCCATTTTAATATTAATCTTTCCGCTTTCGCCTCGCTCTCGATTCGTGTCCAGGAGGGCTTGCTTACTTCAACTTCGAAGCAATGCCATTGAGTTACATTTTCATCGTCTTTGGATATGGCAACCAATCATTCAATCATTTGTAACTCTGCTTAAGTACAGAGCAATGATTGTGCCAATCAGCATGTGGGGTGCTAAGTGTTGGGATTTCAACAGATAAGCTTTTGGGCTGAATTATATTAGAGAAAGAATTACCTTCTGACTAGGAATATTTGTTTACACCTGGAAGAAATGATCAACAATTGATGACAGTTAAAGTATGAAACCAAGTCTTAAAGAACGTGATTTGAGTTGGAGGGGAATTAAAGTGTGAACGCGAGACAGTGTGGGGAATGCCGGACTTCTGTCCCCCGTTACCTTAATTCCCCATATTATGTTTGAATGCCACGATGACCTCCGGTTAAAGAAGATTGCTCAATTCAAAGCTTACCAGTCGAGCCTGGTGAATTAAACAGCCTGATAAGCTATATAATGCCGTAGGACTTGTCTCATAAACAATATACTCAAGAGGAAAAACTATGAACAGGAAAACTATATTAAGTATCACTACTTTCGCCATCATTATATCTCTTGCAGTTGGCGTACACGTACTGGCTCAGGATGCCACGCCAAAACTTAACGAATATATGAATGCCCTGGCGTCTCAAGGGCGTTTCACAGGTTCAGTGCTGGTTGCGCGCGACGGCAACATCATTTTCAGCAAAGGCTACGGCCAAGCCAACAGCGAATGGGATATTCCAAATACTCCTCAGACCAAATTCAGGTTGGGTTCGATCACCAAGCAATTCACCGCCGCTTCAATTTTGCTACTGCAAGAACGCGGCAAATTGAGCGTACAGGACTCGATTTGCAAATACCTCGACAAATGTCCTGAAACCTGGAAAGAAATAACCATTCATCATTTGCTGTCGCACACTGGCGGATTGCCGAACTTCACCAGCTTTCCTGATTACACGAAGACGATGATGATTCCGACGACCATGGAATCGCTCATCAACCGTTTCCGTGACAAACCACTGGATTTCGCGCCGGGCGAGAAGATGAGTTACAGCAATTCCGGTTACATTGTGCTCGGATATATAGTCGAGAAAGCCGCCAACGAATCATACGAAAATTTTGTCCGGAAGAATTTCTTCGAGCCTTTGAAGATGATGAATACCGGTTACGATCATCACGAAGCGATTCTGAAAAACCGGGCGACGGGTTATTCGTTGGTTAACGGCCAGAAAGCCAATTCCTTGCACATTGATATGACCATTCCGCACGGAGCAGGCGCACTTTATTCCACAGTCGAAGATTTGTTTCTTTGGAACGAAGCTCTCTTTTCAGACAAATTGCTGTCGGCAAAATCCATCGAATTGATGCTGACTCCGGTCAAAAACAATTACGGATACGGTTTGACCGCCACGCAACAATCCAATCGCAAAGTCATCAGTCACGGTGGCGGCATCAATGGCTTTTCTACTTTTCTGGCGCGATACCCGGCAGAGAAGATGACGGTAGTCGTTCTGCGCAACGCCGATTATGGAATGCCTGCTCCGGGCAAAATCAGCGCTGACCTGGCGGGGATCGTGCTTGGCGACAATGTTGAAATTCCCAAGCCACGTGTGGAGGTCAAGGTTGATCACAAACTTCTTGACGCTTATGTCGGCGAATATGAAATCAGACCGGGAGTCGTTTTATCCGTGACAAAAGAATCCGACCATTTGACGGCTCAACTGACCAGCCAGCCCAAATTCGATCTCTTTCCAGAATCCGAAACCAAATTCTTTCTGAAAGTGGTGGACGCTCAAATCACTTTTGTGAAAGACGACAAGGGGCAGGTCTCGCATGTGATTCTGCATCAAGGCGGCCAAAATACTCAGGCGAAGAAGGTCAAATAAACATATGAGAAGGTTTCTGTTAGTAGTTTTCTTGCTGATGCCCGGCTGTGCTGAATTGCAGCCGGACATCAGTTCGACATCCGCTCAATCTTCCGGACAACAGGCCAAAGAATCCGTTTACGAAACCCGCGCCAATCACGATCCTGACGGCATAGGCAAATTTTACATGGGGCGAGAGATCGCTCACGTCATGGGGCATCGGGGAGCCGATTGGCTGGAACGTCCGGACAGGATTGAAACCGAATTGCCAGACGAAGTCGTCAAGCAGATGAACTTGAAAACGACCGATGTGGTCGCAGACATCGGAGCAGGCACAGGCTATTTCACTTTCCGAATGGCTCCAATGGTCAAACAGGGCAAAGTTTTTGCAGTGGACATTCAGCCGGAAATGCTGGCTATCATCGAAAGCCGCAAGAAACGGTTCAAGGCCGACAACGTAATCACGATTCAGGGAACAGAAACCGATACCAAACTGCCGACGGCCTCGGTTGATGTAGTTTTGTTCGTTGACGCTTACCACGAATTTTCCTATCCGCGCGAGATGATGGAAAGCATCTTCAAAGCCCTGAAGCCCGGCGGACGCGTCATACAGATTGAATACCGAGGCGAAGACCCGGACGTTCCCATCAAACGTTTGCACAAAATGACCGTCGCCCAGGCCAGAAAAGAAATGGCGGCGATTGGTCTGGTTTGGAAAGAGACCAAAGATTTTCTGCCGCAACAGCATTTTATCGTGTTCGAAAAGCCGAAGTAGTCAATTGTCTGTAGAACTCAGTCAGATATTTTGGAAGTTCTATTGCTCGCTTTTGCCTTTTGATTTACAGTGCCCGCCGTGCCAAACATCTTCGCCGGTACTTGCTGGAAACCGGTTGATTAATCCAATCCGCAATTTTTACCTGATGTCTTTGCTCTGACCAGTCCTTAATCCCCGTGTTGATCGGAGCAAAGCGCTAAACAAGAAAAAGAATAATCAATTGGTGTCTTAAAGCCTGGCAAAGTCAGGTCTGGCTTTGATTCGCGCATATTTTTACCGCCCCGTTTTTGAAATACCTGCTGAGATTTAAGGAGAGGCAAGGTGATGAGAAAATTCCTCCTGGCGATTATTGTTTTCATGACTTTGGTGTCACTCGCTCTGTCGTGGCGCTGGCTGTTCAACGATGGAACCGAAGCCAATGCTTCCGGTCAACCTCATCCGATAACGCGTTCGGTCAGAACCGGCGCGGATGACGCCACGCTGGCGGCGCGCGACGCTTCGAAGCGTCTGCTTCGATTGACAGTGCGCAATGACGACGACCGTGTAGCCGCTGCGAAGTTGGGGACATTGATCGAAGATTATGGTTCGTTTGTCGTCGTTGCCGTTGACGAAAAGGACATCAAGGCCGCGCGAAAACTGGCTCAGGATTCCGATTTAGTTGATACAAAAATCAATTTACGCGGTCGCTCATTCGATCCGTTGAGGGAAAAATTGCCGGAGCAATCCGCTACTGCCGACGGTTTGTTGAAAGAGCCAGCCAGCGGCGGCGATTATTTCTTAGTTCAATTCGCAGCCACTGCTCGCGATGAATGGTTGGAAGAGATTCGAGCCGCCGGAGCGGAAATTTTGCAGTACGTTCCGAATCAGGCTTTCTTCGTTTACGCCACGCCGGAAGCGATGGCCTTGATTGCCGAACATCCGCGTGTGCGATGGACTGGCGCTTTTCATCCTTCTTACAAGCTTTCGCCGGAAATGCGCCAACTGCTCAGCCGCGGCCAATCGGGCGATGCTGAAAAGAAACTCTTCGATCTGGTGGTCTTCGCCAAAGCCGATTTCAATCTGGCTTCGGCGACTGTCGCGGATTTCGGAGCGACCATTCTTCATCGCATCATTCTGCCGAACAATTACTTCAATGTTCTGCGCGTTGAAATGGAACCGGGGCTGGCTGTGCCGATGCTGCAAATTCCGGGCGTGATTTCGATTGATCCATACATCCCGCCGACCACCGAAGACGAACGAGCCGCGCAAATCGTCGCAGGCAATTTCAGCAGTTCGACTCAGATTAATGCTCCGGGTTACAACTCGCTTTCGCAATTCGGAGTTGATGGAACCGGAGTCACCGTGTCAATGGTTGACGATGGCGTAGGCATTCCCGGCGATGGTGGGTTTTACATCACTTCGAGCAACGCGGTTCACGGGCCGTTGCGCGGTTCAGCATCGGGATTGGTCGGCGGTCACGGACATTTGAACGCGACGATCATCTCTGGCGATTCGCCTTTCTCGGTTCTCGATCCGCTCGGTTACAACTACGGTGTGGGAGTCGCGCGCAAATCCAACATCATCAACATCCCTTTATTGGTTTCAGGTTATACCGGAACGGAAGCCGACACCTGCAACGACACGGTCACGACCGCCGGACCGAACGGAGTCAGAGGTTTCATCACGAACAACAGTTGGGGATCGGGAACCAATTCCAATGCCTACGATTCGTTTGCGGCTCAGTACGACGGTTTCGTTCGCGATTCTTCGGCGGCGGCGACCATTGATCCGTTGGTGATAGTTTTTTCCGCGGGCAATCAGGGAGCAGCCGGATTGACCCGCCCCAAAATGGCAAAGAACATCATCGCCGTCGCCAGTTCAAAAAACATTCGCACGGAGCTTTCCGCCTCGGCGAATAATCTCAACGATCTGAGCAGTTTTTCCAGCCGAGGTCCTGCCGCCGACGGACGCATCAAACCAGACATCACCGCTCCGGGCGAAGCGATCAGCGGCGGACGCGCCGGACTGAATTCGCTATTCGGCAACATAGGTGAATTTCATCGCTGGAGTTCGGGGACATCGCATTCCGCGCCGCAGATTGCCGGAGCCGCCGCGCTGTTCACCCAGTTCTGGAAAACAAATGACAGAGGAAACAACCCAAGCCCTGCGCTGGTCAAAGCCGCGCTGATCAATGGCACGCAGGATATGGACGGAGCTTTGGCTACGGCTGCTATTCCGAACGGCAACGAAGGCTGGGGAAGATTGAATCTGCAAAATGTGCTGAACACAGGCGTGGTGACGAAATACGTCAATCAAACGACGACGCTTTCGACAGTTGGCGAAGAAGTCATTTACACAGGCACGGTCGGCACGGCCAATCGCCATTTTCGCGTCAGTCTGGTGTGGACTGATCCGCCGGGCGCCAACGATCCGGCGTTGGTCAACAACCTCGATCTGGAAGTTACGGTCGGCGGAGCAACTTATAAAGGCAATGTTTTTTCCGGCGGAATTTCAACCGTCGGAGGCGTGGCGGACATTCGCAACAACGTCGAAAACATTTTCCTGCCGTCGGGCATTGCGGCTGGAACTGAGGTAACCATTCGCGTCAGAGCGACTGGATTGAACGGCGACGGCGTGCTGGGGAACGGAGACCCGACCGATCAGCACTTCGCGCTGGTGGCGTTCAATTTCAGCGAAGGCGCAGGCGCTTGCACTTACAGCATCAATCCGGGCTTTATGAATTTCCCGCTGGCCGGTGGAAACGGAACCATTAACGTGACGACCGGAGCGAATTGCGCCTGGAGCGTGACCAGCAATGACAACTGGATCATTCCAGTTGAAACCGGCGGGACAGGCAATGGCGTTGTGAATTATAACGTGCAGGCTTTCGCCGGTCAGCAACGCACTGGGACTGTGACGGTCGCCGGTCAAACTTTCACCGTCAATCAGTCTGCAAGCTTCATTGTCAAAAAGAGCGATTTCGACGGCGACGGCAAAACAGATTTTTCCGCCTGGCGCGGAACTGACACTTTCTGGCGACTCCTTCGCAGTTCCGACAATCAACCGCAGGATCAGGCCTGGGGAACGAGCAATGCTCCATATAATGACATTCCCGTTCCGGGCGATTACGACGGCGATGGCAAAACAGATTTCGCCGTCTGGCGACCGTTGAACGGAACCTGGTATGTGATCAGAAGCTCGACCGGAACCTTTTTCGCGACAGCCTGGGGGACGAACGGCGATGTTCCTGTGCCGGGCGATTACGACGGAGATGGCAAAACCGATCTCGCGGTTTGGCGCGGACAGGAAGGGAATTGGTACGTCTTGAGAAGTTCCGACAACCAATTCCAGATCAAAAACTGGGGATTGCAATCCGCTCCTTTCAACGATATTCCGGTTGCCGCCGATTACGACGGAGACCGCAAGACAGACATTGCCGTTTTCCGTCCCTCCGACGCCACCTGGTACGTGATTCGAAGTTCAAACAACTCCATTCAGATTCAACCATTCGGTTTGGGGACGGACATACCTGTGCCGGGCGATTACGACGGCGACGGCAAACATGATTTCGCAACCTGGCGCGGTTCCGATAACAACTGGCGGATTCTGCAAAGCGTCAACAGTCAGATTTCCACGACCAATTGGGGAGTGCAGGCCGCGCCGTTCAACGATGTGGCAGTGCCGGGCGATTATGACGGCGACGGCAGATTCGATATTGCCGTCTTCCGACGCAGCGATGCCACTTGGTACGTGCTGAAAAGCTCGAACGGACAATTTCTGATTCAGGCTCACGGTCAGGGCAACGACACGCCGATTCCATCAACCGGCGTTCGCTGATCGTCATAGCTGAATTTTCGACCGGATGATTGACCAGCAATTCAGCGCCCGAACCTGATCGCGAACTTGCGCGTCAGGTTCGGGCGTTTTTTCGCATGCGCTATTTGCTTCGTCGTGAGCAGAGGAATAAAGTTTCCTGCGGATGGCGTCGCGTCGCCTTCCGAAAATACTGGCCTTATCTTTTCGATCATCAAAAATTGATACACACGACGATCAGCGGTTTGCTGCAATTGGCCGCGCTTACAACCGCAATCAGATTCTTCTCGGCAGGAGACCTGTCTGCTAAACGATTTTTCGATTCGTAACCTGATTGTCATCGCCGCCGTATTACCTGTTGCAGGCAGTTCGCCCTGCAAGTCTCGCGGTAAGTTTCAACTCAAAATCATTGGAGGTTTCAGTCATGAACCGCAACACGCGCAAGCTTGCGTTTTACGTTTTGACACTCGCCCTGCTACTTCCGGGCTTCAATCTTCAGGCGCAGACGCCTTATCAAAAACCGCCGAAACCGATAATGGACGTGCTGGACGCGTCGGTTTCGCCGTTCGTTTCGGTCAGCCCGTCGCGCGACCGCATGCTTTTGGCTCAGTCAACGCGCTATCCGTCAATTGCCGAATTGTCCGAACCGATGCTGCGATTGGCCGGATTGCGCATCAACCCTAAGACCAATGCCAGGCATATGGCCGGACGAATCGTCGGTTTGACTTTGAAGACAATTCCGGACGGCAAGGAAACGAAAATCGTCGTGCCGCCGAATGCCAGTTTGAATGCTCCGTCGTGGTCGCCGGATGGCAAACAGTTCTCCGTCACCAACGTCACTTCGTCCGGCGTTGAGTTGTGGATTGGCGATGCCGCGACTGGCAAGCTGAGCAAAATTCCTGCCGTGAAAATCAACGCTGCATACGGCCAAGCCGTCCAATGGATGCCCGATAGCAAAACGTTGCTGGTTCAGACCATCCCAGCCGGACGCGGCTCAGTGCCTGTCGCTTCGGAAGTTCCCATCGGCCCGACCGTTCAAGAAAATTTCGGCAAAGCGGCTCCGGCCATGACCTTCCAGGATTTGCTGAAAAACCCTCACGACGAAAAGCTCTTCGATTATTACGCTACGTCGCAACTTGCTTTCATCAACGCTTCAACGGGCAAGGCTTCGCCTTTGGGCAAGCCCGCGGTTTATGCCGGAGTTGATGTCGCGCCGGATGGCAATCATCTGCTGGTCATCAGCAATCACAAACCGTATTCGTATTCGCTGACCGCCGGATCGTTCCCGCGCGAAGTAGAAGTCTGGGATCGCAGCGGCAAGCTGATTCACAAGGTCGCCAGTTTGCCATTGCAGGATCAGGTTCCGATTGAAGGCGTTCCGACCGGGCCGCGCAATATCAACTGGCGTCCGACCGAAACGGCGACGCTGGTGTGGGTCGAAGCTCTGGACGGCGGCGACACCAAAAAGAAAGCCGATTTGCGCGATGTGGTGAAAATGCTGAAAGCTCCATTCAACGGACAGCCGATTGAACTGATCAAAACCGAGCATCGTTTTGGCGGTTTGACCTGGGGCGAAAAGAACGGTCTGGTGATGGCTCGCGATTTCGACCGCAATCGCCGCCGCAGCCGAACTTTCATGCTCAACGCCGACAATCCGTCGCAATCGCCCAAACTGGTTTGGGACCTTTCGATCCAGGATCGTTACAACAATCCCGGTTCGCCTGAAATGAAACGGTTGCCGAACGGACAACAGGTAATGCTGCAAAGCGGCGACAACATCTTTCTGACCGGTCAGGGAGCCAGCCCGAAAGGCGACAGGCCGTTTCTGGATCGCTTCAATCTGACGACGCTGAAATCTGAAAGGATTTTCCGCTGCGACGAAAACAGCTACGAAACCGTTGCCGAACTGCTTTCAGACGACGGATCGAAATTCATCACTCGTTATGAAACCCAAACCACTCCGCCGAACTATTACATTCGCTCGGCGAACAGCAGCGACAAAATCGCGCTGACAAATTTCCCCGACCCGACTCCGCAATTGCGCGGGATCAAAAAACAACTCGTCCGTTACAAACGAAAAGACGGAGTTGATCTTTCTTTCACGCTTTATTTGCCGCCGGATTACAAAGAAGGCACAAGGCTGCCGACAGTCGTTTGGGCGTATCCAATCGAATTTGGCGACGCCGACACCGCAGGCCAGGTCAGCGGTTCGACCAATCGTTTCACGACCATCGGCGGCATTTCGCATCTGTTTTTCCTGCTGCAAGGTTATGCGGTTCTGGATGACACCGCGATGCCAGTCATCGGCAGCCCTGAAACGATGAACAATACTTACGTTGAACAGATTGTTTCCAGCGCCGAAGCCGCGATTGAAAAGGCCGTCGAAATGGGCGTCACCGACCGTAACCGCGTCGGCGTTGGCGGACACAGCTACGGCGCGTTTATGACAGCCAATCTGCTGGCGCATTGCGATTTGTTCAAAGCCGGAATCGCCCGCAGCGGAGCTTACAACCGCACACTGACGCCGTTCGGATTCCAGAGCGAGCGCCGCACTTTCTGGGAAGCGCCGGATATGTACTTCAAAGTTTCGCCGTTTATGCACGCTCACAAAATCAAAGAGCCGATCCTGCTGATTCACGGCGAAGCCGACAACAACACAGGCACGCATCCGATTCAAAGCGACCGCATGTTCCAGGCGCTGAAAGGCAACGGCGGCAACGTTCGTTACGTGACCTTGCCGAACGAATCGCACGGTTACGCCGCGCGCGAATCAACAGAGCACACGCTCTGGGAAATGGTGACGTGGTTCGATAAGTATGTGAAAGGCGCGCAACCGGCTACGGCTTCGCGGTAAATAAGCAACGGATTGAAACTCGACAGTGCGAATAACCCAAAAACAAGGAGACCTAATCATGAAAACTCACTCGACAATCTTTGCCGTACTGGCATTGCTGATTTTCGGAACGGCTGATGTTTTGGCTCAACAGGCGGCGAGCGCCACGTCACAAAGCCCCAGTCCTTTCATCGGCGAATTGAAGCAGATGTATAACGGCGTCAAAAACAACCTGACCAGCATGGCCGAAAAAATGCCGGAGGAGCATTACAACTTCAAACCGACTGAAGAAATACGCAGCTTTGGTCAGCTTGTCGGGCACGTCGCCGATTCTCAGGCGCGCGCTTGTTCCGGAGCCAATGGAGAACAGAAGTCGGTCAATGCCGCATCGAAGACGACCAAAGCCGATCTTGTCGCGGCATTGAAGGAATCTTTCGCCATTTGCGATAAAGCCTTCGATTCGCTCACCGACGCAAAAGCGAATGAAATGATCCAGATGGGACAACGCCAGCGATCAAGGTTAGGCACTCTGACGGGCACAGTGTCTCACTCGAACGAGGAATACGGATACATGGCCGTTTACTTGCGATTGAAAGGAATTGTCCCTCCTTCAAGCGAAAGGCGTTAATCGTTCATCTTTGAAGCAACCAACAAAGAACAGGCTGAGGAACTGAAGTGAGTTTCTCTGCCTGTTCCTATTCAGCGATGTTTTTCTGTTCGGGATGGCAAAGGTATGGATAAGAAAGCAGCAACCCGACAGCGAACAATCCAAACGCTGCGAATGCCGGAGCCAGATGCCAAAGATTGATGTATCCGACGATCAAATGCACTCCCACGGTGGAGAAATAAGCTGGAATTCCGGCGCACAGCAATGTCCACCACAACCATCGGTCGCCTTGTTTGAATCCCCACAGCGATGACAGCAGGATCGCTATGCCGCTGGAAATCAGCATTCCGCCAAGCGTGGCGCGGTCATGCGCAATCAGCGGAACCAGGCGGTGGCTGATGCCGTGCAGGGCTTCGCTGCTGGTTTGCATAAATTCCAAATCCTCAGGCACGAAAACCTGTGTCACGCCGATGGCCGAAATTACCAGTCCTGCGATCAACAATCCGAAACCGTGAATCACGAAAAGCAACTGTCCCCATTGATTCCATCGCCATTGCCAGTCTTCGCGCAAGTTCGGCGCTGAAGTGAATTGTTGCTTGCCGAGTCGCGAATGCAGCGCCATCAACAGAAACTGAAAAAGGATTGCAGTGACAAAGGCATGGAAAGGATCGAAATAGCCGAATCCCAGAAAGAGAAAGAAGCTGAGGAATCCGGCCAGCGCTGAATACAGAATCGCCTGCTGCGCCCAATGCAATCCGTGTCGAACTCCACCTAGCGACAAGCCGACAAAAAGAATTCCTATTGTAATCATCACTCCGGCCAATGTGACGCGGTCGTGAGCCATAAATGGCAGCAGGCGCGGATTGACGTTTGCCAATTGGCTGCGCGTCATTTCCAGAAAGTTTTCGTCGTAAAGCAGAATGATGCGAGTCGCGGAGATCGCCAATGCCAGAATACTTCCCGCCAACATTCCTATTCCGAGCAGCAGCGTCCAGAACCATGTCATCTCAAACAAGCGTTGCGTCGTGGAGGCGGCTGGATCGTCGGATTCGTTGTTGCTGCTTGCGTATAGCAGCGCTTCGTTGATTCGTTTTGGCAAGCCCGGACCCGAATATACAAGTCCGCTATCAACTTGAATCAAATCGGCTCCGGCATCGAAAAACGCCAAGGCGTCCTTCGGCTGGTGAATGCCTCCTGAACTGATGATGTTGATTGAACCGCCCCACCTGTTCCGCACATACCGCGTCAATTCCAATGACCCGATTTGTACAGGCGAGCCGATCAATCTGCCTCGTTCGTCGCTGACGCTCCCGTCAATCAGAATTCCCCGGATGTCGGATTGAATGGCAATTCCAGTCAACCGATCGGCCTCTGAAAAATCGCAGTCGGAGTTTAAGACCAACAAGAAGCGTGTCACGCGTGGTATTTTTTGGCTTTGATCAATAACCGAATGGAAGTACTCGCACAGCTCAATGTCAGTCCAGTTTGAATTTGTGCATAAAGAGAAAAAGTCAGCGTAAAGAGACAGTCGTTCGATGTTTTGCATTGCCTGACTTGTGGCTTGTTCGACGGTTGCTTGAGGCGGACAACCGATTCTGATCATCAGCGGCAATGCAAGCGGCGATGATGCCTCCAATCGCTTCGCCATTTCCTCCAGTCCGATATTCGGTTGAGGCTGAGTGAAACGTAAAGCTTGATCTTCGATCACTCTTTCAACCGAAGGCGAAGACGTGATTGGCTCGATTGTCACCGGACCGACTTCCAAAAAACCGAAACCGAAGCGGGATAGAGCGGTCAATGCTTTGGCATCGGTGTCGAGATTGGGGCCAAGCCCGACAGCGGTCGGAAATACCGATCCGAGCAACTTGCGCTGCAATTGTTGCGGGGCACGCATATGACCCAGAAAGTCAATCACTGCTCCGCCAGCAGGTAAGCTGGAAATCGCCTTCATAAATCCGAGCGAGAAATTACGAGACGTGTCGGCTGGCAGGCGAAACAACAATGGTCGCGAAATTGTCCGGTAAAACCAATCAGGCATATGAATCAAATCTTTTGGGCGTTTTGGCTTGGGATTATCGCGGAAAGCTATCAGAACGCGCGCATCATAAAGTAACGATGCAGGCTTAGCAATTGGGCTTGCGAAAACGATGGAAATTCTTGTGATTGACGGTTGTCAGTCGCGCTCTTAGAATGAGGGCCTTCGTTGACATCATCACTTCGTCGTAAGGAATTAAAGTTTATGGCTTCGCCGAAAACTGGTTGACCAGGCAGTCGGCGCGTCATTCACTTCAAACAAAACCAATTTCAAATGGAGGAAATTTTCAAAATGGGTAGAGGCGATCAACGCTCGAAACGCGGCAAAATCAGCAGAGGCACTTCAGGCAAAACGCGAAAGAATCCGAAGCAATTAGGAAAAGAAAGAAGAGCCAAGAAGGCAGCCGCTGCAGCAGCGGCCAAAAACAATTCGTAGGCGATGTGTTCAGTCAAAAAATACCCGCTGTCGTTTCTCGACAGCGGGTAAATAAGGTAAGGAGAGAGAAATCATCTCGCGAAATTATCTGTTAATGGCTTCGCGAATTAACTCAAAAAATCCGGCTTCTTTTTCTTATCGTCGTTTTTCTTCTCGTCACGTCCTCCACCGCGATCCTTGTCTTTTTCAGGCTTTGGTGGCGGCTGTTTGTCCTTCTCTTTTTCTTTGACCTTCTCCGGCGGTTTGCTTCCCTGATAAAAGGATTGACCGTTAGCCAGGCCTGTCAACGTTAAAGCCGCAATAATCGAAACTGCACAAAGAAATTTCTTTACTACATTCATGTTTTATTCCCCCTTCTGCCCAAGCTTCTCAACTTTCTGTACTTCGTGAACGCCGGAAAAGGGGACGACCATTCTTCGCTCAACACTCGCCAATAACCCCCAACTGCCTGGACATTGACGATCTTAACAGAAAAAGATTGCACTCAAAAATCAGCTTACTGCTCAGTCATTTGAGCCAATCGCTCTTGCGACATGCATGTAGTTGAGCAACGTGCGTGCCAGTTTGTGACAACACCGATGGAAGCTGGTAAAACGCTTTTACCAGTTAATTTAGCCGGATGGATGGCTTCTGTGCTGATTCAGCCAGATGGCAGTAATTGCCTGATTCAGTTCAGACACTGACGTTTTGGGATACTAAATCAAACTATTCCACATTCGCGCTGACAGGTTGAAACGGCCATCGCTCTGTCGCTCGCGACCAAATCAAAAAGCAAACTATGCCAATAGCCAATGCCGCCAGACTGTAAAGAATGATCTTCAGGTCTAAGGTCATATAGATGAACAGCCATCCGATCAATGCAATGAAGCTCGGCAGAGGGTAAAACCAGATGCGGTACGGGCGATTCAGTTGCGGCGAATTCTTTCTCAACAGATGAACGGCGAAAATCTGTCCGATGAACTGGATCAAAATTCTCATTGCAATCAGCGCGTCAATCACCGTGCCCAATGACAGGAAGCTGCACAAAATGGCAATCGCTCCGATCACCAGCAGGGAAACATACGGGAAGTTGTGTCGAGGATGAAGTTTGCTGAAGACCGGAAAGAAATAACCATCTCGCGCTGCCGCAAAGGGAATCCGCGAATATCCAAGCAGCAACGCGAAGACCGAGCCGAAAGCCGTCCACAGAATCATCAGCGTGACGATGATTGCAACGGGGCGTCCGTAAATCTTTTCCATCATGATTGAGACGACGAATTCGGACAGAGGCTTTTTGATTTCCCAGGGAACGAAATCGCGCCAATGAATCACGCCGATGATCGAAAGATTGATGGCGATGTAAATCATCGCCACTGCAATCACGCTGATGATTACCGAACGCGGAATCGTTCGACCGGGATTTTTGACTTCGTCGCCGATGTAGCAAATATCGTAATAACCCAGATAATCGTAAACGCCGACTCGCGCCGCTGCGCCAAGCCCGAACAGGAAACCGGTTGAGAAGTTGAATCCGCCGCTGGGAAAGTCGAAAGCAAGTTTCGGATCGAAGTGCATGGCTCCGGTGAAAATTACCAGACCAGTCGTCAACAGAGTCCCGATCCACAGACTGATGGTGATTTTGCCGATGTGCGTGATCTGTCGGTAAAGCAGAGCGATGTTGATCAACCCAATGACGATGACCACCAGATTCTTCGGCACGTCAGGCCAGATGTAGCCGAGATATTGAGCAAAGCCGATGTAACCCGAAGCGATTTCAAACGGGCCGCTGACGATGAATTGCCAGATGAACAAAAATGCCATCAACCGCCCGAAGGTTTCTCTGCCGAAGCCTTCGCGAAGGTAAAGATAACTGCCGCCCGATCCAGGCATTGACGCGCCAAGCTCGCTCCAAACCATTCCGTCGGGAACGACGATCAGCAATGCGACCAGCCATCCCAGCATCGCCTGCGGTCCGCCGAGCGCCGTCATCAGCAGTGGGATCGTCAGAAACGGCCCAATGCCGATCATGTTCGACATATTCAAAGCCGTCGCTTGCAATGTTCCAAAACTGCGAATCAGATGCGGTGAGTTCGAGGAGGATTCTTGTTGGTTCATCGTTGATTTGTAGTGGTTGATTCAGTCCAGAAGTTCAAAAAAGCTGGTCAGTATGCGTTCGGTTATTCCCCAGATCAGCCCTTGCTCGGTCGGATAAGCAGGCCATTTTTTGACGATCTCCCCGAATTGCAGACGGTATTCACCCGACAGCCCTTCGCGCTTGAGCTGTCCGACCGAAATCCAAAAAGCCGATGCGACTTCTTTGTTCAATCGCAGAGATAAACTCTCAGGAGCAAGCGCGACCAGCGGCGTAATTTCAAGTATGGGCAAGCCAGGATTGCGCGGCGCAATCAATGGAAGCTGTCCGATGAATCGGTTACGTGATCCGTTGTTGTCGAGCAACTCCAGCCCGATCTCTTCGCGGGTTTCTCTGGCGGCTGTGATCAGCAAATCTTCGTCGCGCGATTCGGCTCTGCCACCCGGCAATGCCAGATGACCTGACCAGGGATCATTGTCATGTTCGGCGCGTTTGATGATTAGCGCTTCGGCTGTTCCGCTTCGCTCTCTGAGTATCAAGGCGACGGCGGCCTGCCGAATTCTTTCGCGTTCGATTCTTAATTCGCCGGGCGGAGTCAACCGACCAGCCAATTGACGCCGAATGCTCTCAAATTCATTCATTGTTGCGACTGTTTTGGACGTTACGACAGAAAAGCCCGCACAGCATAGACAGCGAACTTATCCAAGTCAATTTTTCCCGCAAATTAAATGAGTTCCGAAACATTTGAAGCGAATAGTTTTAAGCGTCGCTTGACAGTCTCGCAGGCCGTTTGTTATTTTTCGCCACTCGTTAAGAGACATATAGGCTCGTAGCTCAGGGGTAGAGCACTACCTTGACACGGTAGGGGTCAGCGGTTCAAATCCGCTCGAGCCTATCAAATTTTGTTTGGCGCACGCCAACACGTTCAACGTCAGCTCCCGAAGAGTTGCTGAAATTATGCGAAGACGATTTACCAATCGAACTAGATAGCTGCGATGATTGTAGCGCCGTCCCATCTTGATTTGGGCGCGTTCGTCGCAGCGTCTTTGCATAGGCAACCGCTGGCGTAGGACCTTACCTGAAGCGTTTAGTCTCAACACCTGATCTAAGGCTCAAGCTTTTGGGATCGTCCGCACTGGCATATTTCAGATTTGAAATATGCGAATCGAGGTTTTCTCGAATCGCATGGTTTCAGGCTACAGAATTACCATCTGTCTGGCCGTAAGTTTAGGTGAAAAGCAGTGAGCGAATTACATAACCAATCCGGCAGTTTGGCCGATCAAGCCGTAACAGCGCAGGCTTTGGCCGGGGCGTCCGCGCTGGAAGTTTTGAAACAGCGTGATCGTGACTCCGCCAAGAAGGCGATTGCCGCGCGACTGTTCCGCAATGGCGTCAAACAGGAAGAACCTGTTGATTTGAATTATCAGTTGAAGGACGGCGAGGTCGTCGAACCGATCACGCCTGAATCGCCCGAAGCTCTGGAAGTTTATCGTCATTCCACGGCGCATTTGCTGGCGGCGGCTGTTCTTGACCTTTACCCGGACACAAAGCTTGGAATCGGCCCGGCCTTGCTTGACGATCCGAAGGGCGGTTTCTTTTACGACTTTGCGCGAGCGGACGGCGGCAGATTCACGCCGGAAGATTTGCCGAAAATCGAAAAGCGCATGAAAGACCTGATCAAGCGCAATCTCGAGTACAAGCGAATTGAAATGCCGAAGGCTGAAGCCGAAAAGAAGTTCGCCGAAATGGACGAGCCGTTGAAATGCGAACTGATCGAAGAGAAGGGTGGCGACACCGTTAGCTGTTACACTATCGAAGGCACTCCGTTCGTTGATTTCTGTCTGGGGCCGCACATTCCTTCGACGGGAAAGATCAAAGCCATCAAGTTGCTTTCAATCGCCGGAGCGCACTGGAAAGGCGACGAGAAGCGCGAACAGATGCAGCGCATTTACGGCATTTCCTTTTTCTCTCAGGAAGAGCTTGACGACTGGGTCAAGCAAAAGGAAGAAGCCGAAAAGCGCGATCATCGCCGACTTGGCCCCGAACTTGATCTGTTCAGTTTCAGCGAAGCGATCGGGCCGGGGTTGGTGTTGTGGCATCCGAACGGAGCTTTGATCCGCAAAGTCATCGAACAGTTTCTGAACGACGAGCTTTATCGGCGCGGTTACAGCTTCGTCAACACGCCGCACGTCACTCAATCGGAACTGTTCAGGATTTCAGGCCATCTGGAAAATTACCAGGAAGGCCTGTATCCGCCGATGACTGACAAAGAGAACGAGCAGATCGAATATCGAATGAAACCGATGAACTGCCCGTTCCACATACAGATTTATAAGTCCAAACAGCGTTCATACCGCGATCTGCCGCAGCGGTACGCCGAATACGGAATGGTTTACCGTTACGAGCGTTCGGGCGTGACTCACGGTTTGATGCGCGCTCGCGGCTTCACGCAGGACGACGCGCATCTGTTCTGCACGCCTGATCAATTGGTCGGCGAAGTGATTGCCTGTCTCGATCTGGTTGATTTCGTGATGAAGGCGTTCGGTTTCGATTACAAAGCCGAATTGTCGTTGCGCCATCCGACCGATCATTCCAAATATCTTGGATCGGACGAAGTTTGGACGATGGCTGAAAAGGCTTTGACCGAAGCGCTCAACGAATACGGTCTGCCTTATGTGCGAATGGAAGACGAAGCTGCGTTTTACGGACCGAAGATTGACTTCAAGGTTGTTGACGCGATCAAACGCACCTGGCAGCTTTCAACCATTCAGGTGGATTTCAATCTGCCGCAAC
>CAYRQB010000074.1:0-2315 GCA_964426025.1 uncultured Heliomicrobium sp.
GCCGCCGCGTCGTAATCGAACATCACGCCTATGCGGTTGTAACGATCCAATCCCGCGAAGTTCAAAAAGTAATCGCGCTTGTTCAAACCTGCGCTCGGTTCCTGATCGCCGACTCGGCGTCTTGCGTCGCGGGTCAATCGTTCGGCTGCGCGATCGGCGGCTTCGCCTAATTTCAACAGACAGCGCGGAGCGATTGCCGTCGAACGAAATTCGTCTGCGCAAAGTCTGGCCAGACGCGCCCGGATAAAATCATCTTCGGTGTTTTCGATCAGCTTCAACATTCTTTCGGCGTCGGCAACATTACCGGCTTTGACGGCGGATTCAGCCAGAATCCATCCCCTGACGTTGCGCGAAACTGCGACTCGCCAAAACTGCTCTCCGTTGTTTCCCTTTTTAACTGACAAAACGCCCACGACTCGGCCTCGCCGCAGCCGTTGCAACATCGGAGCTTTGACATCAGGTTGAGTTCGCAAAACCGAAAGCCGTTCATCAACGACGATGGCTCGCTGGCCGGGAACGTAAACCTTGCGTCTGGTTTGCGATTGAGCGGAAATTGAGGCGATAGACAAGAAAAGAATCAAACTCGGAATCAACCGGGCAGATTGACGGGCAAACATAACTGACTCCTTTGGGGTGGCCGTGGAGTTGCTGAGTTTGGCGGCGATGACTGTGCCGCCGTGTGATTGATTACTTCATTGCAATTTTGCGCGTAGTTCGTACTGAATAACTTTCAAAAGAAACGTCGTCCAGGCCTGAATAATCCGGGCCGTAATCTTCTTCCTGATCTTCGATGGCCGCCAGGTAATCGAAAATGACGAAACCTTTGCCCGGCGACGCTGGCGTCAAACGGTCGGCGAAAAATCTGTAAGGCAGACTTTTTCGCGCGCTTTCGTCGCGCCATCGGCTGACAACCTGAATCGGCAGAAAGTAGATTTCACCGAACTTGCTGAATTCAACCAGAAACCCGGCAATCGCTCCGAACTTCGCCGCGCGTTCCAGAAAACTGATTTGATGCGCATGCAGATTGTCGAAATCCAGCAAATCTCGCCGAGTGGTTTTTGCGTCATAAAAAATGGCGCGACCTTCGGGAGCGACGACTCCGCCGTAATCCGGCTCAGCTTTTGATTCAGGGACGAACTTGCGCCAATCCTTGATCTTGTGCTCTTTGACCAGATTGCCGAGTTCGCCTGAAGAAATTCGCTGCTGCTCTTCGGAAATTGAATTCATTGACGGCAGCGACAAACCCCGCCGCTTTTCGCCGCGTTCGATCAGGTATTTTCCCGGAATCGCCTTTCGCGTGATGCAGGCTCGTCCGGCTCTTTCGTAACCTTCGTTGGTGCGGTTGATGGTTTCCTGAAAACCGCTGCCGGTTTCTGCGCCGCGACGTTTCATAGAATTTCTTGGAATCTGTCATCAGCCAATGGCAAACGAATGCGGCAGAATGCCGACAACTGACATTTTGAAATCAGGCTTGCTGCTGCATTGCCGCGTCATCCATTTCGAAGTTGGCGTAAATGCTCTGCACGTCGTCGTGATCGTCCAGCGCATCGTACAGCTTCAACATCTGTGTAGCGGCGGAACCTTCCAGCTTGATGGTATTTTGCGGAATCATTGCCAGATCGGCTGACATCGGTTCCAGGCCTTTGGCTTTGATGGTTTCCAGCACGGCGTGGAAATCTTCCGGCGCGGTCAGAATCTGATGCGTTTCGCCGTCGCTGGTCATATCTTCCGCTCCGGCTTCCAGCGCGATTTCCAGCATCTCGTCTTCGCCTTTGCTTGTGGCGTCAATAATGATCTGACCTTTTTTGTTGAACATCCACGCGACCGAACCCGATTCACCCAAATTGCCGCCGTTCTTTGAAAAGATGTGACGAACTTCCGAAACCGTACGATTGCGGTTGTCGGTGGTGGTGTTGACCAGCACGGCGACTCCGCCCGGGCCGTAACCTTCGTAAGTGATTTCGTCGTAATGAACGCCTTCTTCTTCGCCGGTTCCGCGGCGGATTGCCCGTTCAATGGTGTCGTTCGGCATGTTGGCCGCTTTGGCGTCGCTGACGGCTTTGCGAAGACGGGCGTTGGTGTCCGGATCGCCTCCGCCGCCAGTACGCGCGGCAATGGTCAATTCCTTGATCAGTTTGGTGAACAGCTTGCCGCGCTTGGCATCCAGCGCGCCTTTCTTGTGTTTAATCGTGTGCCATTTCGAATGCCCAGACATAAGTTCGATACCTCGAAAGAAGGAAAGATATTTTCGGAATGAAGGCCGAAAATATAGCACGCCACTTTAGAAATCGTAAAATCGAATCGAGCTTGACTTG
>CAYRQB010000074.1:2415-20833 GCA_964426025.1 uncultured Heliomicrobium sp.
AGCTTGACTTGAGCAGTTGCCGCGCCTGACGATAGCCGTGATGGCTGCAACCGCTTACGAAAAAACCATGGAACGCGCTCTGAGGCTGTTGTCATTCAAACCGCGCAGCATCGCCGAATTGCGCGAACGACTGCTGGAAAAAATCTGGGCGGAGCAAGCCGTCGTTGATCAAGTGATCGAGCGGCTGAAAGAGCTGAGGTATCTGGATGACGAACAGTTAGCTGCCAGTTATGCAAGTTCGCGATTGACTATCAAACCGCTCGGACGCCAGCGTCTGCGCCGCGATTTGCAACGCAAGAAAATTCCCGCTCAGATTGCTGAACAAACGCTCGACCGGGTTTACGAAGGACAGGCCGAAGAGGAATTGATTGACCGAGCCATCGCCAAACGGCTGCGGTTGAAAGGCGCTCCGACAACGCCCGAACAATCCAAGAAGCTGTTCGATTATCTGATGCGGCGCGGGTTCAGTTATCAACTCGTGCTTCGCAAAGTCCGCGAAGCCGCCAAAGGCGCCGAGGTTACGGAAGAAGAAATTGACCTGAGCGACGCCTGACGTTCGATTATGCAAGCGTGCTATGCTGGTTTCGTTCAAAGCAACATAGTTGGTTATACTCGACATCAGACGCGCGGCACATTGCACTATCGTTGTTGCGTTGAAGGAGGAAAGCAGATGAAAAGAATTTTGTTCGCTCTGTTAATTGCCGTCGGACTTGCAATGTCACTGCGGGTTACGCCGACGCAAGAGTTCGTTGAGGCCGCAACCGAACGGTCATTGCAGAAACAGTCTCAACAACTTTCACCTGACGAAATCATCAGGAAATTCACCGCCAAAGAAAGTGAACTGCTAGATATATGGAAAGATTATTCATATCTGCAGGAATCGAAGATTCAAACTCTTGGCCCCGCAGACACCATCACCGGCGAGTTTTATCAGGTCTCGGAATTTGTCTTCACTGACGACGGCAAAAGAATTCAGCGAATCATCAAAGCTCCGCCTTCTGTGCTTGAACAGTACGGAATTTTGACGCAGGAAGACAAAAACGCCCTGACCAATCTTCAACCCTTTGCGCTGACCACGCAGGAACTGCCCAGTTACGCGTTAAGTTACGTTGGCAAAGAGAAGGTTGACGAGCTTAACACCTACGTCTTTGATGTGACTCCAAAAGTCATGTCCAATCAAAAAGAATTGAAGCGATTGAAAGATCAGAAGATCGAAGGCAAGTTCTTTCAGGGGCGCATCTGGGTGGATGACGAAGACCTGCAGGTAGTCAAAACCGCCGGTAAAGTTGTCCCCGAGTTCAAGCAGCGATTTCCGAAATTCGAGACCTATCGCGAAAACATTGATGGACGTTATTGGTTTCCGACCTACACATATGGCGACGACACGCTTTATTTTGACAAAGGCCCGCCGCTGCACGTGCGCATGGTCATCAAGTACAAAAACTATCGCCGCTTCCAATCCGACATCAAGTTCCTGGATGCGGAGGAAGTGAAAGACGAACAACCCAAAACCGAAGAAGCGACCAAGACCGGCGCCGATACCAAACCGGGCGAAGTGAAGAAGGAAGACACAAAGAAAGAAGAGCCGAAGAAGGAAGAGGACAAAACCAAACCTAAACGCCCGCGTCCCTGATCCGCCGCAATCGGCGATTTTCCAAAATCAAAATTGCAATCAAACAGAGGGCGGTTATCCATGTGATGGCCGCCCCAATTGTTATGGACTTCGGCCTGTAGCTGAATTCGACCAGATGTTTACCCGCCGGAATCGAAACGCCTCGCAGGTTGTAATTCACTCGCAACACTTCAACCTCTCTGCCGTCAATCAGGGCTTTCCATCCCGGATAAAACATCTCGCTTAATATCAACAGAGAAGCTTTCGTTGCTTCGGTTTCGATTGTCATCCTGATTGGAGAGCGGTTGATGATGGATGCTTTGCCTGTCGAATCATTCGACGCGGAAGCGGTTTGAAACAATGACGAATCCAGCTTCGCCGATGTTTCGTGATCAACCAGCACGGTCGCGAGCGGATCGAAACCTGCTAGCTGACCTCGCATCAGTTTCAACTGATCGCCTTCCCATTCGGTTCGTGCTGTGCTGACCAGCCAGACGCGAGGCATCGCTCGCAGATTTTCAAAGACGCGATAATCGGCGTAAGGCTTTGTGGGATCGCGTTCAACAATGACTTCACGCCAGCGGGTCTTGTTGCTGGTCAATTCTTCTTTCATAAAACCTGGCGGCACGAAAACAAACCGCGCGTTGAAAACATCCAGCGTTCGATCCTGCGCTTCCAGCATTGTCAGGTTGAAACAACGTCCTGCTTCGTCCAATCCGCTGAAAACTTTTTGCCGCTCGCTCAGCACCGGATCGTAACCCGTCATCATCTCGTTGCCGTAAAGCCAGAACGGGCTGAATTCGCCTGTCGCAACGTTGAGCATCATCTGGTAACGAATCGGTTCGCGCTCGCTCTGTCGCGCGGCAAGCAGCGACGGCATTGCCGTCCCCACCAGAGATTCCAGTTTCGCCGGATTGTTGATCGGAGCGAAAGCAGCGTACAGATTGAAATCAATCAGCAAAACCGCCAGCAACATTGCAAACCAACGCGCCCGGTTCGCTGTTTTCGTGAAGATGAAAATCAGCAGACAGGCAATCGCGGAAGTGATCATCGGCAGCAAAAATTCCCAGCGCGCAGTTTGCAAAAAGCCCTGCGGCAAATGATGCAGATCAATCATCCGTCGAATCAGATTTTCAGAACGTTCCGTTTGCCAAAGCGCAAAACCGCCGACGATGAAGATCAGCAAAGTCAGCAACGCCGCCGAAAGTTGCGAGCCGCGAGCGATGAAGCGGGATTTTTCCTTCAACAGACGGTTGACCGCATAACCGGCCAGCACTGCGACGGCCATCGAAACTTCCATCCAGTGGCGATTGGGGCTGCGGAAATGACTGATGAGAGGAACGTGATAAAGCAGTTTGGCGACAAAGCCAGAGTATTTTCCCAACGACAGAATCATTCCGGCAACCGCAATCAAGCCCCAGAATATTCCTACGCGATGCCGCGCACGCCACGCGGCGATCATTCCAGCCAGCGCCAACGACAACGCCAAAAGACCAAGATAGATTTGCGCTTCGTTGTGATGCCAGTAAGTTCCCCAGTAAGGCAATTCGTAAATCGTCCTGCCCGAACCGTGAAAGAATGGAAACAAAGTCACCAGCAACGAAGCCGGGTGCAGCGAATGAAGCGTGAAGAGTTCAAACGGCCAATCCTGTCGGACGGATTTTGTGGCGAATTCAAAAGCCGGAAACAATTGAATCGCGGCCAGGCCGATTCCGGCGATGAACATCAACGAAAATTGCGCGAGAAAACGCAGACGTCTGGAACCTCGCTGCAATCTGAAAAGCGCATAAGCGCAGGCCAGCAACGAAGAGTAAATCAACGGTTGAGGATGCGCGGCGAAAATTTGCCAGGCGATGATCAGCGCGCCGAAAACCGCGTCGCGCCAACGCCCGCGTTGGCGCAACCGTTCGGTGAAACACAACACCAGCGGCATCAAAGCGACAATGCGAACGAAACCCGGATACAAAGTCCGCCCAACCAGAAAACCGCTCAATCCGAAAATGACTGCGGCAAAAATGCTGGCCCGGCGAGTGAAGCCTATGCTTCGCGAGTAACTGAACATGGCCAGCAAGGCGACGACGAAGCTCAGTTGAATTGAAAGCGTCAACGTCCGCGAACTTGCACCCAGCCAGTGAATCCAGTTCAAAGGATCGAGCGTTCCCGATTGCCATTCGGCAAAGAAAGGAACGCCGCCGTATTGATAAGGATTCCACAGCGGAAACGAACCTGTGCGGATTTGTTCTGCCGCGAATTTGTAGGCGGGGAAAAACCAGAAGACGGCGTCCTGATCGCCCAGCGTCAGCCATCCCAACGTTTCGCGCCAGAAAAAAACCGGCGGCAGCGCGACAAGAAAGGCGATGGACAGCCGGTTTTTTGTTTGTGGCGAATCGAACCAGAGGCGCAATCGCTGGCGCAGATTGATCTGGGAATCGGCGTTCACTTGAATGTCTCGAACTTGATGGAGCCGGTGGTGCTGAATGGATTCCACGGCAATCGGGTTTCCGGGCGACCCAAATCCATGACGCGCAATTTCAAAGTCCCGCGCGAACGATAAGCTTGGTCAAAACGTCCTTCGCCCATTCCGGGATCGCCGACCGGATAAACCGAAATGTAAGCCAGGTAGCGAACATTCAGACGCTTCCAGTTTTCCCAATTGCCTTCCGGATTATTGCTGGCGACGGTTTTGCGCCCGGTGTAAAGATGAACCAGCGCCGGATTGAGCGAGGCAATAACCGCGTCCTTGTTGGTTTTCTCCCGCATCCATTTCAGCGCTTCTTCGTTTTCATCGAAGATCGCTCGCCATGGCAGATATTCAGCCGCCGACAAATCGGAACGTTTGCTCAGATAAACGACGTGATCGAAAACAAACAAGGCCAAAATCAATCCGGCGGCGATTGTCAGCGAGCGCCAGGCGGGAGTCGTGGTTTTTGACTGAAACTTCTGTTGAGCAAATTCCCTTATGCCGCGAAACGATTCCAGCAGGTAAAAAAGCAGAAAAGGCATCAACGGCAGCAGAAAGCGAAACGTGTCCCACGGCCAGGCACAGGTGATCAGCAACGTGAAAGCCGTCAGCAATTCGGCCATCTTCATTCCGCGATTAAGGGCTAGGCCAAAACCGAGCAGCAACAACAGGCTCAGCAGATAGGAAAACGGGCGAGTGCTCATTCCTTTTTCCAAAGCTTCTTCGCCGCTGAGTTTCGGCGAGCGATAGAAAGTCGGAGTGAAGACAGTCGCCAGATTGTTGCCTGCTATTTTCATCGCGTTCGTCCACATTCGATCCGGCAAACTGCCAAGCGAGATATTCCCGGAAGAGGTTTCGCCCGCGCGTTGTTGCCAGAACTGCGTGGCGTAATCCTGGACAATCATTCCGCCCTGTTCGGTGCGCTGTTCGGCGGTCGGTTGATGGGTTCGCGAATAAAGCGTCCACGGCCCGGCAACAATCATAACCATCAGAGAGAATACCGCCGCCGATTTCCATTTTCGATCTTTCAGCAGATAAATGAACCCGGCGGCGATGACGGCCAAACCAATCGAGCGCGTCAAAAAAGCTGTGGCGGCCAAAGCTCCGCCGAGCGCGGCATTGCCGATCCCGGATTTGATATTGTCGCTACGGCTGGATGATTCGATGGCCAGCATCGCCAGCAATTGAAACACCATGAAAACGCATTCGGACATGGCCGACGACGTAGCCATAAAGACCAGGCTCGGCATCAGCGCAACCGTCAATGCGCTGATCAGAGACAGCAAATGCGGCCATTGGCGATCTCGCCTGAAGTGTTTGTAACTGGCCCATCCGACGACAAACATTGCTACGGTCGAAACCGATTTCAAGAGCATGACGTTGCCCGGGAAATTCGGCGACAGCCTGTAAACCAGCGAGAGCAGAAACGGATAAGCAGGCGGGTAAACCGGCAGAATTCCCGGCGAAGGCGAATTGATCAGTTGATACCCTTGCCCCGTAGCCAGCGATTTGGCCAGCAGCACATACCAGGCGTCGTCAACGAACAAACCAACAATTCGATCCAATCGCAACAGGTAAATCGCCAGAAAGATTGTTACCGCGACGGTAAAACCGGCCATGACAAACGCAGGCTTGGACGAAGCCTTCTCGTTTGTTAATTCCTGATTGGGTGTTTCCTGATCAACGAAGGAGGTTTTGTTTCTGGCGGACTGACTTTTCGTTCGCATTCTTGTTTCTCTGGTTTTTCCTTCAATCTTCGACGACGTGGGTTTTGAATATCTGCCGGTATTCGTGCCAGCGATTGTAATCAAAGCTGCCTGAAGCGTCGAGACAGTTCGCCGCCGCATAAGCCATATACAAAGCGTGATGCGTGTTGTCGTGCGCAAACAATCCCTGTCGCCCGAAAGTCAGCAAGCCGTGTTGTCGGTTCAACCATTCGTCGAGTAAATCAAAATGCCCTTCATAACCCTGAGGGTAGATCGGATAAGCCTGCGGCAAACGACGCGTGGCTATTTGCAATATCGGCGCTTGAATTGGAATACCCGCATCGGCAAGCGCGTCGCAAACCAGCTTGCCTAATTCTTCGTCGCTCTTTGACCAGACGTCGTCATGCGGCGAGCAAGGCAATTCCGCGCACAAAACAGTTCGCCCGGCAGGTTCGCGACTGGCGCTGTAATTTTTCGGCTCGGACAATCGCGTGATCGGCAAATGAGCTTCGGGGAAGTAATGCGCGTCGTATTCGGTGAACTGATCCTGTTCCAACACCAGATAAATCAAAATCATTGCGCGGTAATCCAGGCTGTCGGCCGCATCCAGCATTTCATCCGGCGGAAAGGGTTTCATTCGTTCGGCCAGCAAAGTTATCGGAATCGTTGACCAGACGTAATCGGCTTTCATTTCGCGGGATTCATTATCCTGCTCGTAACCGACAAAGACCGAACGATCTTTATTGATTTCCATTGTTCGCATGGTGGCACCGAAAAGAAATTTCGCTCCGGTTTGCTCGGCTGCTCGGGCGTAACTTTCAGAAATCTGACCGAAGCCACGACGCGGGTAAAAGAATCTGCCGCTGCCGGGAGGTTTGAAACCGGGCACGGCAGACAGAACCTTGCGCATCATCTTGGTCAGCGATCCGGCGGAAACACGGCGTCGCGCTTGTATCGCCGAAAGCTGTTCCGGTTCCAACCCCCAGATTTTGCGGGCGTAGGGAAAGTAAAAATCACGGCAGATCGTGCGTCCAAGACCGGCTTCCAGAATCGTAGCGAAGGTTTCATCCGATTCGTCAATGGGTTTTCGCGGCAATATTTTTCGCAATGAATCTGTCACCACGCCTGCGGCAAAACTCGGAGGTAATCTCAATGCAAGGTCAACAGGCTTTAACGGAAAATGAATCCAGCGGCCACGCAATCGGATTCGCCCATGACGCGGGCGGTCGAGCAGATCGTCGCCCAGCAACTGGCGAATATCGTGCATCACTTCGGCATCGCAGGCTGGATGAAGACGATGACTGCCGTAATCCGCGTGCAGGCCGGACAGTTCAAAACTGCCTGCATTGCCGCCGACAACATTATTTCGCTCAAGGATTGTGACTTCGGCCTGGCCGCGCCGAGTCAATTGATATGCCGCTCCCAACCCTGCCGGGCCAGCGCCTAAAATGACGATGTGAGGTTTAGTCATAGATACTTATTTCTTGATGAAAGCGTGAATGGGGCGATTAACAATAATCAGTGAGAACGTGTCTTCGGCGGAATGACGAATGTGTCTGCCATCAGACAGCCTATCTTTACCATTAAATCGTCCGAAATTAAAAACAAACCCGGACATCAATAACTTCAGCGGCGCGCCATCCGACAAGCGATCAGAAACTGCGCTGGAAGCTTTTTCAAATAACCAAATGGACGCGAAGTCATCGCCCCGGAGCAGCGGGATCAAGTGGATTGCCCCAGACAGGACGCGTAGCTATCGGTCCTAAATCCACCACGCGAAGATTCAATTCCCCGCGTTGACGGTAGATGGTTTGATAAGCTGTTTCAGCGGGATCGCCCGGAAGCGGACGAAGAGCGTACTGGGTGCGAATCAGATAACGAACTCCCAGCTCATTCCATTTTGACCAATGCTTCGACGGATCATCGCTGCCGACTGTTTTGTGACCTGTCAGCAGATGAACCAGCGGCGGATTGGCTGTGGCGACGACGCCATCTTGAGAAACTCGTTCGCGAACCCATTTCAACATTTCAGCATTCTCTTCATAAATGCGTATCGTCGCCGGTCGTTCCAGCGGCGATCCGAAAAGTTTTATCAGATATGAAAAGTTCCCGTAAAGATTGATTGCCAGAATTAAGCCCAGCAGGGCGAACATGGTTTTTTGCGGATGAGCAAAAGCTTTCAGTCCCGGGTAAAAACTGCGAATGCCTTTGACGCTCAGCGCCAGATAAAACAACAGGAACGGCAAATAAGGCAACACCTGCCGGAACAATTCTCCCGGCCAGATAACGATCATCAGGAACGAGAAGAAGATCGCCATTTCGGCCAGAGTTATTTCGCTTCTGACGGCGTGAAAGAAGCCCAGCAGCGTCAGCAGGCTTAACAGCAGCGAGAGAATCAATCCGGAGTTGCCGGTTTCCTCTATCCAATTTTGTGTTGTCGTTAACGCTTCAAACAGCGGAGCAACGAACATCCGCCCGAAATCCGTTCCGAATATTTCCCAGGCCTTGCCCAGGGTTCTGCCCGGAATTTCCGACAGTGTGTTTTCGCCGTAAATTTCAAACCCGGCGATTTTCTGCCAGAACTGTTTGGAGTAAGGGACGACGATGTAATTGTTGACTTCGGCCATCTGTTCAGGCGTCGGGGCATTCATTCGCGAATAGATCACCCACGGCCCGGCTATCAAACCGACGACGAAAACAAAGATGATTGCCGGTTTGATCAATCGTTTTTTCAGCAGGTACAAAATGACCGCGGCGATCATGGCAACGGAGGCAGAACGCGTCAGAAAAGCCAGGGCGGCGAAGAAAGCCGCTGGCAACAGACATCGCAACAGGTTTTTCTCCATTCCGCCCTGCACGCCTCGTTCAATCAACATCACCGTCATCACCAGACAAAGCAGAAATAAACTTTCGGACATCACAGCCGAAGTCGCCAGAAAAACCAATGACGGACAAAACACGGTGGCGGATGCAATCGCCAATGCCATAAGCGGAGAGAGTTTTCGTTCGCGCCGGTAATATGAATAAATCGCCAGCCCGGCGCCGAACATCGAAACGACCGACAACAATTTCAGCAACGACAGGTTTTCGGGAAATTGCGGCCACAGGCGGTAAAGCAGCGAAAGCAGAAAAGGAAAAGCAGGCGGATAGATCGGCACAATGCCCGGCGATGGAGAATTGATCAAGGTGTAACCCTGACCGGTCGCCAATGATTTGGCCAACAATAAGTACCAGGCGTCGTCCAGCAACATTCCGAACACGCGATCCAACCTCATCCAGTAGATAACGACAAAAAGCAGAATGGCTACGATTGCGGCGAGTTTGAGCCACTGGTCGTTATCTTTACCTCCGCCGTCTTCGGCTAAATCGGGAAGTATATTTTCTGAATGATTCGAATCAGCAATGACCTGTTCGGTTCTGTTTTCATCTTGCTGCATAAGGATTCTCAGTTGCGTTGTGATGAATTCATCACTCCCCAGGAGCTACGCGTTTCCGCCGGACCAAAATCAAGAACCCGTAAATTCAAAATTCCGGGTTGGCGATAAATCACCTGCAATCCTCGCTCTTCTGGAACGTTTTCCGGCGGAGGCAAAATGAAACTGGAAGTTCTGACCAGATAACGCACATTCATTTTCTTCCACACATCCCAGTTGCCAGCCGGATCATGAAAGGCGACTGTTTTATTGCCAGTGTAAAGATAAACCAGGCCGGGGTTGCTGGTGGAAATGATTTCGTCGCGTTTCAAATTTTCGCGCACCCAAAGAAACAGTTTTTCGTTTTCGTCGAATGTGCTTAACCACGGCGGCTGTTCTGTCGGGGAATCGCTGAATTTCCTGCTCAGGTAATTGACGTTGCCATAAAGACTGATTGCCAGAATGCAGACGATTACAGCAACGGCGACAACCGGATTGGACTGCGCAAGTGGAATTTGCCTGAGCTTTTGATGCAAGCGAATGACTGCTTCGACGCCTTTCAGGATGTAAAAGATCAACAGCGCGGTCAGCGGCAACATAAAGCGAAACGGTTCCCACGGCCACATCAGCATGATGCCGAAGCTAAACGCAACGCTGAGTTCCGCCACAGTCATCTTTTCTCGCAGCAATCGAATAAAACCCGCCAAGGCCAGAATTGTGACAACCAGTGAAAAGAAAGCGGTGATGCCGCCAGGCGCTTCGTAACCGTCCTGTTGCCGCCAGGCTTCGGCAGCCTGAAACGATCTGAGCGTTTCGTAAAGAGGCGCTGCGACCACTCTTAGCATGTCGCGCAAGGCAACTTGTTGAATGTTTTTCCAGACGCGTTCCGGCAATTCCGTGACTTCGATTGTCCCGGATTGAATGTTGCCCGCCTGACGTTGCCAAAACTGTTTTGAATAATCTTCGACGATATGACCGGCCTGTTCATTCCATTGCTCAGGCGTCGGCGCGTGCAGCCTCGAATAAATCACCCACGGCGCGCTTAGCAAAACCACTGTAGCGGTAAAAATCAATGCGGCACGGCGCAATCGTTCTTTAACCAGGTAAACGAAGATTGCCGCGACAACGCTGATGGCGGCAGACCTGGTCAGAAAGCAAAGAGTTCCGCCGACACCACATAACACAGGATAAAGCCATCCGGCCTTTGCTTCATTGGCTTTGATCTTTCGCGCTCCGCGCTCGACTATCAAAATTGTCGCCAGAAAAATTGCGGTGAAGACGCATTCAGACATCACCGTTGATGTAGCCAGAAAAACCAGCGGCGGACTCAACACCATTGCCACGGCGATTCCCAGCGCGACCAAAGGATTCATCTGTCGTTCGCGCGCAAAGTAAACATAAGCCAGCCAACCGGCTGCAAGCATAGCCACGACGGAAAGCGATTTGAGCAACCAGATATTGTCGGGAAAAGTCGGCGCGAAACGGTATAGCAACGAAAGCAGGAACGGAAAGAAGGGCGGATAAAGCGGAGTAATACCGTGCGTCGGAGCGTTGATCAGCGAATAGCTGTTTTCGGTCGCCAGCGCCTTGGCCAGCATCACATACCAGGCGTCATCAACGAAAAGTCCGACGGCGCGATCCAGTCTCGACAAATAAATCAGCAGACATACCAACAAGCTGACAATCCCTGCGGCTGGAATCCACCGAGACGAGTCGCCGTCAATCGCGGGTTTTACCCGATCCGCTGAAGAAAGAGATTCAAATTGTGAATTAGGTTGTTCTTCGAGATGCTTTGACATCGCCGCTCAAGCTAAGCTGTGAGATGGTTATTCACTGACCTGCCAGTTTTCAATCGGGCAGAGCCTGGATCAGGTTATCAATACTTCTCGGAATTATCAGACTGCAAAGATTTGGGGAAATTCAATCAGAGTGAAGTGATAGCAGGGCAATCGGGCAGACACAATGATCTTATGAATCGCGAGGCAAAAGCGCGAAGGTCAAAGTGCCGGAAAAGTCAGGGGAATGAGGAATGATGAAGGCCGGAAAATAGATTCCGGCCTTCGCCCGGGATTTTTATTTTTTGTCGGCGCTGCCGGCTGCTTTGGCTGCTGCCTGTGCGCGTGTGTCGCGTTCGCGGATACGAGCCGCTTTGCCGCGCAGTTCGCGCAGATAATAAAGCTTGGCGCGACGGACGCGACCGCGTTTGATGACATCAATATGATCAATGATCGTCGCATTCAGCGGGAAGATGCGCTCGACGCCTACGCCAAAAGAAGTTTTGCGCACGGTGATCGTCTCGCTGACGCCGCTGCCGCGTCGCGCGATGACCACGCCTTCAAAAGCCTGCAGGCGCTCTTTGTTCTCGCCTTCCTTGATGCGGACGTGAACTTTGACCGTATCGCCGGGAATAAAATCCGGAATATTGCTTCGCAAATATGAGTTTTCGACATTACTCAATGCTTTCATCTCAATCACCTCAATATCTCAAAATTTCAAATCTTAAATCGAATCTGTTTTCACGCTGACTTCATCCAGCCATTGCCTCTCTTCGTCAGTCAGCCTGGCAACGGCCAATAACTCCGGGCGGCGGCGCAATGTTTTTAGCAGCGCTGCTCGACGACGCCATTTTGCAACCTCCGCGTGATGACCGCTGATCAAAACCTGCGGCACCGGCCATCCGCGAAATTCTGCCGGTCGGGTGTAATGCGGATAATCAAGCAAGCCGTCAGCGAATGAATCGTGAACCGCCGAAGTCTCGCTGCCCAAAACATTCGGCAACAACCGCGTCACCGCATCCACCAAGACCATTGCCGGAATTTCGCCGCCCGTCAGAACATAATCTCCGATGGAAATTTCGTCTGTTACCAGATATTCGACAACGCGTTCGTCAATCCCTTCGTAACGTCCGCAGATCAAAATAATCCGTGAACATTCATCAGCCAGCTTTTCCGCTTCACGCTGATTGAAAACTTTGCCTTGCGGCGACAACAACACTATGGCAGTGCGTTTTGACGACTCGCTCTGCGTTTCTTCCTTGAGCAGCGTTTCGACCGCAAGGAATATCGGCTCCGGTTTCAGCACCATCCCGTCGCCGCCGCCAAAAGGACGATCATCAACTACGTGATGCTTATCAAATGTGAAAGAACGAATATTGTGAACATTGATTTCGATCAGTTCCTGCTGACGCGCTCGGCGAATAATACCGAAATCAAATGGCCCGGCGAAAAACTCCGGGAATATGGTCAGCAGATCGAAGCGCATGGTCGGTTGCCGATCAGAACGTCGCGTCGTCAATCCAAATCAGGAAGCGCCAACCAATGTCACAAATCAAACAAGCCTTCCGGCGGTTCGACGACTATAAGCTTGTTCACTATGTCAATCTCTACGCAGATGCTTGAAGCGAGCGGTATCATGAATTCTCGGCTGTCATTGGTGACAACCAGCAATGGGGCGGCGCCGAAATCCTGAACCCCCGTGACTTTGCCAACAGCCTCGCCGCTCGTCGTTTTGACCTGACAATCAATCAGGTCAAAGTTGTAGTATCTGTCTTCAGGCAGTTCGACCAGTTGATCCCGGGTTATCATCACCATCGAATCGCGCAATTCTTCCGCGCGATTCATATCGTCGTATCCGGCGAATTTCAGGACGATTCTGCCCTTATGCGGCCAGGTTTTTTCCAGCCTCAGCGAAAGTAGTTGCCCATTCGAGGTTTTAACCGTCGCCGTTTCAAGTTGCGAAAAACGATCGGGGAAATCAGTCAACAGGTCTGCGATAACTTCGCCGCGATGACCCTGTGGGCGAGCGATACGCGCCACGCCAATCAGATCATCTGTGTCCGCGATGTCTGCAGGCGGGTTCATTCCAGAATCTCAAGCACGAACCGCTTCTTGAGCTTCGTGCCGGAAGCATTGAGGACGGTTCGAATCGCGCGCGCGGTGCGTCCCTGCTTGCCGATGACTTTGCCCAAATCGCCGTCGCCAACGCGTAATTCCAGCACCGTTGCCTGATGCCCCTCGATCTCTTTGACTTTCACTTCGTCTGGGCGATCAACCAATGCCTGGGCGATCAACTCAACCAATTCCTTCATTGCGATTTCTCCGAATCAAGCCGCGATGGTGGCAGGCATCGGCAACTCCCTAGTTGCCGACTTCACTGCTGACGGTTTGTTGGTTCTCACTCTTGCGAATCAGGCTCCGCACCGTGTCAGTCGGTTGTGCCCCGCACTTGAGCCAGTAACTGATGCGCTCGTGATCGAGCTTCAATTCCACCGGTTCGCGGCAGGGGTTGTAATAGCCGACGATTTCAACGAAACGACCGTCGCGCTTGCTGCGCTTTTCGGCCACAACGACACGATAAAACGGCTTCTTTTTCGCGCCTTGTCTTGTCAGTCTGATTGCTAACAAAGCGAATTACCTCCAATAACGTAGTTAAAAGCGTGTGAATTATAGACGAGCAAGAGTTGGTTGTCAGTTCCCGGGGCTTTCCGGCTTACCGATGCGCCAAAACCTATCGCCTCTTTTTCTTCTTCTTATTCTTATTTTTTTTGCGCGAACCAATACCGCTTAGCTTGCGCACGACTTTGCCGCGCAGCCCACCCATCATTCCTTCTCCACCCATCAACTGCTGCATCATCATCTTCATCTCGACGTATTGTTTAAGCAAACTGTCAACGTCCTTAACCTTTGTGCCACTGCCCATCGCAATACGTCGGCGGCGCGACTGGTTGATGATCAAATGATTGTCCCGTTCCTTGAACGTCATGGAACTGATGATCGCTTCCGTGCGCTTCATCTCTGCTTCCATTTGCGCCGTCATTTCCGGCGTCATCTTCGGCATCCCTTTGAACATATCGCCCGGCAACATGCTCAGAATGCTGTCAAGCGATCCAAGCTTTTTCATTTGCGAGAGTTGATCACGGAAATCTTCCAAAGTGAAAGCGTTCCGCTCCATCTTCTCCTGCAACTCCAAAGCTTTCTCTTCGTCAACCTCTTCCTGAACCTTTTCAATCAGGGACAGGACATCGCCCATTCCCAGAATGCGCGAAACAATTCGGTCGGGATAAAACGGTTCCAGCGCGTCGTATTTTTCGCCGACGCCGACGAACTTGATTGGCTGACCGGTGACTTCTTTGATTGACAGCGCAGCGCCACCGCGGGCGTCGCCGTCCATCTTGGTCAGAATGACTCCGGTTGTTCCAATGCGCTCGTGAAACTCCTTGGCGCTTTTGACAGCGTCCTGACCGGTCATGGCGTCGGCCACAAACAGTGTTTCAACCGGTTGCATCTCTGCTTTGATGCGCTGCAACTCTTCCATCAACTCATCGTCAATGTGCAGACGACCAGCCGTGTCAATCATCAGCGTGTCGAAGCCGACCTGTTCGCAATGCAACCGCGCGGCCTTGACCAACTCAAGCGGGTCATTCAACCCCGCGCCTTCAAAGACCGGGATGTTTAATGCTTTGCCGATAACCGCCAGTTGATCGCGCGCCGCCGGGCGATAAACGTCAACAGACAGCAGCAACGGATTGCGGTTTTGATTTTTGTACAGCCACTTCGACAGTTTACCGGTGGATGTCGTTTTACCCGAACCTTGCAGGCCAACGATCATCACAGAATTTGGCCGACGCGAAGTGAACAGCAATCTGCTGGAAGTTCCGCCCAGCATCGAAACCATCTCATCGTAAACAATTTTGATGACTTGCTGCCCCGGAGAAAGCTGCTGCAAAACTTCCTGCCCTAAGGCATTGGCTTTGACTCGCTCAATGAAATCCTTGACTACTTTGAAATTGACGTCGGCTTCAAGCAGAGCAATGCGAATCTCTCGCATTGCCAAATCCAAATGCTCCGGCGTCAGGCGGCTTTCGCCGCGCAGGTCTTTCAGAACCTTTTTGAGCTTGTCGGATAATGCCTCGAACATAAAATTGCCTGCATACAAGCGATCAGACCGTAAACGCAAAACGTGGAGGATACGTATCGCCAGAATGGGTGTCAAGGCAAGCTGGTCGTGTCTGGGAATTGCCGCAGTCTGGTCAGGCTACTCTGTTAGTCATCTAACTGTTTTTTCTGCAAGCGCGCCAAAAGCGATTTCACTTCCGCAAAGATTCGCCTGTCGTTCAATTCACTGGTTTCCAGCTTCAGCTTCAGCACGCCGGTCGGTGAAAAGTTCGCCGCCTTGTTCTCCTCCAGAAACTTCATCAGCTTTTCAGGATCAATCCGCGCTTTTTCGCTGAGTTTGATTGAAAGGCTGTCTTTGATGCGGTCAATTGAAAGAATGCCCAGGCTTTGAGCCTCGCGGCGAACGGCGGCGAATTCAAAAAGATTTTCGACCGATTCGGGCATGCGTCCGTAACGGTCGGAGATTTCTTCGTGGATGCGTGCAAGCTCTTCGTCGTCGTGCGCCGAAGCGATGCGTTTGTATGTTCGCAGCCGCTGGCTCATGTCGAAAATATATTCGTCTGGAATTCGCACATCCACACCCAGATTAAGCTGAGTGCTGAAGTCTTCTTCGATTTCTTCGCCGCGAAGTTCCTGCACCGTTCGTTCCAGCATCGTGGTGTAAAGATCGAATCCGATGGCGTCAATGTGCCCGGATTGCTGTCCGCCCAGCAGATTGCCCGCTCCGCGCAATTCCAGATCGAGCGCGGCGATGCGGAAGCCTGCGCCGAGATCGGAAAACTCGCGAATGGCAGCCAGCCGTTTTCGCGCAATCGGAGTCAGTTCGCGTTCGGACGGAATCAACAGATAAGCATAAGCTCGACGGTTAGAGCGTCCAACGCGACCGCGAAGCTGATAAAGTTGCGACAATCCGTAAGCGTCTGCGCGATTGATGATGATTGTGTTGGCGCGCGGAATGTCTATGCCATTTTCGATGATCGTCGTCGCCACCAGCACGTCGTATTTGTAATCAACAAAATCCAACACGGCCTGCTCCATCTCTTTTTCTCCCATCTGGCCGTGAGCGACGATGAAGCGCGCCTGCGGAACAAAGCGTTGCAACAAGGCGGCAATTTCGTTGATGGATTCAACACGATTGTGAACAAAAAAGACCTGACCTTGCCGTTGCAGTTCCTGTTCGATGGCGCTGCGGACAATTTGTTCGTTGAACGGCACGACGTTGGTTTGAATCGCCAGCCGGTCGCGCGGCGGAGTTTCGATCAACGACATATCGCGCAAACCCAGCAGCGACATATTCAACGTGCGCGGAATCGGCGTGGCGCTCATGGTCAAAACGTCAACGCGTTTTTTCAAATGCTTCAGTCGCTCTTTGTGAGCGACGCCGAAGCGTTGTTCTTCGTCAACGACGACCAATCCCAAATCCTTGAACACCAGATCGCGCGACAAAATCCTGTGAGTGCCGATGACGATGTCAACTTTTCCGGCTTCGATGGCAGCGACGACTTCCTTCTGTTCTTTCGGCGAACGGAAGCGCGACAGCAATTCGATCCGCGCCGGAAACGCCGCGAAACGCGAGCGGAAATTTGTGAAGTGTTGATAAGCCAGAACTGTTGTCGGAGTAAGCACGGCGACCTGTTTGCCCTCCATGACGGCTTTGAACGCGGCGCGCATGGCGACTTCGGTTTTGCCGTAACCGACATCACCGCACAACAGGCGATCCATGGGCATTGGCTGTTCCATGTCGTGTTTGGCGTCTTCGATGGCTGTGGCTTGGTCCGGCGTCAGTTCGTATGGAAACGCGGCTTCAAATTCCTGCTGCCACGGTGTGTCGCCGCTGAAGGCGTAGCCGGTGACCAAGCGACGCTCGGCGTATAGCTTCAACAGTTCTTCAGCCATATCGCGCATGGCGCGTTTGGCCTTGGCTTTGGTCTTAGCCCAGGCGATGCCGCCGAGTTTGTCCAGCGAAGGCGAACTCATTTCGCCGCTGGAAAATTTCTGCACCAGATCGAGCCGTTCAACAGGAACATAAAGCCGTGCGCCGTCGGCGTAAGTCAGCAACATGAATTCGCGTTTCGGCTTTTCCGCTTTTTGCGCTTCGCCGATCATCCGCGCGTAAACTTCAGCAGAAGATTCGCCGCCTTCGGTGTCAATCTGAATCAAGCCCTGAAACTGGCCTATGCCGTGGTCAATGTGAACGACGTAATCGCCGATCTTCAAATCGCGGAAATCGGAAATGAATGCGGCGGATTGCGCGCGCTTTTGCTTCCTGGAAGTTTTGGCCGACTGACCTGCGTGAACGGCTTCGTCGAAAATGTCTGCTTCGATGTAAACGGTCAGATGCGCTTGCGGCAGCGAGAACCCGGACGAAATATCCCCGACGACGATTTCAATCGGAGCCTGCGAATCGCGTTCGGAAAAAGCCACTCCGGCGACCTCGTATTCGCCAAGCATTTTGCGAATCCGGTCGGCCACGCCCGCGCTGGGCAAAACGAAAATCGTCTGATTGCCGATCAGCATTTGCTGTTTCAGATCGCGTGCAAGATCGGCTACGTGGCCGTGCCAGCGACGAGTCGCACGCGAAATGATTTCAACTTCTGTCGGTTCGGCTTCGGGCGGGAAAAGAAATAGAGGCTCGGATTGATCTCGGTTTTGAAATAACCCAGTCGCTACTGCTCCCGGTACTGAACCGCTTGTTATTGTTTCCGTGCTCAATTCTTCCTGAAGCTCAAATGCTGCGCTGCCCAGCAATCGCAATTCGATTCGCTGCGCCTGGTCAATATGCTTTCGCAATTCGTCCGGCGTCAGGAAAAGTTTTTCCGGCGCAAGCGCAAGCTCGTCAATTGATTCGGCGCGTTGGTAATCGCGCTGCAACTCTTCAATCGTCGTGCGAATCTGTTTTTCCAATTCAGCCGGTTCGTCAACAACCAGAATCGTGTCGCGCAGATAATCAAAAACCGTCGCCGTCAACGGCGCGGCGAGCGGCATCAGATATTCCCAACCGGGAAATTGTTCGCCTTCGTCGGCAAAAACCAGCCGGTCGCGCAACGCGCGCTCGTACTTTTCGTCGCCCCAATGTTCGCGAGCCAACTTCGCCCAATTGCGGAAATCGTCCGCGCTGGCGCGTTCATCCCGCATCGGAGCAATCAACGCCTCATTGACTTCGCGCAACGACCGTTGAGTTTCAGGATCGAATTCGCGAATAGAATCAATTTCATCGCCGAAAAATTCCACGCGCATCGGATACGGAAAGCCTTCCTCACGGTTCAAACTGGAACTTGGCGAATAAAAATCCAGAATGCCTCCGCGCGAGGAAAATTCGCCGATGCCTCCAA
>CAYRQB010000075.1:0-20811 GCA_964426025.1 uncultured Heliomicrobium sp.
AATTACGATCAGTCCAATGATCAATAAAGCTCTGGTTTTCAATTTTTCCTCCTCTTAGCCAACTCTTCAATTCTGTGAGGTGAAGAGCTAAACGTCAGCGCGCGCAGGGCGACGCCACGCTTTTAAGCCATGAGTAATCGCACCAAAACAACTCAACAGGTTTTGATAATTAAAGATTGACTGAAAACGTAAACGCTCTGCTACCTCATAACGATTGGGCACATTGGAAGGTCTGACTGATAGCAGGATTTTTTTAGCTGCCGGGGTTACCGTCGCCTAAACCCAGAGGGAGCGACAGGCGCAGCCGTCATTCAACGGTTTCAGCTAAAGAACAGGGGAAATAGCAGTGACTGCTGTTTGGGCACAGCGATAACATAACGTGGCTCATTACTGCTGGAATGCCACGAAACCAATCCTCACTTTTACGGCAACGAGATTTATTGATCGCTTGCTGTCACCGAAACCGATTTTTTCTTGTGAGGAATGCAATAGGATTTTGGCTAAACGTTGTGGAAGCCCAGCCCTACCTAAAGCTCAATCCCAGTGACGACCTGAAACGCTATTTCTAATTTTCAGAGTGCTTGTGACGCGGTATCCATTGAACATGGTGAGGCAACCGCGTGTTGGAATTTCCAGGCGGGCGGATTATACACACCGACTTTAGGCAGTTCAACCGATTTTCAGATATTGTTATGGCTGAGGGGCAATTCTAATTTTAGCGAAGCATTGTTTATGAATAGCCAGCCTCAATCGTTTTATCTTTTATTGCAATTCAATCGGACAAAGCGATTTCACTGCTTTCCAACTTGTCTGAAGGCGGGGCAAGTCTTTACAATGCTCTTTAACAATTTGCCACTCTCTTGAAACACGGTCGGTTTATCCTTCGTATAGGCTCACGGTTGAAGGCTTTCCACCACCAATACAGTTGTCAAGACAAGCGGTTAAAAAGAATAACAAGCAGGAATTCATTATCCTCTGGAGGAATCTAGGCTCATGGCAGTTTCTAGAAACAAGAAGATCATCATAGGAGTAGGAGTCGTACTTTTAATAGGGGCAATTATCGCCGCCAGCGTCTTTGCGCGGCGTGGCGATTTGCCGGAGGTGCAAGTCGCGAAAGTCGAAAAGCGGTCTGTCCTGGAATCAAAAGTCACGGCCAATGGCGAAGTTCGCCCGATTCAATTCATCAACCTGACTGCTGAAGTCGCGGGCAGAGTCACGGACGTTTTTGTCAAAGAAGGCGACATTGTCAAAAAGGGGAAACCGCTGATGCGAGTTGACCCGACGCAACTGGCCAACTCCACTTCGGTACAGGAAGCGGCGCTTCGGGCTACTCAAGCCGACGTGCAAAATCAGGCTGCCGCGGTCAACGTCGCGGAAAATACGATCAACACAGCTCGCGCGGCGCTCAATACAGCGCAGGCCGATCTGGATCGAACGCAGGTGGAACGCACCAACGCCGAAATTGAATTGAAGCGGCAGACGGATTTGCTTGAATCAGGCATCGCTTCCCGTTCGACTTACGATACGGCAAAAATGCGTTTCGATTCAGCGACGGCATCTGTCAACGCGGCCAAAGCTCGCGTTGAGCAATCGCGCGTCCAGGTCAAGGATGCTGAGATTCGAGTCAAACAGGCTCAAGCCTCGCTGGAAGCTGCAAACGCACGCGTTGCCCAGCAACGCGCCAGCCTTGCACAATCGTCCGATCAGCTCAGTAAAACGACTCAATACGCCACGATTGACGGCGTTGTCGGCGGACCAATCATTCAGGTCGGAACTTTCGCTGTGTCGAACTTTTCGTCAACTCCTTTGATGATCATCGCCGATATGTCCGTCATCAATGTCGAAGTCAAAGTTGATGAAACAGACATCGCCAATGTCGCTCAAGGGCAAAAGGTGAAGGTGAAAGTTGACGCGCTGGGCGAACAGGAAATTCAGGGTGAAGTGGTCGAAATTGCGCAAACCGCCATCACTCGCAGCGGACAGACCATAGCCCAAACCGCAACTTCCGGTTCTCAGGAAGCAAAGGATTTCAAAGTCGTCATTCGTCTGGTCAATATGAGCGAGGATGTTCGCGACCGTTTGCGACCGGGAATGTCTGCCACTGCCGTCATCACCACCGACCGGCGTGAAAATGTTCTTGCCATTCCTTTGCAGGCTTTGGTTGAACGAGAACCCGATCAGATCAAACCCGGCAGCACGCCTGCAGGCGGACAAGCTCAACCCGCCAAAGACAAAAAACCGATCAAAGGTCTTTTCGTCGTTGAAAACAACAAGACTGTCTTCAAACCCGTTGAAACCGGCATCACTGGCGAAAATGACATTGAGATCATCAGCGGATTGAAGGAAGGTCAGGAAATCGTCATTGGACCTTATCGTCAGCTTCGCACCTTGAAACCCGATCAGGCAATCAAACGCGAAGATAAGAGCAAGCGTACAAATGGCGATAACAAAGATACCAAGTAGTCGCAGTGATTAAGCCAGAGGTGAAAAGCGAGATGATCGAAAATCTCCTTTTCGCTTCTGACTTTTTAACAAGACTGCCAATGAAAAGGATTTTTTCAGCAATGGTAGCAACAATGATTCAACCTGAAGCAAAGACCATGATTCAGACACAGGCCCCGAACGCCGATCAGAACACGGTGATGATTCGCACCCATGACTTATGGAAAACCTATGTTATGGGAGAAGAAGAAATTCACGCTTTGCGCGGAGTGACATTCGAGATTCATCGCGGAGAGTACGTCGCCATCATCGGCCCTTCCGGTTCCGGCAAATCAACTCTCATGAACATGATTGGCTGTCTGGACACGCCGACCAAAGGAGAATACTGGCTGAACGGCAAGCAGGTTTCTCAGATGGATGACGACGAACTGGCTTATATCCGTAACAAGGAAATCGGATTCGTTTTTCAAACCTTCAACCTGTTACCGCGAGCGACGGCTCTGCACAATGTTGAACTGCCGCTGATTTATAACGGCACTCCTTCAGGCAAACGAATTGAGATGGCCAAAAAGGCGTTGGAATCGGTCGAACTCGGGCAACGAATGAATCACAAACCGAACGAATTGTCCGGCGGTCAGCGTCAACGTGTGGCCATCGCTCGCGCATTGGTCAACAATCCTTCGATCATTCTGGCCGACGAACCGACCGGCAACCTCGATTCAAAAACCTCTGAAGAAATCATGCAGGTGCTGGAACGATTGCACGAACATGGCAACACGATCATTCTGGTCACACACGAACCTGACATCGCGGCGCACGCTCATCGTGTTCTGACGATTCTTGACGGTCAGATTTCCAGAGACGAACGTACCAGATAACTTACTGAACAATTTCTATCTAAACCCGAAACCGCAGACTCTGCTATCGCATGGTCTGCGGTTTTTGCTTTCCCGATGATCAATTATCGGGATGGGGGCGGCTGTTGTTATCGGCTGGAAGGACGCAATTCAACTGAAGCTTCAACTCTTATTGCTTTCCAGCGCGGTCAATGTATCCGGACCGGTGTTTGACCAGCGGATATTTCAACTCGCGCGGAGCATCAGGAGGAAGTTTGATTTCGACTTTGATCGAGTGCGATTTGCCATCGGATGACATTTGATTCGATTTGAAACCGATCGAGTATTGATTGCGCAGAAGCATTGCCAACAACTCGAATGACGCGTTGACGTCAAACTGATTTTTCGGGACTAATGACAATCCGCCAGCGTGCTTCGCCAAATCCTTCAATACGTCCTGACCGAACATCGGCGATGAACTGATGCTGACGGTGTAAATCAGCGCGTCATTTGCCAGAATTTCTTTCTTCAATTTGCCGAACCTGGCCTCTTGCGATGCATTATCAACGTCGCCGTCGCTCAACAGGATGATTACCCGTTTGCGATACGAACCGGATTGCATCATCTCGAATCCCTGACGACAGGCGTCGTACAACGCAGTCCGGCCTTTAGTCGGTTGTAACACCAGATTCATCAGCGATCCCATTACGGCTTCTTTATCTCTGGTCCAATCCAGATTCTGTCGGATGTCGTTGCTGAAACTTAAAATTGCGTACTCGTTCTCTTGGTGGCTTGATCGTAGAAAATTCTCAATGCCACTGGCTACAACTCTCAACCCGTTAATACCATTTCCTCCGTCTGACATTGAATTGGAAGTATCAATCAGGAAAGCGATGCTGACTGGCTCGTCCTGATTGCTAAACGTTGTGATCTCCTGCGGCTTTTTATCGCTGGTAACAATGAAATGCTCCGGCTTCAACCCTTTGATCGGGAAGCCTCGATAATTGGTGACGCTAACGGTGAAGACGATCTCGCGCTCATTGGTCGGCTTCGGCTCGACGGTTTGGCAATGAACCGGATCAGCCATAAAGAAAGGCAATAATCCGGCAACGATGCTAAATGCAATCAACTGATGACGGTTTGAGTTCATAGCTTCGATCTTCCCTTCCTCAGCGAAAATTCGCTTCATAAGTGAAAGCGAGATCGGTCGCAACGCGGTATCATCGGCAGGGAAAAAATTTAAGACTTTTTCAAACCTGTCAAAATCTTAACCAACGCAGATTCGTCGAGTTGAATCTGATCCCCGACAGCGAAGCGCGGAATCAGGTCGCTCTCCAACGGCGACCGCTCAAGAAAATCACAAGTTCAAAGAAACGAGTTTTATCAACAGTCCCGCCTGGATTTATTGCGGCATCTATTTGCCGGAACTTTCCAGGCAATCAGCTTTTCGACTGGAGGAATCGGTATGGCGGTATCAGCCTACGACAGAATGGCGCATCTGATGCGTCGCGCCGCGTTCGGCGCTCGTCCCGATGAAATCAACAATTACCTGAAGCAAGGGTTTGAAGCGACGATTGATCAATTGGTCAATTACGAAAACGTCGCCGAATCTACGAACGTCCCGGCGCAACCGACCACTCGAAACGGCGGTTTCGACATACAGATTCTGGACGTGGACAACATCACTTCGTGGTGGTTGGACAGGATGATTTTCACGCGGCGACCGTTGCAGGAAAGAATGACCATTTTCTGGCACGATCATTTCGCGACGGCAGTCAGCAAGGTCAACGTTCCGAACGGCATCAAATATCTTTACTGGCAAAACCAGATGTTCAGGCAGTTTGCGACGGGCGATTTTCGCGCGCTGTGCAAAGCCATCAATCGCGATCCGGCGATGATTTGGTGGCTGGACAATTACCTGAACGTCAAAGGCTCGCCGAATGAAAATTACGCTCGCGAACTGAAGGAGATTTTCATGCTCGGGCTTGATGCCTTCTTCGCGGGCGGTTACACGGAACCCGACGTTCAACAGGCCGCGCGAGCTTTTACGGGCTGGAGTTTGAGGCGAGGGTTTGACCAACCGGTCAACAACAATCCCAACGGCCCCAACACCGATCCGACAATGTCAGTCGAAATTCCGCCGAACACTCCAGACAATTCCCGCGCGGCTCAGCGCCACGATTACGGAGACAAGACCGTTTTCGGCGTCACACGCAATTTCAACGGCGACGACATAGTTGATCTGATCCTGGATCACGAACCTCAGCGGACTTTCGCCGCGCGAATGATCGGCACGAAACTCTTCGAGCATTTCGCCTACGAAAATCCCGAAGAGCGAGTCGTTCAGCATATGGCCGCCGTCACGCTACGCCATAATTTCAACATCAAACTCGTTCTTCGCGATCTGTTTCTCAACACCAAAGAGTTTTATTCCGAACGCGCGATTCATTCGCTGGTCAAATGGCCTGTTTATTACGTCGTCAACGCGATCCGCCAGCTTCAGGCTTCGGTCATCACTCGAGGTTTGAACGGCGGAGGTCGGGCGCAGGCCCAGCAAACGACGCTTGACGCAATGGGCATGGCTTTGATGAATCCGCCCGACGTTTTCGGCTGGCCGGGGAAAGAAGAATGGATCACGACCTCGCAACTTTTGGCGCGGAATAACTTCGCCAACGCATTGGCCACCAATCGCAGCACGACGGCGGGCAATACGGGAATTCCGATTGACACAGTGCTGACGGCGGGCGGACTCGGAGCAACCGCAACCGCCGAGCAAGTCGCCGATTACTTCATCAGTTTGCTGATTCAACGGCCATTAGCCGCCAACGTGCGACAGGCTCTGGTTGATTACCTGAAAAAAGGCGACGACGGAGCCATTGGCAGATTTACGCTCGACACGACAACTAAGGACAAGAAGGTAAGAGGTCTGATCCACCTGCTGATGTCGCGTCCCGAATGCCAGAACTTCTGAGGTTCAAAAGGAGAAACGAGCAATGACTACTCGCAGAGATTTCATCAAAACAGGCGCGGGCGCAGTCGGCGCCGGAATGATGCTTCCGGTCATTCAACCGAACTGGTATCAGGCAAAGGGCGCAACCGTCGTCGAAATGCTGAGAGATGATTTAGTGGCCGACGACAAGATTCTGGTCGTCGTCGAACTGGCCGGAGGCAACGATCCGCTGAACACGATAGTGCCGATACAGCAATACGACACTTACGCCAGCTTCCGCAGCCGCATCGCCATTCCAAAAGAACAACTGCTGCCGCTGCACGGATCGGCCACGATGGGTTTGTCACCGAATCTGACCGCGCTCAAACCAATCGCCGACGCCGGCAAATTCGCGGTCATTCAAATGTGCCATTATCCGAATCCGAATCTGTCGCACGACGGTTCGCGGACGATTTACCGTCTGGCCGATCCCAGCAATTCGGCTGTCACGCGCAACGGATGGTTGGGAAGGCATTCGGCGCTGTTCGGCAACAAAACAAATTCTCTGGACACGGTCGGCATTGGCGGAGTCAATCCGACGCTATACGCTCCAGGAGCAAAAATCGCCGGAATCATCAACGACGCGCAGGGCAACGCCGCCGGTTATCAATTCCGCACGGACGAACGTTACGTCGGCGACCGCGAAAATCAACTGGCTGCCGCTCGCATGATTGACGCAGCTCAATCAACCAAGCCCTACATTGATCTTTCGGAAACGACTGAACTCGACGCGCTCAACAGCGCCGATTCGGTTGCGCAGGCGACCGCCGTTTATCAAAGCTCGATCACTTATCCGGCGAACAACAACTTTGCCAGCGGCTTGAAGCTGATAGCCAAACTGGCGACATCGAACAGTCCAAAACTCGGCACTCGAGTTTTTTACATCACACAGGGCGGTTACGACACTCACGCCGATCAGGTCAACGATCAACCGGCATTGCACAGAGCATTGGCCGAAGGACTGAAAGCTTTTTATGACGATATGAACGAACACGGTTTGGCCGACAAATTGTTGATTATGATCTGGTCGGAATTTGGCCGCCGAGTCGCCGACAACGCCAGCGACGGAACCGATCACGGACAAGCCAACAACATTTACTGCATCGGCAACCGCGTCATAGGCGGAACTTACGGCGCCGATCCCAGACTGACCGATCTGCAAAATGGCAATCTGAAAAACAATTATGACTTTCGCGAAGTCTATTCGACGATCATACAAAGCTGGTTTGGCAATTCCGCCAGCGATGCCTCGCAGATACTGAATGGCTCGTTCAACAATCTGGGCTTCTTGATGTGAGGCTGTCAGCGCGGGCGTCTCGCTCGCTTCTGCGTGGGAACGCGAGCGCCCCCGCTCGCTTCCGGAGGACTTACTTTATGAAATCAAAATCAACCTTCAAATGGCGAATTGTATTGATCCTTGCGGCTGTTGGCTTCTGCTTGTCAATCGTCGTCTCGCGCCCAATGCAATCGGCGCAAGCTCTCAATCCGATCAATCGCGCAGCCGGTCCGGTTGCGCTGGTCAACGCCGCCAGTTACGACGCCACGGTCGCGCCCGGTTCCATCGCCGCGTTGTTCGGCGCTGGAATGGCAACGCAAACGGCAATCGCTTCGACATTGCCTTTGCCGAAAACATTGGGTGGAGTGACGGTCAAAATCGGCGGCATAGACGCGCCGCTCTTTTTCGTTTCGCCGAACCAGATCAACCTGCAAGTTCCCGGCGGAGTCAATCCGGGCAATGCGACTATTCAAGTCTTCAACACCGGCAATGCGACCGCAGTCGGCGACGGCACGGCGACAGTAGCCGAATCCGCGCCCGGCATTTTCACTCTGGATTTATCCGGCAAGAACCAGGCCATCGCGCAGAATTCCGACCTATCGCGCAACGCCGATTTCGACAGATTGCCCGGCGCGCGCCCGGAAGCATCCGGCAACGTCGTGGTCATATACGCCACAGGCATTGGCAACACGAATCCGCTGGTTGCCGACGGGGTAGCCGCTCCGGCCACTCCTCTCGCTCAAGCCATCGGCACAACCACAGTGACGATCGGCGGCGTTCCTGCCGAGGTTCAATTCAGCGGACTGGTTCCGGGCTTTGTCGGGCTTTGGCAAATGAACGTAGCGCTTCCGGCAAATCTGCCGACCAATCTGGCTACGCCATTTACCGTCGCGTTGAAAGGCAAACAAAGCCTGACGACGACTTTGGCGGTCGTCAACAAAAACGAATACGGAACCGTCAGTGGAACAGTGCTTGACGCTGCGACCGGCGCGGCCTTGACCGGAGCCAGCATCACTTTGCAACCGACCGGTTCCGGCAACACTCGCACGGCGACAACCGATGCGCTGGGCAAATTCGCTATCTACGTCATCAATCCCGGCAATTACAATTTGTCTGCGGCGGCGGGCGGATTCATCACCGTCACCGAAAGCTCAACAATCGCCGGCGGTCAAAGCAAAATCGCCAACTTCGCATTGACGGCTCCGCTGGCAACGGGTCAATACCGCATCGTCGTCACCTGGCAAAACTCGCTTGATCTGGACGCGCACATGACCGGTCCGGCTTCGGGCAATTCGCGCTTCCACGTCTGGTGGTTGGAACCGACTGATTTGCTCACCCCGACGACAACCATGCTGGATGTTGATGGAGCAAGCCCCGGCCCTGAAACCATCACCTTCACGCCGTCGGCAACCGGCATTTACCGTTTTTCGATTCACAATTACACAGACCGCGACACCAACGGCAGCAACGGCCTGGCTCAATCGGGAATAGTCGTTCGTGTTTACAGAGGCAGCAACCAGTTGCTGGTCTTCACTCCGCCAAACAATGGTGGGACTTTGTGGAAGGTGTTTGAATTGAACAACGGACAGTTGAACGCGATCAACTCAATGACCGACGAACCGGATTCCTTCAACATCAAAAGTTCGTTTTGAAGGAACGAAGATTTCAGCCAACGCGGATTTCAGCCGGAACGCGGACGGAAACGTCCGCAAGCGGGTTCGCGGACGTTTCCGTCCGCCCGTCACTTCCACAACGCAGTCTGAAGGTAAAAGCCAGTCCAGCCAAACCAGTAAACCGTATGTCCGGCAATGCGTGGAAGTTTTTCGCCGATTGATTTTTCAATCAGCGCCGATTCGGTCATTTGCCATTCGCGACCATCGGAACTGATCAGGCTTGGTTTACCGAGTTTGAATTCTTTATCGCCGCGTTCGTAAGCGCGGACACCGCCTGATTTGCCGTCGGAAACCAAAACAATGTTTTTACCTCCGACGCGGTAATTGAACTTGAAGCCTGTGTCGAGTGATGGCGTACGTGAAAGCACTTCGCCTCTATCCATCGAGGAATAGCGATGATGGATAGAGGCGAAGTGTGAAGTGTGAGTTATTTGATCCGCAGTTGAATTGTGTTGGAGGCTTTGCCGTCAACGGTCATTGAGACGTTGATCAGACCTGCTCCGATCAAACTGCGTGATAAAAGAACGTTGGCTTGATCCAGTCCGATGAATCCGGCGACGCCGAAAGCGTCCTCGAAATCATTCGGATTCAGCGCGCGAATCGAGCCGTTGATATTGACGGAAATATTTCCAGGACTGGTTCGAGCGCGCATGCCCACGCCGTAAAACAGCACGTAGATCAAATCGCCCGCCGGTCCCATATCAATTTCAATCGGCACAAACTGGTTTGTGCCCTGATCAAACCGCGAGACTGTTTCAAAGGTTTGCACGCCATTTCTGACGCGCAGGACGACAGCCGCAGCAACGCCCTGCCCGCTGGAATTGGCGCTGAACAAACCCGGCGCAACTTTTGTGACGGGTAACGTGCCCATGGCGACAACATTATTGTTGATCGTGACCGTCACCATCGCGTTGCCTTCGGCGGTTCCCGGCGGAACCTGATAATTGATTTGCGTCGGCGCGACAAAGAACAACGACGCGTCGCGCGATGTGCCAGCGCTGTCTTTGACCGTCACCTTCGTCCCCAACAAGGTTGTCGGCAGCGGAACGGTCGAAGCGATTTCGACGCCCGTCGCCAGATTGACGCCGAAACCGGCGACGATGGATTCGGGCGCGAGGTTGGCTCCAAGGAAGCTGGCCGCCGAAACTGTCGTGATGGGGTTCTGCGCCGCGTTGATCGTAAAGTTCAACGCGGTTGTCACGCCTCCGCCCGGCGTGGGAGTGAACACTGTGACTTGCGTCGTGCCTGCGCTGGCTATCAGGTTGGCCGTGACTTGCGCCGTCAATTGCGTCGCGCTGACAAAAGTCGTGTTCAGGTCTTGCCCGTTCCAACGAACCTTCGAACTGGCTACGAAATTGGTTCCGTTCGCCGTCAACACGAAAGCAGCCGCTCCGGCATTGGCCGAAGTCGGGCTGATGCTGGTCAATGTCGGCGCGGGATTCTGCCCGGATGTGATGTTGAACGACGCCACATTCGATGTGCCGCCGCCTGGCGCGGGATTGAAGACAGTCACGCTGGCCTGCCCTGTTCCCTGCAAATCCGAAGCGAGAATTTGCGCAGTCAATTGCGTCGCGCTGACAAAGGTCGTCTGGCGCGCCTGACCGTCCCAACGAACTGTCGAGCCGTTGACGAAGTTGCTGCCATTGACCGTCAAAACAAAGCCTGCGCTGTTTTCAACCGCAGTGTTCGGACTGATTGTCGTGATGGCCGGAATCGGATTCGGCTGGTTGACGTTGAAGGTCTGCGCTGCGGAAGCTCCTCCACCGGGCGCGGGATTGAAAACAGTGACGCTGGCCGATCCGGCATTCGTCAAATCGCTGGCGGGAATGGACGCCGTCAATTGCGAATTGCTGATAAAAGTCGTCGTGCGATTCTGCCCGTTCCAGCGCACAACCGAAGCCGGAACAAATCCGCTGCCATTCACCGTCAATGTAAAAGTGCCGCTGCCCTGCAAAGCCGAATTGGGACTGATGCTGGCCAACGTCGGCACGGGATTGTCTCCCTGAATTGTGATCGTCCCGGATTTTGAGCAGGTGACGACGCTTGAGCTGAGCCGTCGAACGCGGTTGTTGTTGCTGTCGGTGAAAATAATTTCCCCGGTCGAACTGACAACTATATTGACCGTTTCCGGCAATTGATTGCTTGTGCCGCTGCCGACAACCAATGACGAAGGCGAGATGTTTAATCTGGCGTTGACGGCTTGCCCGCCGTCTCCGCTGAAACCTGCAACCGATCCGGCAATCACGGTCGCTGTCCCTGTCGAACTGATCTGGACAATCTGGTTGTTGGCGCTGATGTTTGGCGCTGGACCGACGGTCACATAAGCCGTGCCGTCGGCTCCGACCGCCACATCGCGCGGTTTATTGAATCCTGTCGCCAGCGTCGAAAAGCTTCCGCTCCCCGCATTGTTTTCTCGCAGCACATTTCCGTCAGTGAAGTTGGCGACGTAAATGCGTCCGTCAGGGCCGATTCCCAGACCGGTGTATTGTTTGCCTGTCAGGATGCTGCTGACCACGCCTGTGTTGGCATTGATGCGACGAACGGCGTTCTGACCGGTGTCGGTCAGGAAAATATTTCCGCTGGAATCCACGACGACGTCAGAAGCGCCGACGAATTTCGCCGCCAATGCAAAACCGCCGTCGCCATTGACGTTCAATGATTCGCCGCCTCCGGCTATCTTGGCGACATTGCCGGGCGGAATGATGACCGGCGAAGCCGAACCCGGAAAGATCGTCACAGTGTTGTTCGAAGTGTTGATGAATCTCAGCGTGCTGGTGCGACGTCCGCTGGCCTGCATTGGAACTGTCGGGCCGCCCTTTGAATCTACCAGGAAAATTCCCTGGCTGTTGATGAACAGACCTTGCGGCGAATCAAATCCGGCCTGAATGACAGGAACTCCGTCGCTCGCTCCTCCGCCGACGTCTCTGTTGACGGTGACAATGGCTCCGGCAGGAACGTTTTGTTCAGAGGCTGTTCCTGCAAATATCTTGACCGAGCTTGTTCCGCGATTGACGAAACGCAATCGCGCGCTGATGGTATCGGAAATCCACAGATTGCCATTGGCATCAACCGCCACGCCGGTCGGAGTGTTGAAAGTCGCGCTGGTAGCCAATCCGCCATCATATGGCGACGTTAAGCCATTGCCGCCGATTCGATCAATCGCGCCGCCGTTTATCGTCACTCCGGCGACCGATACTGAACCGGCGGTCGTGTTCAGGTATCGGATTCGCCCACGACTTGTGATGCCCTGATCAAGAATGAAAAGCCCGCTGTTGTCGCAGGCGATTCCTGCCAACGGCGGACTGGCCGTGCTGCCCAGAAAATTGAACCCGGCGTTTGTGCCCGGTCCGCCATCGCCGCAATTGGAGACTGAATAATCGCAGGATTGGCCGCTTTGTCCGGCGATGGTCGTTCCTGCGCCGCCGGTCGTCCGCACGATGGTTTGCAGATTCCCCAACGCAATAAAAATATTGTTCCCCTGCACACACATTCCGGAAGGAAACGGATTTGGCGCTGCGGCTGTGACGGCAAATTGTGTGACAAGACTGGCATTGCCGTTGGACTCAACGCGAATGACGCGTCCGTGACCGGTGTCTGCAATCAGCAATCTTCCCGAACTATCCAGTTCAACCGCCCTGGGTTGCAACAGCGGAGTGTTCAACGCCGTGCCCGCGACAAAAGCGTCTTCGGGTCTGGTCGTTGCGCCGTTACCGGCAACCGGTGTGGAAGTGCCGTTCGTCGCAATCTTGTAAACCCTGTTTGTGCCAGCCGTCGCATCGGCGACAAAAACTTCGCCGGTTGAATTGTTCACCGCGATGCCGTTCAGGACTTCGCCAAAACCTGATGCCAAAGTGCCGACGTTTCCCGAACCGATTTGCGCTCCGGCTACCGCCACAGTGTTCGCTGAAACATTGAGCGCGCGAACCTGTTTGTCAATCTGCGCGACAAAGTAAAGCAGGTTTCCATCGGCGCTGGTGTCCAATCCTCCAATCGTTCCCAAATCGGTAACCAGTCCCGGCGCATTTTCGCTGAGGTCCAATCCGCCGCCGGCAATTGCTCGAATTCGTTTCGATTCGATATTGCGTCCGGCAATTGTGACCGTTGAATTGGTGGTGTTGAGAAATCGAATCAGCGTCACGCCTCCGATAACTTCGGCGACGTAAATCCCTCGATTCTGAGGATCGCGCGCAACAGCGCCCAGTATTCCGAACGGCGAATCCATTGCCAGATTGCCTTCGCCCAAACCACCGGCAATGGTGTCAATCATTGTCGAACCGCTGCTGACTGTCGTTGTCAGTGTCCAGTTATATGAACCTGCGGCGGTGTAGCTGTGTGATGGATTTTGCTGATTCGAGCGCGCCGAACCATCGCCGAAATTCCAGTCGAAAGTCGGCTGAGCCGGACAGCCATTGGCTGTCGCCATGGCGGCAAAATTGACGGCGGCATTAACCTGACCTGTAGCCGGTACGGTCGCGTCGCAATTGACGGTACAACCTTGAATCTGCTCGATCGGATCGTCACTGCGAATAACGGGCGAAGATTTCCCGTTTGTAGCTACGGCCTTTCCGCCGGAGTTTTTTATCTCGCCGTCGCTGGTGGAAAGCCAGGCCGCCTGACTGCCCCATCGCGATTGCGTGAAAAGCCCGCCAACAGCTAACAAGGCAATTAAAAGCAATGCATAGCTGGCTGATTTAGGGCGATGTGAGATTTTAGTCAGACGAGTAAGTGAAAGAAGGTAGCCCCTCAAAACAGACATAGATCAACAACTCCTTTTGGTTTTCTAAGGGCAGCACGATTACCAGGGCTGGTCATTGCCAGCTATTTAACGAAATTCGAAGTGTCGGTTTGGTAGTGTGTAGCTGTGTGTGAGTGATCATCAGCTGGAGAGCCTCTGGCTAATTTGATTGGGGTATTTTTTCGGGGAAATTTCGGTGTCAAAGTATAAATGGAGCCGACTGCCGGATTTGAACCGGCGACCTACTGATTACGAATCAGTCGCTCTACCAACTGAGCTAAGTCGGCCTACTCGTGACGCAATACCAAAAGCTAGATAGGCAATTTGGAGGACAAGCTTTCGGTCTTTGAAAAGATTGTGCATCCTGTTTGCACCTTGGCGTCAAACGACGGGCATATTACACAAGCCCTACTGAGTTCGTCAAACCGAATGTTTGGCGAACACTTGACCACACACGTTTCTAATTTCAGCTTGACTTGGAAAATACCCTGTGGCAAAAATATCCACAATCTGACTGTTGATGGGGTGAGGACATCAGCAGTTTTGAGCCGACCGGTTAGTCCCAAGCTGCCGGTCGGCTCTTAACGTTTCAGGGCAAGCTCTCACAAAATCCAAACAACCGATTTCAACTTCTCAGCGACTCTTTCGCCAGCAGCAATTCTTTCTTCACTTGCTCCGGCGCGGTTCCGCCAATCTGGCTTTTGCCTGCAAGCGAGCTTTCAAGCGAAATTGCAGCAAACAAGTCATCATTAAATAGCGGCGAAAATTGACGGCAATCGTCAATCGTCAGTTCGCCCAGTTCTTTTCCCTGTTCGATGGCATAAACGACGATTCGGCCAATGACTTCGTGGGCTTTGCGAAATTCCAGGCCATTTCTGACCAGGTAATCGGCCAGATCAGTGGCGTTTGTGTAATCGCGAATGGCGGCTGAACGCGCGCGTTGGCGATTGAGTTCTATGTTTCGCAAGACAGTCGCGGTGACCTTCAGACTGCCGATCAAAGTGTCAATCGTATCGAAGAGGGCTTCCTTGTCTTCCTGCAAGTCTTTGTTATAAGCCAGCGGCAATCCTTTGGTCATCGTCAGCATCGCCGTCAAATGCCCGAAGACTCGCGCCGATTTCCCGCGAATCAATTCCAATGAATCCGGATTTTTCTTTTGAGGCATCAAACTGCTTCCGGTTGAGATCGCGTCGCCGAGTTTGATAAACCCGAATTCCTGAGTCGAATAAATGATCAGGTCTTCGGCCAGTCGCGACAGATGCATCATGGTCGTCGCCGCGCAACTGACGAATTCGATGATGTAATCGCGGTCGCTGACAGCATCCAGACTGTTGTGAGTAACTCCATCAAAGCCAAGTTCATCGGCCATCCATTCGCGATCAACCGGGAAGTTCGTTCCGGCCAATGCCCCGGAGCCAAGCGGCAAAACATTCAAACGCTTTTTGACATCGCGCAACCGGTCGCGGTCGCGCGAAAGCATTTGAAAATAAGCCAGAAGAAAATGCGCGAATAAAACAGGCTGGGCTTTTTGCAGGTGAGTGTATCCGGGCAGCGGATCGTCAACGTATTTTTCCGCCAATTCGATCAAGGCGCGCTGAGCGTCGCGCATCGCCTCGTCAATTCGTTCTATTTCGCCGCGAAGAAACAACCGCGTGGCGACAGCAACCTGATCATTTCGACTGCGTCCGGTGTGCAGTTTGTAGCCCGCCTGACCGATCAGTTCGACCAGACGAGATTCGATGAAACTGTGAACGTCTTCAGTTTCGGAAAATTCGTGACGATCAAGAAAGCCGGGTTCGGCAACCATCTCGCCGATCTTCTGCAAGCCCTGAGTTATGGCTTCAACGTCCGCATCGGGCATCACGCCTGCGCGTCCCAAAGCTCGCGCGTGCGCGGAGCAGGCTTGCAAATCGGCAAAGATCAATCGGCGGTCAAAACGGAAACTGGCGTTGAATTGGGCAAAGTGCTGGTCGGTTTCGCCTGTAAATCGGCCTCCCCAAAGGTTCATAGCTATCAGTTGGCTTTCTTCATGACGTGATTTTGAATCAGTTTGATGACGAGATCGGCTTCGGCCTGTTCTCCGCTGCCGGGTTCGAAGATGAATTGGCGACGCGTGTTTTCACCTGTGATGGTAACCAGATTGCGAGTAGCAGTCAGAATTTTCGACAACTCCCTGATCTGCGACCCGTCAACCGAGGCAAGCGTCCTGTTGCCCAAATCAGTCAGCGTCAATTGTCCCGGACGAATTCTCACCCATCCTTGCCGCGATTCCTGCCATTCGAATTTGCCGTTTCGCTGTCTGACCATTCGCCGCCATTGAGCGTCAAATGTAATCTTGACGACGGCAGCGCCGCTCAGCTTGATCGCCTGCTCCATCGCGGTTTCGGCTTTTTCAAAATCGCGCTTGTTGTAGAGCTGGATGATGCCCAGAAGCTCAAAAGCTCCGGCTTTGTGGCTGTCGTCTTTGGTCAACTCTTCCAGCTTCGCCAGAGTTTCATCCACCGACGCCGGATCGTTATCGCGGAAGTTGCTGTAAATCTGGTTGAGCCGTTCGTTGTAAACGTTGACGGTCAAACCCAGACGATTGACTTTGATGGAAAACGGAACGGAGCTTCTGCCGCTGACCGCGCCGGTCACACGAACGCGATACTCACCATCGGCAGGCAATCCGCCGGTTTGAGTTTTGAGATTGAAGCTGCCTGTGGCGGAATCTTTGACCACTGGAACTTCGGCGTTGTCTTTGTCCAATATCTGCAACCCCAAACCGGAATCGCTGCTTTGAATCTGAAAATTCAACAGGTCGTTGCTCTTCGCGGTCAGCTCAAACTCTTCGAATAAAATTCCGCCAGCGCCTTTTTCCGAACCTCGTGGATCAATCCGGCCTTTCAATTCCTGGCCGAAAGCCAAAACATTTGAAACAGCGCTCGTCGGCCTGTTATTCCTGACAACAGGTTTCGGAGTCGGCGTCGGTTTCACAGGAGGCAATTCCCCTGTCCCGCTCTGAGCATAAACACTGACTTTTGCGTCAAGCGACGAGAAGAGAAGCAACGCCGCAATTGTAATAAACGTTGGAATCGGTTGTCTCTTCATAACAATACTTCCTTGATGATCATAGTTCGCTTTAGCGTGGCGACGAAACTTACACTCGCTTGAAGCGTGTGCTCTGAACCTTGGTTCAACACTATTGCCCTTTGGCGTCCTGCGCCAGACGAAAACCCGTCTTCGAATAATCCGACGCCACGCCTTTCGGCCAGTCTTTGCGACCGGCAGGCCATCCGGTGCGCAAAGTGGCTGTCGCGTCACTCCAAAGCGTGTCGTACGAACCGCCGCGAATCACCTTCAGGTTTGTGTATCCCGCGACTGGCCGATCAATTTTGCCGCCGGGATATTCCTTGTAATCGTTGGCAGTCCATTCCCAGACATTGCCGATCATATCCAGAACGCCAAACGGACTGGCGCCGTTTTGAAATTGCCCGACGGCGGAAAGCTGCGGTGCGTCGGTTTGATCTTTCTTCACATTCGCAGCACCGTCGCGCCAATCTTCGCCCCAGGGATAAATGTTTTTGTCATTCGATCCGCGAGCCGCATATTCCCATTCTTCCTCCGTAGGCAATCGTTTCCCCGCCCACCTTGCGTAGGCGGTAGCATCTTCCCAAGTCACATCAGTGACGGGAAGCTGCTCGGTGCCGGCCTGGAAACGAGTGCCATTCCAAGACGGAGGAGCGGGGTGGCCGGCTGCTTCGATGAACTTGAAATATTGCTCGTTGTTGACTTCGGTTTTATCAATAAAGAATGGTTTGATGTTGACGACGTGAGCGGGTCTTTCGTTTTCTTTGCCGTCATCACGTCCGACACGCAGAACGCCTCCGATGATGTAAATCATTCCTTCGGGCGCGGCCTGTTGCGGATATTGAGCCGTCGCAGCGATTGGCGAACCATCGGTGACAGCCGTTTGCGAAGTCGTAGCGACTGGCGTTTCCGTGCTTTCGTCGCCGCTTCCCAACAGCCAATAACCCAATCCGGCCAACACCAGCAACAAACCGCCTATGCCAACCAACAAAGGCGTCCGCGATTTTATCTGTTGGGCTTCGATGGATTTTGCGGCGACAGGAACCGCCGGAGGCTGGCTGACAGCCGCCGCTTTCGATTCGATCTTCTTCGCCGATTCGGTTTTGGCCTTCTTGCCCGAAGTTTTTTTGTCAGGCTTCCGCTCCTGGGCAGATTCCGGTTTATCAAGTTGTTCCGCTTCAATGTAAGGATTGGTGCGGAGCACGTCAGTCAACGGTTTTTCGCTCGCCTTCTGATCGCCGACTTTCTGCGGCTCTTCGATGGCAGTAACTTTGGTTGTGAGCGACGGCGACGCGTCTTTTCCGACATCAAGCAGAGTGTCTTTTCCGGCATCAAGCAGAGTTGCAGGTGTATGGCTTTCGCCGGATTCCATTATCTGAGTCTTCAGATCGGCTGTCGCCAAACGGTTTTCCGCCGTCGTGCCGGATGGTTGAAGCAGTTCCGTGCCTGCTTCCGAAAAAGATTCCGTCGCCGATTGCCCCAAATTTTCAGTCCCTGAAGGAGCGGCAATCATCGTGTCATAACTTTGCTTTTGTGTTTGAATCGGACGCTGTTTGCCGGTGTCGGCGGGCTTCAAAATCTCTGTGCCCGCTTCCTTGCCGACGACGGGCGCAATTTGTCTTTCAGCAGAATCGGTAAGAATCGCCGTCGAATCTTCATACTTTTCTTCACGACGAAGCGCGCTTTCAAATTCGCGCGACAACTCAATCGCCGTTTGCGGACGGGAATTCGGATTCTTTTCCAAAGCGCGAAGAACAGCGTTTTCGATGGCAGGGCTGAGCGACGGATTAAGTTCGCGCAACGGACGCGGTTGTTCGGTGACGTGTTTGATCGCCACTCCGGTCGGAGTTTTCGCCACGAACGGCACGACGCCGGTCAGCATTTCATAAAGCACGATTCCAAGACTGTAAATATCCGACCGCGCATCGGCTTCTTCTCCCTGACATTGTTCGGGCGACATGTAATGCGGCGTGCCGATGACCGTGCCGACATTGGTCAGGCGTTGTTCTTCTATGCTTAAAGTGTCCAACGCCTTGTCGTGCAATTTGGCGATGCCGAAATCCAGAATCTTGATCAGGTCTTCGTCCTGGTGAGCGTCCAGCAGGTAGATGTTGTCGGGTTTGATGTCGCGGTGAACGATTCCATTGCGATGTCCGGCATCCAGCGCCGCGCAGGCTTGTTTGATGACGCCGTAAGCCCGTCTGGGATTTACCGTCCCATCATCAACCAGCAGCTTGCGCAGACTGCGTCCGGTCAGAAGCTCCATTACGATGTAAGCCGTGCCGTCGGTGTCTTCGCCGAAATCATGTATGACGACCGCGTTCGGGTGATGCAACATCGCTGCGGCGCGGGCTTCGCGGTAAAAACGCTGGCGAGTCTTTTCGTTTTCGATCACGTCCGGGCGCAGAACTTTGACCGCGACCGTGTCGCCGATGTGCAATCGGCGCGCGCGGTAAATTTCTCCCATCCCGCCGCTGCCTATGACCTGATCAAGTTGGTAACGCCCGCCAAGCACTCGTCCGACCTGCGTTCCAAGCATCTGCGAAGGTTTGACGAAATCGCCTCCATCTCCGGTTTCCGTTGGAGGAGTAATTCTGGTTTTTAATTGGTCAGGTCCCGAGACCGTGTTTTGATACGGGGCTTCCGGCGGTGTCGGTTTGACAGCGACCAGGTTTGTGCCGCAGGCGTCGCATCGAATCGCGCCCGCAGCCAGTTTGTTGCCGCAGTTCGTGCAAAAAGTCATGGATGTCCGTTCGACTCCTTAATTTTTGGCGCAGAAGTCTAAATCCAGCGTCATGGCTGATTTATCGGCTTCGTTAAAGAGCTACCCACAAAAGCTGGCCTAGTCTAAATCAAATTGCGCCAGATGCAAACAAACTTGCCCGCGTGGTTTAACACCAAAAATTATTACTCGGTTTTCTGTCCCCACGATTCCAGCGTCTGTCGTTGTCTCAATTCGCCAATCACCCAATCGCGCGCTTTCTGGCCTTCGGCGTAAAGTTTGCCGTCGCCGTCGTAGATTTTGAAATTCGGGACTGAGTTGATGCCGTATTGCTGGCACACAGGCGAATCGAATTCGCCTATGTTGACGTAATGAAAAGCCAGATCGGAGTATTTTCGCTGAGCATCATCAAGGATAGGCCCTACCCTGCGGCACGAGCCTCACCAATCGGCGTAAAAGTAAACGACGTTCATTTTGCCTGAAACCAGATGGTCGCTGACTTCAACCCGCGAGCCTTCAGTGTTAATGCTGCGGTGAGACGACATGAACTGGCACGCCGTCATAAATAAAACTGCAAAGAACAATAAACTTCGCATCAGATTCATCTCGTCTTCTCCTTTTCGGCTTCTCTCAACTTCAAACTGTCCATTGCCAGCGCACGAACGACGGCTTCGCCGGTGTGTTCTTTCGGCTGGATGTGAACTTCCAGACCGTGCAATCTGGCGGCATCAGCCGTCACCGGTCCGATGCAGGCAACGCGCGCGGTTTTCAAATGTGGCATCAGATGATCCGTTTCCAGAATCGTTGCCAAATTCGCAACCGTCGAAGGGCTGGTGAAGATGATGTAATCGGCGCTGGCCTCGCTGATCAATTGCATTGCCTGAGCCGCAGTCATCGCGGGCAAAACCGTTTGATAAGCTTCGACGACTTCGATTTCGACGCCAATCTTTTCCATCGCCGGGCGGATCACGTCGCGAGTCACTTTCGCAGCAGGCAACAGCATACGCGAACCGCGCAAACGATGACCGACGCCGAAGCGTTTGATGAACTCTTCGACCAGCGATTCCGC
>CAYRQB010000076.1:0-20746 GCA_964426025.1 uncultured Heliomicrobium sp.
CGATTTCGAGCAATCCGATTGGGCCGAGCAACTGGCTCAGGCCGGAAACCTGACGATTGAAGAATTGAAGAAGCGTTTTGGCTGAGATCGAGCTTGCGATATGAAATTCGGAATTGAGATGAAAAATTATGGCAAATAAAAAACTCGGAATTTTGGTTGGAGGCGGCCCCGCACCTGGAGTCAACGGTGTGATTGCAGCGGCGGCATTGAAAGCGCTTGACGAAGGAATCACGCCGATTGGCATTCACGCCGGTTTTGAATGGCTGGCGCAACGATACACCGACGAACAGCACGAACTGACGGTGGACGAAGTTTCGCGAATCCACATTGACGGCGGCTGTTTGTTGGAAACTTCGCGTCTGGATGTGGCCAACGACGAACAGGCTTTGGAAAATACGATTGCCGCTCTGAAGAAACTGGAAATCGAATCCTTGATCGCCATCGGCGGAGACGATCTGGTCGCCAGTTCGCTGGCGGTTGAAAAGGCTTCGGAAGGCACGATCAAAGTCGTTCAGATTCCCAAGAGCATTGACAACGATTTGCCTTTGCCCGATCCGCTGACCACGCTCGGTTACGAAAGCGCGCGCCAAACCGGCGTTGGCATCGTCGCCAGTTTGATGGAAGACGCGCGAACCACCGGACGCTGGTTTTTCGGCGTGACGATGGGACGACCGACCGGTCATCTGACGCTCGGCATAGGCATGGCAGCCAGCGCAACCTGCACGATCATTCCCGAAGAATTTCCGGCGGGGCCAATTTCGCTGGCGGACATCTGCGACATCGTCGAAGGTTCGATCATCAAACGTCGCGCGATGGGCAAAAGCCACGGCGTGGTTCTGCTGTCGGAAGCCCTGTCGGAGCGGTTCAGTCCTGACGAGTTGAAAGATTTGCAGGACGTTGATCGCGACGCGCAAGGGAACATTCGCGTCGCCGAGATTGATCTTGGCCGCAAAGTCAAAAGCGAAGTTCAGCGGCGATTGGAAAGCCGAGGCGTCAAAGTGACCATCGTTGACAAAACAATTGGCTACGAATTGCGCTGCGCTCGCCCGATTCCATACGACGAAGAGCACGCCCGCGATCTGGGCTTTGCCGCAGTCAAATATCTTCAGGCTGGCGGATCGTCGGCGCTGATCACGATGCAGAACGGTGTCTTCACACCAGTCCCGCTCGGCGATGTGCTGGACGCCGCGACTGGCAAAGGCGAACAGCGCCCCGTGGATGTAACGACTGAAACCTACCAGGTCGCGCAAGATTACATGGTTCGCATCAACGCCAGCGACTTTGCCGACGAAGCATGGCTGGAAAAACTGGCCAAAGCAGCGGCGATGGATGTTCAATCCTTCAGAAAATACTTCGGCAAGTTTGCTTGATGAGCAACACTGAATTCAGCATGGCAGTCAGTCGTTTGTAATACGAAACGGCTGGCTGCCAGTTTCAATGCTGATTTCCAAAAAATCCTTCCGTTCACAACTGCGACATTTGACACCGGCTAGCGAGTCGTGGAAGCTTGCCCGCGCACTTTCACAAAAGCCATTGCTTGACCGGGCTTTTGTTCGTTACCACCCTCAATTATTCGAGACACACAATATGGCTGAAGAAAAGAATCATCTGATTCGCGGTCTTACTTTGACCGATACGACTGCGCTGGTTGTCGGCACGGTCATCGGTTCGGGCGTTTTTCTGAAAGCAGCCGTCATGGCTCAGGAAGTCGGAACGCCCAAGTTGGTGTTGCTGGCCTGGGTGGCGGCTGGAATTTTATCGCTGGCCGGAGCGTTGACTTATGCGGAGCTTGGCGCGATGTTGCCACACGCGGGCGGCGAATATGTTTTCCTGCGTCATTCGTACGGCGAAGCCTCGGCGTTTTTGTTCGGCTGGTCTCGATTCATTGTCGCGGGCAGCGCTTCGATTGCCAGTCTGGGCGCGGCCTTCGCAATTTTTCTTTCGTCATTGATACCGCTCAACCACGTTTGGGCTTCCAGCAATTACAACTTTCTGGGTAAGACGATCAATTGGCAGTTCGGCTCTCAGCAGCTTGTCGCAGTCGCGGTGATTCTTCTGCTTTCGGCTGTGAATTGTCTGACAGTGGCTTTCGGCGGCAAGGTGCAATCGTCACTGACAGTTTTGAAAGTCGCCGGATTGGCCGTTCTGGTCATCGGGGTTTTCTTTTTTGCTCCGTCGGCCAACTGGTCGAATCTGGCCACTCCGTCAGGCACAGCGGAATGGACAGGCTTGTCGGTTTTCGGCGTGGCGATGCTGGCGGCGTTGTGGGGTTACGACGGCTGGAACAACATGCCTATGGCCGCAGGCGAAGTTCAAAATCCCGGTCGCAATATTCCCTTCGCTTTGATCGCCGGGATGATTATCGTCATGGTGGTTTATTGCCTGACGAACCTGGCATATTTTTACGCGCTGCCTTTTAACGAAGTGGCGACGGCCAATTCCACACAATTTCGCGAAGCGCCTTCGGTTGCGGCCAAAGCCGCACAAAGTTTCTGGGCGGGCAGCGGAGGCAAATTGATTTCCATCGCCTTTGTCGTTTCCGCTCTTGGAGCATTGAACGGTTCTATTTTGTCCAATGCCCGCGTCCCGTTCGCGATGGCCAGAGACGGTTTGTTTTTCAACCGCATGCAGTCTCTCAGCAAAAGAACCCACGTGCCGGTATTTTCCATCGTCGTTCAGGGCATTTGGTCCTGCGTGCTGGCATTGTCTGGAACCTTCGATCAATTGACAGATTGCCTGCTGTTCGCTTCTTGGATTTTTTACGGACTGGTCACGTCGTCCGTGTTCGTGCTGCGTCGCAAAATGCCGAATGCCGAACGGCCTTATAAAACTCTGGGCTATCCGATAGTGCCGTTGGTTTTCGTGCTGGTGACAATCTGGCTGATCGTCAACACCTGGCAAACCAAGCGGCTGGAATCCGCCGTCGGGCTGGGTCTGATTTTGATCGGCCTGCCTCTTTATTTTTATTTTCGCTCGCCAGAGAGAAAGAAAGGAGTCTAGCTCAATGAAGAAATCACGTGTTCTATTCTTGCTGATTTGCCTGACGTATCTGACGGTTGCCGCTGCGGCTCAAGACGTTAAAGTCGAAAACGGCATGATCAACGGCGCAGCTTTCCGCATAGAAATGCCTGCGAACTGGAAAAAGGGTCTGGTGATGTACTGCCACGGTTATCAAGTCGTTGGCGCTAAGAACAATTTTGAAAACCAGCGAGCGCAGGCGCTCAGAGAGGTTTTTATTTCGCGCGGATTCGCTGTCGCGGAATCGGCTTACAGCACGCAGGGATGGGCTGTGAAGGAAGCCGTCGAAGACACGGAAGCCCTGCGCCGTTATTTCGTCAGCAAACACGGCAAGCCGAACGAAACGATTGTGCTCGGCCATTCGATGGGCGGAGCGATCACATTGGCGACGATGGAAAAATATCCTGAAGTTTATGACGGCGGGTTGCCGATGTGCGGGCCGTTGAATGCCACGCTGAACGGTTTTCAGGAACGCATCTTCGACATGCTGGTGACTTTCGATTTTCTATTTCCAAACGTCGTCGGATCACTGGCGAATCTGCCACAAGGCGCGAAGCTAGATCAGGCAAAGACAAAAGCTGCGATTGAGGCAGCGCCTGATAAAGCATTGATGTTCGCCAAACATTACAGCCTGACATCAACCGCCGATCTTCCGGCAGTATTGGCTTTCTGGTACGAGATTGTTCGCGAGTTGCAAGTCCGCACCGGAGGCAATCCCTTCGACAATCGCAACACGATTTACGACGGCTTTGACGACGACGTGGCGCTCAATCGCGGAGTCCGGCGTTACGCCGCCGACGCCAAAGCGCGCGAATACCTGCGCCAGCATTATTCTCCGACCGGACGCATTGCCGATCCTGTGCTGACCATTCACACGACTTACGACCAATTGATTCCCGGACGTTACGTCAGCGAGTACGACGAATTCGCGCGTCTGGCTGGAACGCAGGATTTATTCGTCGCCAAGTTCGTCGTCGCCAACGGCCATTGCAACTTCACTCCGGCGCAAACCGGCGCGGCGTTCGATGAGTTGTTGACCTGGATTCGCGACAAGAAAAAGCCTGAAGCGGGCGAAATCAAATAGCCTTATCTTTACTTGCTCTTCTTCGCTTTTTTCTTTGTCGGCTGAGCTTGCTCATTTTCGATTACGGCGAACGGTGGTTTGGGAGGCGGGAATTTCACGCGGTCATAAATGTCTGCCAGCTTCAAAGTACATTTGATTGAGGCGATGTAGATTTCGGATTCAAGATCAGTTTCCAGTGTATACAGCCACTGGCGTTTGCCTTTCTGGCGGATGAAATGCTCAACAGCCGGATGATTCTGCGCGATCAAAATGTAATCACTGAGCGATGAGAGGTTCTGATACCTGAGCAACTTTTCGTTACGGTCATAGCTTTCGGTGCTTGGAGACATTACTTCGATGATGACAGTCGGGTTGAGAATGACATCCTTTTTGTTGTCATGAAAAACTGGTTCGCCGCAAACAATGGTCAAATCAGGGTAGGCAAATAAATCCATCAGATCGGTCCGAATTTTCTGATCGGAAGTATAGCCAATGCAGGTAGAACCTTTTAATTGAACCCCAAGTGAAGCCGTAACATTGAAACAGATTTGATTGTGGAGCGGACTGGCTCCGGCCACCGCGTAAATCTGGCCGTCCAGATATTCGTGCTTGGTTTCAGCTTCACGTTCAAAAGCCAGATATTTTTCCGGCGAATAATCAGGCTTTCTTTTCGGCAATGCCATGGGCTTTGTCCCCGGTCGTTAGTATTTCAAATCGGCAGGTATCTTAATCAATGGCATGCTTATTTGTCATCGCTACGATCCAAACCGTTAAAACAGAATATGCGCACACTTGATCTGACAATTCTCGTTGCCTATCTGATCGGAACCGTGCTGTTCGGCGCGTGGTTTTCTCGTTCGCAGAAAAACGTCAAGGATTATTTCGTCGCGGGCGAACGCGTTCCGTGGTGGGCGATTATGGGTTCCATCGTCGCCACCGAAACCAGCACAGTGACTTTCATCAGCGTGCCCGGCTTTGCCTACAGCGCGAACTTCACGTTCATGCAATTGGTCATCGGTTACATGATCGGTCGCATCGTAGTCACGGTGATTTTCGTGCCGATGTATTTTCGCGGCCAGTTGCTGACGGTTTATCAATTGCTTGGCCAACGATTCGGCAGCGGAGTGCGGCGACTGGCTTCGCTATTGTTTCTGACCACGCGCTCTTTGGCTGATGGTTTCAGGTTGTTCGCGACGGGATTGGTTCTGGCGGCTTTGCTGCTGGCAATGCCCGGCATGGATGAAATGGCGCGAAACTGGTTTCCTTCGCTGGAACCGAAATTTGCCGTGTTGATCGTTTCGGTTTTGGTGATGGGAGCGGCGACGATTCTATACACCTATCTGGGCGGAATGGCTGCGGTCATCTGGACTGACGTCATTCAACTGGTCATTTACCTGATCGGCGCGGTGATTGCCGCCTGGATTCTGCTCGGCAATATCCCCGGCGGATGGGATGAAGTCGTGCGCGTCGGCGGAGCGGCTGGCAAATTCAACTGGTTCGATTTCACCTGGGACGTGACGAAAAGTTACACGTTCTGGTCGGGCGTGATCGGCGGAGCTTTTCTGACGACGGCGACTCACGGCACTGATCAATTGATGGTGCAGCGTTATTTGTGCAGCAACTCGACGCGACAGGCTCGTCTGGCTTTGCTCAGCAGCGGAGCGGTCATCTTTGTTCAGTTCATGCTGTTCCTGCTGATTGGCGCGATGCTATACGTTTATTACACCGGTTATGCCACGGCTGAAATCGCAGGCTTCACGCTCAACGGCAAACTGCAAACCGACCGCATCTTTCCGCATTTCATCGTCACGCATCTGCCCGCCGGAGTCGTCGGTTTGGTCATCGCGGCAATTTTTTCGGCGGCGATGTCCACGCTTTCATCGTCGCTGAATTCGTCTTCAGCGACGGCTGTCGGCGATTTTTACATGCCAATGACCGGCAATCAGAAATCCGATCATCATTACCTGACGGTTTCGCGTGTGTTGACGGTGGTTTGGGGAGTTGTTCAAATCACCGTCGCCATTGCCGCCATCAAACTTTCCAGCCGTGTTGTTGACGAAGTTCTGGGCATCGCTTCGTTCACTAACGGAGTGATTCTCGGTCTTTTCTTTTTGGGAACCTTCACCAAACGCGTAGGCCAAATGGCCGCCATCGCCGGAATCATCGCCGGAGCAGGTTTGATGTTGTGGGTCAAGCTGCAAACCGGCGTCAGTTGGCAATGGTATGTGTTGATCGGTTCGGTGACGACTTTCGCAGTCGGATTGCTGGCCAGTTTGATTGTTCGTGAACGCAGTTCGGAGGTTGAGGCGCAATGAGATCGAAGTTCTTTCTGGTTGTTTTGCTGTCAATCGGTTTGCTGTTTTCCGCGCTGGCGTCGGCGCAGGGAAACAAATACCAGCCGGTTGACCGCAAACTCAGTAAGCAGGATGAAGCCTGGGTTCGCAAGATTTTCAAATCGCTGACGCTGGATGAAAAGATCGGCCAGATGATCATGGCCGACGCGAACGTCGTGTTCTGGAATCGCGAGAGCGAAGAATTCAAAAAGCTGCAACATCACATCGTGGACAACAAAGTCGGCGGCGTGCTGGTTTTTCGCAGCGAAGTTTTGCCGACTGCGCTTTCCGCCAATCGCTGGCAGCAGATGGCCAAAGTTCCGCTGTTCGTTTCCTCCGATCTTGAGATGGGAATGGGCATGCGTTTCGATGACACTCCGTGGTGGCCCCCGAATATGGCTGTGGCGGCGACAGGCGATCCAAGTTTGGCGCGCTTACAGGGAAGGGCGACCGCGATTCAAGCGCGGGCGATGGGCGTCAACTGGCTGTTTGCGCCAACTGTGGATGTCAACAACAATCCCGACAATCCTGTGATCAATGTCCGTTCTTATGGCGAAGACCCGCCGATGGTTTCGGCGTTTGCCAAAGCGTTCATCGAGGGCGCGCAATCCGCCGGAGCATTGGCCTGCGCCAAACATTTTCCCGGTCACGGCGACACGGCAACCGATTCGCACATCGGTTTGCCGGTCGTGGATGTCAGCAAAGACAGGCTGATGAATCTGGAACTGATTCCTTTTCGGGCGGCGATTGAAGCCGGAGTTGCCGGTGTGATGTCTGCGCATATTGCCTTGCCGCAGATTGAAACCGAACTGGCCGCGCCGGTCAGAAAGCTTGACGAGCGCGAAGCCGCTGCCACCGAATTCACTTCGCAGACGGAATCGGATGCCGCGCGAGTGACTTTGCCGGGAACCTTGTCGCCGAAAATTCTGACCGGTTTGTTGCGCGAAGAATTGAAGTTCAATGGTTTGATTGTCACGGACGCGATGAACATGGCCGGCATTTCGGCTCGCTACACCGCGGCTGAAGCCGCCGTCAAAGCAATCAAGGCCGGAGCCGACATCATAGAAAAATCGCCGGACATTGACGCCGCCGTCGCCGGAATCAAGCAGGCCTTAACCGGCGGCGAAATCAGCGAAGCCCGAATCAATGCTTCGGTCGAGAGAATCCTGCGGGCGAAAGCCGCTCTGGGTTTGCATCGGAAAAAGCTGGTAGATTTGAACGAAGTTGATCTTGTCGTCAATCATCCGGAGTTCAATGAACTGGCCGACAAGATCGCCGAACATTCGATTACGCTGGCGCGCGACGAACAAAAACTTCTGCCGGTCAATCCGAGCGGTAAGAAACTGTTCAATCTGACTTTCACCGACGAAGAAGACCGCGCGATAACAAAGCCTTTCGTTGATGAACTGTTGAAACGAAACATCAAGGTCGAGAGCCTCACGATCAACGCTCGCGCTAGTCAAACTGAAATCAATCAGGTTCTGACCAGGATGGAATCCGCAAAACCGGATGTAGTGATTTACTCCGTGGCCGTGCGCGCTCGCAGTGGAAAGGGCAGCGTGGCATTGCCTGCGGTTGGCAAACGTCTGGCAGAAGAACTGATCAAACGGCGCTTGCCACTGATCACCATCTCTTTTGGGAATCCATACATGTTGCTGGCGATTTCAGACTCGCCTTCATACTTGCTGGCATACAGCCCGTTCCCTGTCAGCCAACGCGCGGTTGCCAAAGCCATACTCGGTGAAATTGAAATCAATGGCCGATTGCCTGTCAGCTTGCCGGGGCTGTATGGCAGAGGTCACGGACTGAAAATTGAAAAAAAGCCCTGAAGCCATTTACACCATTTTCCTGAATCTGCATTCACCATCTCAACCATTGTGGAGTAGTTTTCATGACGCCTGCCAGACCGCTCATGATTGATTGACATTTATAAGATCATGGATTACAAGCTGCCTTGGTTAGTGAACTTTTCTTGACGCTCACGATTTTTTTCAGAGAGTTTACTGACCGCCTCGCGACTTCAATTACCGGCAAAACAGTGAAGATAAAACATTGTGGTGGACAATTTCTGCTGCCACAGGAACAAAGTCACCGGAAAATATCTTTGGTTTGTTTCCTTGCAGCAACGCTTTCTACCGAGCCGGAAGTTCCAACTGTGAATTAGTTTCAAAGGAGAAATCAAGATGCGAACCTCACGCAATTTCACACACGCTCTGCTGGCGGTCTTCGCTCTCGTCGTTATGTCGTCGTTTGCATTGGCTGCCGATCCCGGTCTTCTGTATCCGCCGACTTCCGAAGCAAGCGATCAAAAAGCCGGTTCGATACTGTTTTACAACCTCTACAGTTCCGGCGCCACCTCCGGCAACATCGAAAACACCCGCATTAATATCACCAACACCAGCGTGACTTCTGCGGCTTTCGTACACCTCTACTTCGTGTCGGCTGGCTGCTCAGTTGCTGACAGCTACATCTGCTTGACCGCCAACCAAACAGCGTCGTTCCTGACATCGGACGTTGATCCTGGCGTCAAAGGCTATATCGTTGCAGTTGCCGTTGACGGCGTTCTGGGATGCCCGGTCGCGTTCAACCATCTGATCGGTGATGAGTACATCAAACTGGCCAGCGGTCATGCCGCCAATCTCGGCGCTATTGCATTCTCGGCTCTTTACAACGGTATTTTGCCCGGATGCGATGCTAACTCCGTGACGGCGGTAATCCCCTTCGATGGCGTAGTCGGAAGCGGTTACAACCGCGCACCTGCCGTTCTGGCATTGGACAACGTTAGTAGCCGTGCTGATGGCAACGACACGATGGTTATCATCAACCGCGCTGGCGGTAACCTTGGTATCGGGGCCTTCACGCTGGGTACTCTGTTCGGATTGTTGTATGACGATGCTGAAAACGTTCTGAGCTTCTCCATCACCGGTGGATGCCAGTTGATGAGCAGCTTATCAAACAACTTCCCGCGTACCACGCCGCGTTTTGAAACCTTTATTCCTGCCGGACGCAGTGGCTGGGCTAAGATCTACAACCAGACCGGCCTAATCGGTATTTTGGGTGCTTCGATCAACAAGAACGACAACGCTGGCGCAAGCGCTGGCGCGTTCAACGGTGGTCACAACCTGCATCACCTGACACTGGCTGCTTTCAACAATACCAACGGTTACATCGTTCCTGTCTTCCCGCCAAGCTGCTAAGGCTTGACGGAGTCAGAGTTCCAAATATTCAAAGAATCGGAGGGGCAAGTCTGGATGGCTTGCCCCTTCGATTTTGCTGATAACTTCGATTAGTGACATCCCAAATCCGTTTTGTTATAGTCGCTCGCCTGATGCGCTGGCTCATCTATTCATTTCATTTGCGCGTCTGATTTCATCTCGCCAGGAATCGCTCACCCCGAAGCAGTGGCGTTAAGTTTTAGGAGGCAATCTGTGGAAGTTTGTGTTGTTGGAACCGGATATGTCGGACTGGTGACCGGGACTTGTTTGGCTTATCTGGGGCGTTCGGTGATTTGCGTGGACATTGATGAACGAAAGATTCAAATGCTTCGTCAAGGCAAGTCGCCGATTTACGAACCCGGACTTGAGCAGTTAATCGCGTCAGGTATTCAACGCGGCAATCTACGTTTTTCGACCGATTTGGCCGGGGCGGTCAAAGACTCCGAAATTATCTTTGTTGCCGTCGGCACGCCGCCGCTTCCGACAGGTAAAGCCGATCTTTCCTATGTCAAAGCCGTCGCCCAATCCGTAGGCCGTGCGCTTGATTGCGAGCGCCGTCGCATAGTCGTCAACAAATCAACTGTGCCAATCGGCTCAGGCAATTGGGTGGAGATGCTGGTCAAGGATGGTTTGCAGGAAAACCCGGCTTATCGTGAGCGATTGGCGAGTCTTGCCGCAGGGCAAACGGACGGTTCATCAACCTTAACTTCCAGCCGAAAGTTGAACGGAATCAAACCCGAAGATGTTTTTCTGGTCGCATCGAATCCGGAATTTCTGCGCGAAGGTTCGGCCATTGCCGATACTTTTTATCCTGATCGAATAGTCATCGGCGCGACTGATGTATTTGCCGCCGAACGTTTGCGAGCATTGTACGAACCAATTGTCGAACAGACTTTCGTGCCCCCGGCGTCGGCTCCGCGACCTGCCGGATTCACTGCGGTTCCGGTGGTGACGACCGATCTGGCCTCGGCTGAGATGATCAAATACGCGGCCAATGCTTTCCTGGCAACCAAAATCAGCTTTGCCAATGAAATCGCCAACATCTGTGAACGAGTCGGCGCGGACATCAAGGAAGTTGTGCGCGGTTTCGGACTCGACAGCCGCATCGGGCCAAAGTTTTTGAACGCAGGCGTTGGATGGGGCGGATCGTGTTTTGGCAAAGACGTTTCGGCGATCATTGATATTGCCAACGAATACAATTACGAACCGGAGTTGTTGCGCTCAACCGTTTCGGTAAACAAACGTCAGCGTCACGTGCCGGTGCTGAAACTGCAGGAAGTTTTGAAAATCATCAAGGGCAAGACAATTGGTTTGCTTGGTCTTGCTTTCAAACCGGAAACTGACGATCTGCGCGATGCGCCTGCTCTGGAAATCGCCAGCGAGTTGTTGGAAATGGGCGCGCGAGTCAAAGCATACGACCCGATTGCCAATAAAGCCTGTGCCGAACAATACCCTGAATTAAAGATCGAATACGCCGATGATGTAGTCAGCCTGGCGGATGATTGCGATGCAGTGGTGATTGTCACCGAATGGGAGCAGTTCCGTTACATTGACCTGGAAAGGATCGGCGAAGTTATGAATTCAAAAGTGCTGATTGACGGACGCAACGTGCTTGATCCGGATGCGGTGGAGTCTGCAGGATTCAAATACAGAGGGATAGGACGATAGAAAAATGCGAATTTTGATCACTGGCGGAGCCGGTTTCATCGGCAGTCACATGGTTGACCGTTTAATTGCCGAAGGTCATCAGGTTGTCGCAATGGACAATCTGGTAACGGGCGACCTGGGGAACATCAATCATCATCGCTCGAACCCGAACTTCGAATTCATCTTTCACGATGTCAGCAATCATATACACGTGCCGTGCAAACTCGACTGGGTTTTGCATTTTGCCAGTCCCGCCAGCCCGATTGATTATCTGCAACTTCCGATTCAGACCTTGAAAGTCGGCGCATTGGGAACTCACAACGCGCTTGGATTGGCGAAGGCGAAAGGGGCGAAGTTCGTTTTGACTTCGACTTCGGAAGTGTATGGCGATCCGCTGGTTCATCCGCAACACGAAGAATACTGGGGAAACGTCAATCCCGTGGGCCCGCGCGGCGTTTACGACGAAGCCAAACGATACGCCGAAGCGATTTCGATGGCTTATCACCGCGAACACAATGTTGATGTGCGAATCGTTCGCATCTTCAACACCTATGGTCCGCGAAACAGGATCAATGATGGACGAGTCGTGCCGACATTCATCAATCAGGCTTTGCGCGGCGAGCCAATCCCTGTTTTCGGCGAAGGCCAGCAGACGCGCAGCTTCCAATATGTTGACGACCTTGTCGAAGGCATCAGACGGCTGATGGAAGCCCAATTTAACAAACCGGTCAACATCGGCAATCCAAATGAAATGACAATTCTGGAATTCGCCCATTTGATTCTGAGATTGACCGGCAGCCAGAGCCAGATTGTTTACAAACCTCTGCCGCAGGATGATCCGAAAACACGCCGCCCAGACATAACTCGAGCGAAGGAAGTGCTCAATTGGGAGCCGCGCGTGCCGGTCGAAGAAGGGCTGAAAAAGACGATTGATTGGTATCGAACCCTGATTTGAAATATTCGAGTGGTTGACTGAAACTCTTGTTTCGGGTAAAACTTATCCCGCTTTCGATCCTCGTTGTAAATTTCAGTTGTAACAGGAATTTAAGTCTGAAAAGTTCTTGCCGGTTACGGCTGATTTAAGATAAGCTGCAAACTCTTTTTTGAGCCAATTCAGGCTCGTTTGAATGTCGCGTTAGTAATCAAGTAAATAACACTCTCTACAACTTGATCGTTGCAAGGTCAGGTGAGGATAGAAACAATTGTTCACGGGAGGAACCATAATGCGTAAGCCAACTATGTTTCGGAAGGCGTTGACAGTCGCAGTGATGATGGCAGTCAGCAGCTTCTATTTGTTGGTGACATCTTCGGCGCTCGCGCAAACCGCGGCGAAAACGGCTGGCGAATTGTCAGTGACCGGCAACGTTACGATCAACGGAACGCAAGCGATTTCCGGCGCAACTGTCTTTAGCGACAGCAAGGTCAAAACCGCGCGTAACGGCGCTGCGACTGTCAATCTTGGCAAATTGGGTCGTGTTCAACTCGGACCTGAATCCGAAATGACATTGAGTTTTGCCGACGGCAGGATCGGTGGAAATCTGACGTCAGGCCGTGCGGTTGTCAGCACTCCGGCTGGCGTGGCGATTTCGGTTGCCACTGCTGAAGGCGTGGCTGTCGCTGACGGCAAAAACGCATCAACATTGACGATTGATGTCACCTGCGGCAATACACGCGTTGCGGCCAGTCGTAGCGACGCCAAAGTCACCGCTGGCAGCAAAGTCGAATATGTGGCTGCCGGTAGCGAAGTTTCCGTCGGAACTCAAACCGCTCCGAGATGCGCTCGGCTTTCCACTGCCAATCAGGGACAGGGATTGAGCCCGGGTGCTGTTGCTGCGCTGATCATTGCCGGTGTCGGTGGCGCAGTCGCCGGAATCGTTGCTGCTTCTCAGTCGGACAATGTGACGCCAAGCTCAATCGTGGTGAGCGGCTTCCGTCCGTAAACGCTATTCGATTTCTGTGAATTCTTGATGCGCCGAAGTCACTCGCAACCCGAATGGCTTGGCGCATCTTTCAATTTGGCGAGTGAATAATATCTTTAAGATTGGCGCTTCGGCAGACCTCATTCATTGCCGGGAAGTCGCTGGCGAAAACCTTTTTGAAAAGATAGTCAACGCCCCTCTGACGTTAGCTAAAGAGTGCATTGCTGACCACCCTCACCCAAATGCCTGCACTTCTTTATCGGGTCTTACCACCATGATTCATCGCAAACTTTCTTTCTCTATTCGATTGGCAATATCTTGCCTGGTGTTGTGTGTGCTTTGCTGCCCGATTGCCTCTGCCCAACCAGAGCAAGCCGCAGCCAACATCCCGACATTCGACGCGTCCAACATCAAGAATCGTGATTACCGCATAGGTCCGGGTGATGTGCTGAGCATTACAGTTGCGGGCGAGCCTGATCTTAAATCCAACAAGGTCAAAGTCTCGCAACAGGGAACAATAGACCTGCTTTACATAGATCACAGCATCAAAATCGCCGGACTGACCGAGCAACAGGTTACTGAATTGTTGCGCAAAGAATTCACCGCCATTTTGAAAGAGCCGCAGGTGACGATCTTCATTGATGAGTATCACGCGCAGATGGTTTCGATTGCCGGAGCTGTCAACCAGCCGAAACAGATTGCGCTGAATCGCGAATTACGCGTTTACGATTTGATCAGTCTGGCCGGAGGGCTGACAGACAAGGCGGGAAACGTCATTCAATTGGTTCACTTTCGACCAACTGAAAGCATTGAGACGATCAACCTCAACGATCTGGTTCGCAAACCTCAACTGAATCGGGTTTTGCGCGATGGCGATTTTATCAACGTGCCTGAAGTCGGAATCATTTACGTCACCGGCAACGTCAACAAACCCGGCGCATTTCCATTGAAAGAACCGATCAAAATCTCGCAAGCCATTGCTCTTGCCGGCGGCACTTCCGAAGACTCAAAGAAAAAAGAAGTCCATCTGGTTCGCACTGAAGGGCCGGATCAGGCGAATTCGACGGAAGTGATCGTCAATCTTTACGAGATTGAAAAAGACCCGAGCAAAGACATCGTTTTAAAACCTTACGACATTGTCATGGTTCCCGAATCCACAAGGTCGAAACAGACTCGGACACTGATACAAGCCTTTGCCGGCGGACTGGCCAGCGCGCTAGGCTGGGGAATTTTGAGATAAATTATCGGCGCAGTGGCAATGCTGCCAACTGCCAATCTCCACACTGCGAAAATTGAATGAACAACTACGACGATAATCAAACTGCGCTGGCAAATCTGCCGCAACAGGGAAAAGAACTGAGAAAAGGCGGATATCCGGCTTACAGTCGTTATCCGGCTGTTGAAATCGAAAAGAATTCAGTCCGCGAATACTTGCGCACTATTCGCCGACATAAATGGATTGTGCTGGCGACGCTGATCGTTTTGGTGACCATCGTGACCATCGGCACTATGCTGACGAAACCGGTTTACCGAGCAATGGCGAAACTGGAAATTGGCAGAGAGACAGAGCGCGTGGGGCAGGGGCGACAGATTCTGGAAATGGAAAGCGCCAGTGTTTTCAATCCGTTCTTTTTGCAAACTCAGGTTGATATTTTGCACAGCCGCGATTTGGCTCGGCGAGTCATTCAGAAACTCGGCTTGTCGGAAAACGAAGAATTCAAATCGAAGAACGCCGATGGCATTGCCGAAAACGAACGTGAAGTTCGTCTTGTCAATGCTTTCCAAAACCGTTACGACGTGACCGTAGGTCGTCAGACCAAAGTCGTCTCGCTGACTTTCGACGCATACAACCCGAAGCTCGCCGCCGACGTGGCCAACGCCATTTCCGAAGAATACATTGACTGGTCAATGGAAAACCGGTTGCAGGGCGTCAGCAAAGCCAAAGAATTTTTGGCCAAGCGAGTCAAGGAAGCCGAAGCCAGCATGCGTCAAGCGGAAACCGAGCTTCAGCAATATCTGGGCGTACATAAAATCATCTCGCTGGACGGCGACAAAGGCAACATCACGGTTGACCGAACTTCCGAACTCAATCGTCAATTGGTTGAAGTGCAAAACGAACGTCGTTCAGCCGAAGCTGTTTACAATCGCAGCAGGGAAGTTGCTGCCGATGAATTGCCTCAAGTGATCAATGATGGAACGGTTCAAAGCCTGACGCGCGAATTGAGCCGACAGAAGCAGGAGCTTGCCAATCTTTCGGCGAAATATCAGCCCAATTTTCCTGCAGTGAAACAGGTTCAGGAACAAATCAAACAGTTGGAAATTCAGGTCTCGGAGCAGAAAGCGAAGATCGTCAAAAACATCGAGACGCAATTTAAGGTAGCCCGTAACCGCGAAGAAGACCTGAAAAATGCCCTGAGCCAATCGAAGGGCGAAGCCATACAACAGAATCGCGAAACCGCCGAACTTGGTTTGCTCAAACAAAAGCTGGAGACGAATCGAAAGAGTTACGAAGACCTGCTTGGGCGTTTGCAACAGGCCGAAGTTGAAAGCGAATTCCGACCGTCGAACATTCACATCATCCAGAAGGCCGAAGTTCCCATCGCGCCGGTCAAACCCAACAAGATTCTCAACATTGGCTTGAGCCTGATCATCGGTCTGGCGCTTGGCGTCGGTCTGGCTTTCTTTGTCGAATACCTGAACAACACCATAAACACGGCGGAGGATGTCGAACGAATCGTCCAATTGCCTGCGCTCGGCGGCATTCCGTCGTTGCAGAGCCTGGCCAAAAACAAAATGCTTGGAGTCGGACTCGGCAATGGAAAGAAGAGCACTGCGTTGACACAGATCAACAGCGAATTGCTTTCCGGTCACGATCCGTTGTCGTCGTTTGCCGAAAGTTATCGCGCGTTGCGAACTTCACTGCTGCTATCATCCGCAGAACATGCGCCGAGAACCATGCTCATCACCAGCAGCCATCCGGCTGAAGGCAAAACCACGATCGTCGCCAACACCGCTATTTCACTGGCTCAAACCGGCGCTCGCGTGCTGGTGCTGGACGCAGACATGCGTCGCCCGCGCTGCCACAAGATTCTGAGCGTCAAAAACGACACTGGGCTTTCGACTTATTTGTCTCGCGATATTCAGGTGGACAAAGTCATCATTCCGCATGACATTCCGAACCTGTTCGTCATGCCTGCCGGACCCGTTCCGCCGAATCCGTCGGAACTGCTCAGTTCAATCAAACTGCGCATTCTGGTTTCGGAACTGCAGGATCGTTTCGATCACATCATCATTGATTCGCCGCCGGTCATTCACGTCACAGACGCGCTGATCATTTCGCCGCACGTTGACGGCGTGGTGATTGTCGTCAAAAGCAATCACACACCGCGCGAAGCCGTGCAGCGAGCCAAACAGGCGCTGGCCGATGTCAACGCCAAGATTTTCGGCGTCGTCCTGAACTGCATTGATTTGAATAGCGAAAGCTACTACTACAACTACAAGTACGCCTACTATCACAGCTACGAAGAAAGCGGCTCGTGAAAATCAAAAGGCAAAAGGCAAATTTCAAAAGACGAAAGACCGGCATGCGTTTCTTTACTTTTGATTTTTGCCTTTTGCCTTTTGCCCTTTGATTTATGCTCAAACGCCTTCCTTTGCTCATTGCCGTTCTGGCTCTTACCGTGTGGGCGGGTAATTTCATCATCAGAAATTTTCTGGCTGTCTCGCTGATCACCTACGGTCAGGGAGTGGAAAGCCGTGACGCGGCTCTAGGTTACGTTCCGGCGAACGCCGAAGTGCTGGCTGCTCGCGCTCGTTACCTGCTTCTGCGATCCGAAGAACCGCGCGGCGAAGAAGCCATCGCCGATTTGCAGAGGGCGGTCGCGTCATCGCCAAACGATTACCGTTACTGGTTGGAACTTGGCAAAGCGCAGGGCGGCAACGATCAATTTCAACAGGCTGAAAATTCATTGCAGCGTGCCATCGAACTTGCTCCGCGATATTTCGAGCCGCGCTGGGCGCTGGCGAACTTGCGATTGCGAGCGGGAAAGCTCGATCAGGCTCAATCGGATTTTCGCGAAGCGATTGCTTTGTCAGGTTCGTTGTATGGCAACGCTTCGCCAAGGCCTGATCGTAATGCAACTTTGAATGCCTTTAACGCCATAACCGGCGCGCTGGGAATGAACCTCGACGCTTTGCGAAACGTGACTCCCAAGGACGCGGCAGCACAGGCTTACCTGGCGGAATTCTTTGCCACGCACGATGCGATGGAGCAGGCGTTGGAAATCTGGCGGCGATTGCCATCGGCAGGTTCTGACGCTGAGCCTGATTCGTATCGAGAGCTGAGCTTTCAACTGCTGCGCGAATTGCAGGCTAAGAATCGTTTCGACCAGGCACGCGAGGTTTGGCGGAAGTTTGCCGAATCGGAATCATCGGCGACAAATGGCGACGGCGACAATCTGATTACCAATGCCGGATTTGAGCAAATTCCGCTCAGCGAAAAATACGCGGCTCTGATTGATCCGCCGTCCGGTTTCGATTGGATTATTCGCCGCCATCCCGAAGTCCGCGCGATTCGCAGCAACGACCTTTCACATTCCGGATCGCATTCGCTGCATCTGATTTTCGCCGCTTCGATGAGCGCGGAATTTCAGGACATCTTTCAACTGGTCGCCGTCGAAACTTTGCGGCAATACCGGCTGAGTTACTTCCTGAAAACCAAAAACGTTTCTCCGCTGGCCGATGAAGCGCCGTTTGTCGAAATCACCGACGCCGCAAATCCATCCGGTTTCAATCTGCGGTCTGTCGCGCCAAGCGGGACTTTAGATTGGCATCAGCAATCAATCACTTTTACGACCACAGAAAACACTCGCGGATTGCGGCTGACAATTCGTTCGCCGCAATTGAAAGTTGATCGCACGCGAATCGCCGAAATCTGGCTGGACGATTTCAAACTGGAGCGGATTGAAGCGGGCGTTTCCGTCCCGCCGAATAGATGAAAACAGGATTGGCAAAACTGGAAAGCTTCATCTTCGCCGACCTGAAGGTCACGATGATTTTCGCCGTGCTGGCTTACGGCACGGTCGAGCCGTGGTCGCTGGCTTTGTTTGAACTGAACGCTTTGCTGATCGCCGTGTTGATGGCAGCGCGATTCGTTTTCGACCCTCAATCAGATTGGGGGAGATTGCGACTGGCCTTGCCGTTGCTGGCATTGCTGGTTTGGGCGGCTGTTCAATTCATTCCGTTCACCGCTGCGGCTATTTCGCTCGATCCGCAATTCACCAAAGAAGCTTCGGTCAAGTTGCTGGCGTTGACGATTTATTTCATCGCCGCGCTGATGACTTTGCGAAATTCCGAACGGCGCAGAAAGCTGATAGTCGTGTTGACCGTTTTCGGATTCGCCGTTTCGATTTTCGCCATCGTTCAGCGGCTGACTTATAACGGCAAAATGTATTGGGTTCGGCCTGTGTCCGATTACATAGCGCCTTTCGGGCCTTACGGCAATTACAACCATTTTGCCGGAATGGTCGAATTGATTTTGCCGCTGCCGTTCGCTTACCTGCTGTTTGCCAAGATCAATCTGGAACAACGCCTGCTGTGGTTGTTCAGCGTAGTGATGATGGCCGTGGCCGTCGTCGTTTCATTGTCGCGCGGAGGAATACTGTCGCTTGGCGTTGAACTTCTTGCCTTGATGCTCGTCGCTCTTTTTGCTCGTCGTCGCTGGATGGAAGTCGGCGATCATCGCGCGATGAAAGATAACAGGTTGATAGCAGGCGTCGCTGTGGCGGCAATTATCTTGATGGCGTTGTGGATCGGTTACGAACCGCTGACCAAACGATTCGGTTCGGTTCGCCAGGGTTCGGGAGAATATTCCGTCGTCACGCGCGGCGAATATTGGCGCGGCGCGTGGCAGATATTTTTGGATCATCCTATGACGGGAGTTGGACTTGGAGCCTTTCCAACGGCCTATCCGCGTTATGGCCGTTCGTCGGCGAAAAACGAACGTCTGGAACAGGCTCACAACGATTACCTGCAATTGCTGACCGACGCCGGTTTGATCGGCGCATTGATCGGCCTGTGGTTTTTGTTTGAGCTGATTCGTTCGGCGCAACGTCAATTCAAAAAGCTTGATCGAATGCGAAGCCACGAGCGCGCGTTGATTATCGGCGGTCACGTAGCCTTGCTTGGAATCGCCGTTCACAGCTTTCTGGATTTCAACTTGCAGATCGCGGCCAATGCCTTACTATTCCTGATCGTTCTGGCGATGACGGTTTCCGCCGATTGGCATTCGCGCCGTGAACAAGCCGAACAGAATTGAAAAGAGATTTGACGATGAAAGTGCCTTTGCTTGATCTGGTCGCGCAACACCAAACCATCCGCGATGAGGTGATGGAAGCGGTGACGCGCGTTTTCGACACTCAACAATTCATCATGGGAGCGGGCGTCGCCGATTTTGAACGCGACGCCGCCGAATACTGCCGGGCGAAACATGCCATCGGCTGCGCATCGGGTTCGGACGCTTTGCTACTGGCGTTGATGGCTTTGGGCGTTGGCGCGGGCGATGAAGTCATCACCACGTCTTATACTTTTTTCGCTACGGCCAGTTCCATCACTCGATTGGGCGCTCGCCCAATATTCGTGGACATCGCTTACGACGACTTTAACCTGGACATCGAATTGCTTGAGCGCGCCATCACTCCGCGAACCAAAGCGATCATGCCCGTTCATCTGTTCGGCCAATGTGCGCGAATGGACGTGATTGCCGACGTAGCGGCCAAGCACAACCTTCCGATTGTCGAGGACGCCGCGCAAGCCATCGGCTCGGATTTCAAAAACACGCGCGCCGGAAATATGGGATTGATCGGATGTTTCAGTTTCTTCCCGTCGAAAAACCTGGGCGGAGCGGGCGACGGCGGATTGATGATTACGAACGACGATGAACTGGCGGCGAAGCTGAGCATTCTGCGCGTTCACGGCATGGAGCCGAAGTATTATCACCAGGTCGTCGGCATCAACAGCCGATTGGACGCGCTGCAGGCCGCCGTCTTGCGCGTCAAGCTGAAATATCTGGATCAATGGACGGCGGGGCGACAGGCCAACGCCGCTCGTTACGACGAGCTTTTCCGCGAAGCCGGATTGGAGGAAATCGTCACGCCCAAAGTTCACGACGATTGCCGCCACATCTTCAATCAATACACGATCCGATGTCAGAGCCGCGACGAATTGAAAGCGCACCTGTTGTCGTCCGCTGTAGGCGTGGAAGTTTATTACCCTGTCCCGCTACACCAACAGCAATGCTTCGCCTTTCTGGATTACAAAACAGGGGACTTGCCCGTCACCGAACAAGCCGCGAAGGAATGCCTGTCGTTGCCGATTTATCCCGAACTGACCACGGCGCAACAGGATTACGTCGTCGAAAAGATCACGGAGTTTTACCGGAACTGAGGAATTCAACGAAGGCTCTGCTCATCAAAACGCAATATTCAAGCTCAACCACCGGTTCGCCCAACACAGACGACCACAGGTAATAAAGCGGATAACCTCCGGATACCT
>CAYRQB010000077.1:0-20467 GCA_964426025.1 uncultured Heliomicrobium sp.
TTTTGATCTGACGATCAGCCGAAGCTCCGCCTTCGAAATTGACCAGGTCTTCGATTGTTCGGACGCCGGGCGTAGGAAACTTTTCGATGGCTTGATCGTCCGCGCCATCGTCAATTGCAGGAATTCGCGATTGAGCTTTTTCGGTGTTGGCGGCGTAACCGCACTTCGGGCAACTGGCGACCATGTCTTCACCGGCATTGGTGTAAACCATGAATTCGTTCGACGCCGAACCGCCCATCGCGCCCGAATCGGCGTCAACGATGACGAATTCCAATCCGCAGCGTTTGTAAATGTTCGAATAAGCCTGCCGCTGGTCTTCAAATGATTTGTCGAGTCCCGCCTGATCAATGTCGAAAGAGTAAGCGTCCTTCATGGTGAATTGGCGGACGCGCAGCAAGCCTGATTTAGGGCGGGCTTCGTCGCGGAATTTGGTTTGAATCTGATACCAGACCTGCGGCAATTGTTTGTATGAATTCAGATGATTGCGCGCGATGTCCGTGAAGCATTCTTCGTGAGTCATGCCCAGACAATAATCGCCGCCTTTGCGGTCTTTCAGCCGGAACATATTCGGACCCATGACAGACCAACGACCCGATTCCTGCCACAGTTCAGCCGGATGAATAGCCGGGAAGAAAAATTCCTGTCCGCCGATAGCGTTCATTTCTTCGCGAATGATGTCGGAGATTTTCAGCACCGAACGCTGAGCCAGCGGCAGGTAGGAATAAATGCCTGCGGCAAGTTGGCGAATCAATCCGGCGCGCAGCAGTAGTTTGTGACTGATGACTTCGGCGTCCGAAGGGTCTTCGCGAAGTGTGGGAATGAAGTAATTTGACCAACGCATAACTATCCAAACAACGAATGCTGAATGATGAACGATGAAGCATCTGACTCGCTCATCGCTCACCTTCCAGCATTCATTGAATTTCCTTTCAGTGTTTTTGAGCGATTGCGATCAGCGACAAGCCGCACGGCGGGCCGATCAGTTTTTCCAATTTGAGCAACGGCACGAGTTTGTTGGCCAGATTGGCCTGGCCTGCGGGGATGTAACCGCGTTTTAGAATTCGACCATTGACGAACCATGGCAGAGCAGCCAACAGGCTGAAAAATTTCATTTCGCGAACATTGAACCCAGTCTGCTTCAATTTTTCAGCCAGTTCGCGACGCGTGTATCGGCGGTAATGGCCGACGGCGCGGTCGAATTCTCCATAAAGAATCGGATGCGCCGGAACCAGCAAAGCCAGTCGCCCGCCCGGTTCAAGCACGTCGCGCATTTGCCGCAACGCATACAAATCGTCTTCGATGTGTTCCAGAACATTCAGGCAAACAACCGTGTCGAACGGATCGGCAATCAATTCCGGCGGAGCCGTGGCGGTCAGATCGAACTTCCCAATCTGCACATTAGGTTTGTCGCCGAACAGTCGTTGCAACTCGCCGCGGTAAGCAGGCACTACATCAGTCGCCATCACCTGACGATCAGCGGCGCTCAGAAACTGAGTGATGTTGCCAGTTCCCGAACCGACTTCGAGCACGCGACGACCCAGGGCGTGCGCGACCTGTTCAAAGAGCCAGTAATTGTATCGGTCAAGCTCGGCTAGCTGATTCAGCGTCGCCGTCAAGGCCAAACTTTCTTGTGCCATAAACATTGCCTGATTTAAGGTTGCAAGGCTTGAAAAACAAGGCGTGGATAATGCCCGCTGGCAAGGTTCAAAGTCAAATGTTCGTTGCCGCCCGCCAAACGATTGCGCCCATCGGAAACGATTTCTATAATCCTTGCGCATTCTTCAAACCGGACATCGCACAAACATTCAATGGATCAAACAGAAAAACTCCCCACAAGCATTTTTGCGCGAGAAGATCGCCTGGCGCTTCTTGCGCTGGCTGTATTGTTTGCCGCGATGATCGTCGCCTCGTGGCAGCGATGGACTCAACCGCTGCTGGATCACGGGCGAGAGATGAATCTGCCCGCGCGAATTCTGGCGGGCGAGCATCTTTATTCCGACGTGCAATTTCTATACGGGCCGTTCGCTCCGCATTTCAATGCTCTGCTGTACAAAATCTTCGGCGTCCAATTGGCGACAATGAAAATCAGCGGCGCGATTTGCGCTATTCTGATCCTGTTGATGATTTACTGGCTGTCGCGGCAGTTGATGTCGGCGTGGGAAGCGGCGGCAACGACCGGATTGGTGATGGTCATTTGCGCCATCAAATCCACAGCCAATTACCTTCAGCCTTATGCTTACGCTGCGCTTTACGGATTTCTTTTTTCGCTGGCATCGCTGGTTTGCACGGTCCGTTTCGCGCAAATCAGGCAGGCGAGGCTGATGGCCTTGGCCGGAGTTTTCGCCGGACTGGCATTGATTTCAAAACCGGAGATCGCGTTGGCAGCGTGGGCGGCGGCTGGCGCGGCATTGCTCGCCGAAAGCGTCGCCGCCCGAAAGCCGCTGGCTCGCGGAGCGCTCTACTTTGTTCTGCCTGTGGTTCTGATTGTTGCCGCAACCTACGGCTTTATCCTGAGCCGAGTGCCGTTGCAGGTTCTGCTCAACGACAATCACGTGCTGTTCACGAACATGCCTCCGCAACTGATTTACTTCAACCGAAACATCAGCGGTCTGGCCAAACTGCCGACTTCGTTGTGGTTTTCTCTGGCTGGCATTGCTGTGTTTGGAATTTGGGTCGGGGCCTGTTCATTGGCCGGCGCTGCGTTGTCATTCAGAAGGCATAAGGGTTGGGCGCAGGCGTTGCGGTTGAGCGGCCTGGTGATGTTGATCGGTGTCGTTTGGCGCGAAGCGGCCATCAAGTTTCAGAACGTGCCGGACGACGTGACGCCGTTCGCTTCGGCGATTTTTGTGCTGCCGATTGTGATCGGCGCAATCGGCTGGCGAATCTGGAAAGCGCGAAAAGACGATCAGCCGATTCCGATTGAACAAAGATTGCTGCTTGTCCTGGCCGTGTTCAGCCTGCTTTCGATTTTGCGGGCATTGTTGAACGTGACGACCACGGGACCTTACACGCCGTTTTTCATTCCGACGCTGATCGTCGTTTATCTGTATTTGCTGTTTCGCGCCGCGCCAGCTTTCCTTGCGGCTTCGCCGCAGATTCGTCCCATCGCCCGGCAGGTGGCCGTTGGATTGATTGTCGTGCTGGTCATCGGATTGGCGATCAATTCGGCCAGGCGTTTTCGCAAGATCAATACTTACCAGGTCAGTTCATCGCGCGGCAGTTTCGTCACATTGCCTGAAATCGGCGAACCGCTTCAGGCGGCGATACGCTTTGCCGAACAACGAACCCGTCCGGGCGAATACGTTTTGGCTTTGCCCGTCGCGACGACCATCAATTTTATGGCGGCGCGGCCTTATCCGTTGCGCGAAGAAATCGTTCACCCCGGATTTCTGACGGACGAAAAGGAAATTGACGCGATCCGGCGAATTGATACACGGCGTGTGCCGCTGGTGTTGGTTGCCAACCTGATCACATCGGAATTTCGCGACCGCGTCTTCGGCGCCGATTACAACAAAGAGTTGATGCGCTGGATCACTGAAAATTATCATCTGGTCGCGCGCTTTGAATCGCGGCATCGGCAGGGAGCAAATTTCGACAACGAACCCTTCTTCATTCTTGCCTACGAGCGCAATGAATGAATGAAGTATCTGTTGAATGCAGCGCGCCGAAATCAATGATTGACTTGCCCGGAAAAGCTGTGTTATCAAGCCCGTACCTTGTTGGCCGGATTATAATTACACTGACCCCGTTCGGACTGCTTGCAAGGGTTCTTTCTGGTTCGATAAGCCGTCAGTAGCCATTTTCGTTGTCTTGCATTTCGACCCTATTCGAATTTAACAGTCGCTCGCGATATTTCCGTTGCCAGTTTTCATTTTTAGATCAAGGCCACAACCAAGCATCTTTGGGAGGCGTAGCGGTGCGAAGCAAAATCATTTTTTGGGTGATTGTCATTTTGGCAATCGGCGTAACATCAGCCCCGGCACAAACCGATCAAAAAGATTCGAGTCAGGCGAAACAAACTCCATCTCCGGCTTCGCCTCAGCAATCAAAACCGTCCGAACAATCCGATCGGCCAAAAATCCAGCTTCCCGAAGACAAACCGCTGGGAGCCGCAGGGCCGTCGCGCGACAAACGCAAACCCACTGCTGAAGACGCAGACTTTATGGTGATTCAGGATCGTTGGCGCATCGGTTTGCCTGACGATCCGCGTTTTCGCAAAGGCGATATTTTCAATCCCTACCGCCAGAACGTTCTGAAAGGCGATTACCCGATCATCGGCCAGCACACTTTTCTGAACATCACTCTGGCCAGCGAAAGCGAATTCAACATGCGGCGAGTGCCTGTGCCGCAAGACGTCAGCGCCGAACGTCCCGGAAGCTTTGAATTTTTCGGGCGCGGACGACAGGAATTCTTCAATCAGAACTTCGTCTTTTCGATGGACCTGTTTCACGGCGACGCGTCGTTCAAACCCGTTGATTGGCGGTTCAAAGTCACAGGCATTGCCAATTTCAACCTGCTCAACGTGCGCGAACGCGGAATCACCAACATCAATGTCGCGCGCGGAACTTTGCGACAGGATGGTTTCAATTCCATCGAAGAAGTCTTTTTTGAATACCGGTTGGGCGATACCACTAAAATCTTTCCTTTCCTGCGCGGCAAAGGAAGCGTCAAGGGACGGTCGCCGGAATACGATACGACTTCCGTGCGCGTAGGCATTCAACCATTCACCAGCGATTTTCGCGGTTTCATCTTCAGCGATTCAAACCTTGGCGCGCGCCTGTTCGGCAATTTCAAAAACAACCGCTGGCAATACAATCTGGCTTATTTCCACATGCTGGAAAAAGAAACCAACAGCGGATTGAATACGATCAATTTCGCCGAAACTGATTTCCGCAACCAGCAGGTTTATATTGCCAATCTTTTCCGGCAGGACACATTCGTTCTTGGTTACACAACGCAGTTCAGCCTGCATTACAGCGACGACCGTCCGACCACCGAATACGATCTGAACGGTTTTCTGGTGCGTCCGGCCAAAATCGGCACTGTCACTCCGCATCGAATACGCTCTGGATATTTCGGTTGGACTGGCGACGGGCATTTCGGACGGATGAACATCACTCATGCGCTTTATCAGGTGATTGGCCGCGACACGTTCAACCCGATTGCCAACCGCGCCACGCGCATCAATGCGCAAATGGCCGCCGCCGAACTTTCGATTGATTACGACTGGCTGCGTTATCGCGTTGGCGCGTTTTACAGTTCGGGCGACGCCAAACCCACCGACGATACCGCGCGAGGCTTCGACGCCATTTTGGACAACACCAGCTTCGCCGGAGGCAAATTCAGCTTCTGGAATTCGCAGGCCATTCGATTGACGCAAACCGGCGTAGCGCTGGTCGAACCGCGCAGCATCATCCCCAGCTTGCGCAGCAGCAAAGTTCAGGGACAAGCCAATTTCGTCAATCCGGGCATCACCATCTACAACGCAGGAATTGACGTTGACGTAACGCCCAAACTGCGCGGCTTTCTGAATTACAACTACCTGCGCTTCAACCGAACCGAACCGCTGGAACTGGTACTGTTCCAACCGAGGATTCGGCATTCCATCGGTCACGATCTGGGCGTGGGTTTCATTTATCGCCCGCTGCTGAATGAGAACATCCTTCTGATTGGCGGAACTTCAGGTTTGCGACCGGGAACAGGTTTTACGGACATCTACAGTTCGAATTGCAACGGCACGCCGCAAGGTTGCGGAGCGGGCACGCCAACATTGTGGTCGGCATTCGTGACTTTGAAGTTCGTTTACTAAATCCGTCACCAGTGTCCGCCACGTAGCAGACGGCGAATTTCAATCTTTACAAACTACTCAATGGAGGAAATCAATGTCACCTGAAACGATCAACAAAGCGATCAATGATTATTTCGCCGCCATCAGCTCGCTTGATTGCGAAGCCTGGATTGCAACCTTCGCTGCCGACGCGGTGAGCCACGAACCCGCAGGCATACTGGAAGGGCACGACGCGTTAAGAGCGTTTTTCAATGGAGTCGCCGCCGGTTTTGAAACCATTGAAATGAAGCCGGATCAAATCTTCGTCGTTGGCAAGGAAGCCGGAGTTAAATGGTCTGCCAACGGCGTTGGCAAAAGCGGACGCCCGGCCAAATTTGAAGGCGTAGATTTTTTCGCCATCAACGATGAAGGCAAAATCCAAACCGTCAAAGGCTTCTGGGATCCGGCTGTGATGATGGCTCAGTTGATGGGTTGATGTAATGAGCCTATTGCGCCACCGGCCTGCTTCGCTGCTGGTGACGCCGCATTTTCGTAAGTTTCCTGAACCTCAACGCTGTAATCTGAGGAAGTGAATCATGAATCAAGCCAAGACAATCAAGCGCGTCAAAATTCTATTTCTGTTGTGCCTTGCCATCGCACTGGCCGTCAGTCTCCTTGCGTCCAATCGCAATGTGACTGAGGCGGTTTCTTCTGTCGTCGTCGGCCACAAAGCCGCAGACGAAGAACAGGCTCAACGGCAGAAGAAGGTCAATCCGCGAAGCGCCGGATGTGTCGTTTGCCACACCGGAACGGAATCCATGCACGCCGACGGCGATGATGATCTGGATATTGGCTGCGCTGATTGTCACGGCGGCAACGCGGCGGAAACTCAAGACAAGAAGAAAGCTCACGTCCAACCGCGAAATCCTGAACTCTGGAAGACGACGGCAAACCCCGAACGTCTGGCTGCCGCGTGGTTGAAAGAAAGCGACGAATACGTGCGGTTCATCAATCCAGGAGATTTCCGCGCGGCTGATTTGTCTTGCGGCAAATGCCACGAACGCGAAGTCGCCTGGAACAAGAAAAGTATGATGACTCATGGCGGCATGTTGTGGGCGGCGGCGCTGTACAACAACGGCGCTTATCCTTTCAAGGACGCCCGCTTCGGCGAAAGTTACGGCAAGGACGGAGCGATTCAGGCCGTCTTCACCAATCCCGCGCCAACCGCCGAAGAAACCTTGAAGCATGGAATACTGCCTTACCTGATGCCGTTGCCGCGTTGGGAAATAACTCAGCCCGGCAACGTGCTGCGCGTGTTCGAGCGCGGCGGAGAATTGAAAGGATTGCCGTCGGACATCGGCAGCCCGTTCATTTTTGAATTGCCCGGCAAGCCTGAAGTGAAGTTGAGCGACAGAGGCTTTGGCACTCGTTTGAGAACCGATCCGGTTTTTCTGGGCTTGCAGAAAACGCGACTGCTCGATCCGCTGCTTTCGTTTATGGGCACGAACGATCATCCGGGAGATTATCGTTCATCGGGTTGCACGTCCTGTCACGTCGTTTACGCCAACGACCGCGACCCGAAACATTCGGCCCAGTTCGCCAAATTCGGCAATCGCGGATTTTCGCAAACTGCCGATCCGACAATTCCGAAAAACGAATCGGGCCATCCGATCAAACATCAAATGGTGCTGGGTTCGCCGTCCAGCAATTGCATGGTCTGCCACATTCACCCTGGCGGAAACATGTTGACCAGTTATTACGGCATGACCTGGTGGGACAACGAAACCGACGGCAATTTGATGTATCCGGCCAAACAACCTGATTTGAGCGCCGAGCAAAAAGACGCCATTCAGTTTCGCAATCCCGAAGGTTCGGCATTGCGCGGTTTGTGGGGACAGGACAAAGAATTTCTGGCCAACATCTGGACTGATGTGAACCCGAAAGCTCAGCGAACCCAGTTCGGAGATTTCCACGGTCACGGCTGGGTCTTCCGAAATGTTTACAAGACCGACCGCAAAGGCAACATGATTTCTTCGCGCGGATCGAAGATCGCTCCCGACGATCCGGAAAAATTCAAGAAAGCCGTCCACCAGGAAGACGTGCATCAGCGAGTGGGGATGCATTGCGCCGATTGTCACGTCAGTCAGGACGTTCACGGCAACGGCAACCTGTACAACGAACCGCGCGCGGCGGTTCAGATTGATTGCATTGATTGCCACGGAACGATCAATGCTCCGGCGACGCTTCAGGCTTCGGGGCCTGCGGCGGGAACCGCCCGGTTCAAAGGCAAAGTCATCGCCGTTCCGAAAGACCTGACGCGAATCAAAACCCGCAACGAACGTGGGCGCACAGTGGCCATGTTCCAGCGCATCAACGCCGAAACCAAACGCGTAGTCATTGGCGACGACGGGACTCCGGTTATGGGGCAGGACGGCAAACCGCGCGAATTGACATTGCGTCCGGGCGACATCGTCCAAAACTCGCTGGTCGTTCCGGGCAAATGGTGGCGAGTGGTGCAAACGGTTGACACCGCGCAGCAATCCCGCACGATCAAAATCGGCAACGACGACGTGCAATATCGCAGCCGCGATTACAACGATTCTTCGGCGTGGGCAAAGACCGTTCAGCGCGATGGCAAAACCTGGGCGGACACAAACGTCGCCGAATCGAAGCTGGCGCACGCCAACAGCAACATGACCTGTTACTCCTGCCATACTTCGTGGACGACCAGTTGTTTCGGTTGCCACCTGCCAATGACGGCCAACAAACAGAAGCCGATGTTGCACAACGAAGGCGAAGACAACCTGCGCAATTACACTCAATACAATTACCAGACTTTGCGCGACGACATTTACATGCTCGGCAAGGACGGAACCGTCACCGGTCATCGCATTGCGCCCACGCGTTCGACCTGCGCCGTGCTGGTCGGTTCGCAAAACCAGAACCGCGAATGGCTCTATTCGCAACAGCAAACAGTTTCGTCCGAAGGTTATAGCGGACACGCTTTCAGCACATTCGTTCCGCACACCGTCAGCACATCGGACACCAAAGTTTGCACCGATTGCCATGTGTCCAAAGCAAACGACAACAACGCCATCATGGCTCAGTTGTTGATGCAGGGAACGAACTTCGTCAACTTCATCGGGCGATTCGCCTGGGTTGCGGCGGGCAAACACGGCATTCACGCCATCGTCGTCACCGAACGCGACGAACCGCAGGCCGTCATCGGGTCGAGCCTGCACAAAATCGCTTACCCGGAAGAATACGAAAAACATATCAAAGGTAAGGGCGTACTCAAGGAAGCTTACGAACACACAGCGCCCGAAGCTCTGGGCATTCAGGTTCGCGGCGAATACGCCTATGTCGCCAATGGCCCTGGCGGATTGCGCGTGTACGACATCGCCAACATTGACAACAAAGGCTTCAGCGAACGCATCACCACGGCGCCAGTGTCGCCGTTCGGCCAGCGGTTTTACGTTGGCACGAAATATGCGACCGGCGTCGCTTCGCCTTCGACGCTGGCCGTTGACCCGACGCGCAAACATCGTCCTGAAAATCAGGAAGCCGAATACCGCGACGACAAACAACCGATCCATCCGATCTACGCCTTTTTGTACGTCAGCGACAAATACGAAGGTCTGGTTGTTGTCGGCGACAAGAAGAAAGGCGTTTCCACACTGCTTGACGGCGACCCGCGCAACAACTTCCTGAAACGCGCGCTGGCTTTCAATCCGAACGGCGCTTTGTATGGCGCGACGAACATCACGATTGCAGGCGTTTACGCTTACATCACCTGTGACAAGGGGCTGGCCATCGTCAATCTGAACAACCCGCTGGAACCGAAACTGGTCGGACAGATCGGCGGATTCCGCAATCCGAAAGGAGTGCAGATTCAATTCCGTTATGCTTTCGTCACCGATGAAGACGGATTGAAGGTCGTTGACCTCACCAACCCGGAACAGGCTCGTTTGGTTGAATCGGCAACGTTGAAGATCGAAGACGCTCACAACCTTTATCTGGCTCGGACGTATGCTTACGTCGCAGCGGGCAAAAACGGTTTGGCGATTGTTGACATTGAAAAACCCGAACAACCGAAACTGGATCAGATGTTCAACGGCGAAGGCAAAATCAACGACGCTCACGACGTGAAATTGGGAATGACCGCGAACTCCCTGTTCGCATACATTGCCGACGGCAAGAACGGATTGCAGGTCGTGCAGTTAATGTCGCCGGAAGAGAACGCAAACATTTACGGTTTCTCGCCGAAATCCACGCCCAAATGGATCGCGACTTTTCCGCTGAAAGGCGAGGCGCTGGCTCTGTCAAAAGGTATTGACCGCGACCGCGCCGCCGACGAATCAGGCAATCAGATTTCGGTCTTCAATCGTCGCGGCGCTCGCCCGTTCAATCTGGAAGAAATGCGGCGAATGTATATTCGCGACGGACAGCTTTACACCGTCACGGACGATGTTCCGCCGCGTCCGCGTCGTCAATCCACCACTGCCGAAAACGTCAGTTGGAGATTGAAGCTGCCGGGACTTTCCGCTCCCGTCTGGCTACATTTGTTTTTCGGCTCGCTGCTGATTGTCGGCATAGTTCACTTCATTCGGCGTAAAAAGTAATTTGAAAGATTCCCGGAGGTTCTCATATTCATGAAAAAACAGTTTTTGATCTCGTTTATCCTTTTGATGTTGTTTGCAGTTTCGGCCATTGCCCAAACGCAATCCGAAGAGCCAAAGCTCGATAAGGCTTCGGCAACCAAAATTGCGCAGTTGCTGGAAGAGTCAGGCCATTCGTACGGGAAGGCCTCGACCAATGTCTGGACGGTAAAATTCAAAGGCAACAATTTAGAAGACGTGAATGTCATCGTCATCGGCCATGATGGAATGTTGATCATGGTTTCGGTCGTCGCCGAAAAGAAGGATTACAAAGCTTCGCCGGAACTTCTGATGAAGCTGCTTCGGTTGAACGATGATTACGACCGTTTGAAGATCGGCATAGATGACGACGGCGATTTGTTCGTCAGAATTGACCTGACATTGAGAGTGGTTGATGCGCAGGAATTCAAAACCAATGTCGAACAGGTTTCCGCCGCAGCGGATGAAATTCAGGCCGTCATCAAACCTTATCTCGTTGCGCCAGCAAAAAAGCCCGTCAAATAACCGGAGTCACATTTTATGAAACTACTTACATCCGCCATCTTCCTCACCTTTGCGCTTGGTACGACGTGTCTGGCTCAGGTTCGGGTCATGCCGGCCGAATTCAGGGAAACACGCAGATCCGACGGTTTTTTCATCAAACTGGAAATCGAATTGCGATTGATCGGCTATGCGCTGGAACAGGCCAAAGGCATTCGCGTGCTGGTTGACAAGGCGGTTGACGACACCGGCAAAAATCTGATCAACGAAGAAAAACGCGAAAACGAATTCAAGGAGCTGGATTCGGACAGACAAAATCTAAAGGTTGATCTTGAGCTGAAAAACGCCGCGCGCCGAGCCGAAGTCGTTCAGGAAATTTCCGGCACGCTGGAAATTTTCACTCCGCAAAAAGACCCCAACGCGTCAATCACTTTGCCCGGCGTTCTGAAAACCACAGGCAAAACGCTGGTCAATCCGGCGCTGAAAACCTCCGGCATCGAAATCATCGTCTGGACAAAAGAACAATACGAAGCTCGCCGCAAAGCCGAAGAGGAAAAGATCAAGAAGGAATTTGAAGAGCGCCGAAAAAAAGCCAGCCAGGAAGAACAGAAAGAAGAATTCGGGGATGCGCTGGCCGACGGGCTGATGAAAATCTTCGGAGGATTGTTCAGCGCCTTTTCTGAAATGGGCGAAAACGGCATTGCCCTGCAAATCAGCGATCCGCAATCCAAAATAATCAGCATCGAATTTGAATCCGCCGACGGCAAACCAATCAAACGACAAAGCCGCATGACAATGGGTTCTCAACCGCAGACTCAAATTTATGATTTCGAGGAGAAACTGCCCGACACCGTGCGAATCAGGATTTATCAACTGACACCCAGAGCATTGACCAAAGTTCCTTTTAAGCTCACCAACGTTCCGCTGCCGTAAGTCGAAACGAAACCGGCGATCAACGGGCGTGCTATTTCAAAATGGCACGCCTTTTCTTATCTCTACCGTTTCATCATCAATCTGAATGAAACCTGCGTCTCTGGACTTCGTGCCAAAACTCGTAGACCATCTCGCCTGAGTTTTACCCGGAAACAAATCATCGCATTGGAGACTCATGAAAATGAAGAGAGCCACTCTTTTCTCACTCTCTGTCTGTCTGGTTTGGATTGGTCTGACGACTGCCAATACAAATTCGTCGCGCGCTCAAGTTCAGATTCCCGCCGAAAACAAAGGCGCATCCGCTGCCTGGCAGGCGTTGCTGAGATTGCGTTCAACGACGACTGTGCTGCACACGACGGCTCACCCGGACGATGAAGACGGCGCAATGCTGACATGGCTCAGCCATGGCGCAAGCATTCGCACCGGATTGTTGTCGCTCAATCGCGGCGAAGGCGGAGCCAATCTGATCGGGCCGGAGCTTTACGACGCGCTGGGAATTTTGCGAACTGAAGAACTGCTGGCCGCCAGCCGGTTTTATGGCGTTGACCTGATGTTCACGCGCGTCACGGATTTCGGATTTTCCAAACGACTGGACGAAACCATCGAACATTGGGGCAAAGACGTTGTGCTGAAAGACGTGGTGCATGCCATTCGGCTGTACCGCCCGGATGTCATCCTTTCACGATTCCACGGCAAACCGCGCGACGGTCACGGCAACCACCAAGCCGCTGGATTGCTGAGCGCCGAAGCCTTCAAGGCCGCCGCCGATCCGAATGCCTTTCCCGAACATTTCAAAGAAGGGCTGCGCCCATGGCAGGTCAAAAAGCTCTATCGCAGCGTCAGTGAAAGAGGGCGCGACAACGAAGCCGCGACGGTGAAAGTGGATGTCGGCGCGTACGATCCGCTGCTCGGTCGTTCGTACCGCGAAATCGCGCGCGATGGACTGAGCCATCAACGTTCGCAAGGCGCAGGCGCTGCGCGCGTTGCGCCCGGTTCGGCGATGTCTGCGTGGTTGCTGGAAGAAAGTCTGGTCGGCAAGAGCGAAAAAGGGCATCAGGAAATTGGCATCTTCGACGGTTTGGATACGACGATTTTGGGAATGGCAAAGCTCGCCGGTTCAGTGAATATCACCGCCGAATTGACTGCGCTGAACAACAGCATTGAAGCCGCAATCAAAAAATTTGACGCTCGCCAACCGTGGGGCGTCGCCAACGATTTGGCCGTCGGAGCCAAAACCGTTCAGGCCTTGGCGGGCAAGATCAAAGCTTCAAACATCGAAGCTGCCAACAAAGATCAATTGCTGTTCCTGCTCGGCAACAAAGATCGCGAATTCAACGACGCCATGAACAAGGCTTTGGGATTGGTCGCGGAAGTTCTGGTTGATCCTACGGCCAGAAATGAAGGCGGTAATTTCGGATTCGGCCAACCGCGCGAAACTTTCAACGTGGCGATTCCGGGTCAGCAGTTTTCTTTGACGATGGGTGTCGTCAATCGTAGTCCGGTGAAAATGACTCGCGGCGAAACCGTCATCACTTCGCCAAAAGGTTGGGAAGTCAAAGCCAAACCGCCGGTCGGTGAACTGCCGGTCAACAATTCGACACTGAAAGCTCAGTTCGACATCAAGGTTGCCGACAACGCCGAATACTCACGGCCTTACTGGTCACGCGCCAGCGAATTGCGCGATCACGTCTACCAAATCAACAAACCGGAATTTCTGCACCTGCCGTTCGCTCCGCCGGATGTTGTTGGAGTTTTCAATTACGAAATCAACGGCGTTCGCTTTGCGCTGAGCCAACCCGCACAGACTGTCTACATTGATCGTCCGTGGGGAGAGCAGCGGCGTTTGTTGACCGTCGCTCCGGCCATCGGCGTCGCACTGTCGCCGCGCGTTGGAGTCGTGCAGATCGGAGCTGCCGAAACTTCGTTTAACGTCACGGTCAATGTCTTGAACAACGTCAAAGGCAATTCGACCGGAAAGGTTCGTTTGAAACTTCCTGCAGGTTGGACTTCCGCGCCAGCCGGTCAGACTTTCAACTTCACGCACGAAGGCGAAATCAGCAACTTCACGTTCAAAGTTTCAGCGTCGCAAGTTTCCGCCGCCAACGCCGACTTCAAGATTCAAGCCGTCGTCGAATACGACGGGCGCGAATACACCGAAGGTTATGAAGTCATAGCTCATCGCGATAACGAACCTCGTCACCTGTTTCGTCCTGCGACGATGATCGTTCGCGGAGTGGATGTGAAAGTCGCGCCGAATCTGACGGTCGGTTACGTGATGGGCGTCGGCGATGAAGTGCCGAAAGCTCTTGAACAAATCGGCGTCAAAGTCTCAATGCTCGGCGCAAACGATCTGGCCAGCGGCAATCTTGACCAATTCGACGCCATTCTGATCGGCATTCGCGCAACGGCAGTGCGAGAGGATTTGAAAGCGTACAGCAAACGATTGCTGGAATACTGCGAACGCGGCGGCAACCTGGTTTACCAATATCAAACGCAGGAATTCGACGCCGCGCCATACGGACCGTATCCGTACAAGCTGGGCGCACGCGCCGAAGAAGTTTCCGAAGAAGATTCCAAAATCACGATCCTTGACGCGGCAAATCCGATTTTCAATTGGCCGAACAAAATCTCTGCGACGGATTTCGATAACTGGGTTGAAGAGCGCGGCTCGAAATGGATGAGCACGTGGGATGAGCGTTACCAGCCGCTGCTGGAAACGAATGACCGCCAGCAACCGCCTCAACGCGGAGGGCTGATGTTTGCGCGTCACGGCAAAGGGACTTTCGTTTATGCGGCGTATGCGTTTTATCGTCAATTGCCCGCCGGAGTTCAGGGCGGCTATCGCCTCTTCGCCAACATCATAAGTTTGAAAAAACAACCGAAGTAAATCGGCTCAGGTTTCGCAATCACAGACAGTGTTCGTATAATCCGCCTCGCCACCCCAATTCTGGAAAATCAGCCTCAGGAGGAAAACCGTTTATGCGTGCTGATCTGGCCGATTGGATCGCGCTCAACATGGTTCGCGGAATTGGGCCGCGAACGGCCAATCAATTGCTCAGCCGTTTCGGATCGCCCGCCGGAGTTTTCGCGGCTTCGCGTTTCGCGATGGAAAAAGAAGGATTGAAGCCGGAGACAATCGCCGAGCTTAAGGATTCTTCGATTCTGGAAAAAGCCAACGCCGAAATCGAACGGCTGGAAACGCTGAACGCGCGCGTCATCACTCTGGATGATGACGATTACCCTTATTTGCTGCGCGAAATTCACGACCCGCCGATTGCGCTTTACGTTCGCGGCGATTTTCGAAAAGCGATTGAACGCCCATGTCTGGCCGTGGTCGGTTCGCGGCGATGTTCGACTTACGGAGTGAACGTGGCCGAAAGCTTGTCGCGCGATCTGGCTTCGCACGGTTTGACGATTGTTTCCGGTCTGGCCAGGGGCATTGACGCGGCGGCGCATCGCGGAGCTTTGGAATTGGGCGGGCAGACGATTGCGGTTGTCGGCACTGGGCTGGAATCAACCTACCCCAAAGAACACAAAAAGCTGGAAGAACAAATCATCGCCAGCGGCGCAATCGTTTCCGAATTCCCGCTCGGCACGCCGCCATTGCCGCAAAACTTTCCTTACCGCAATCGAATCCTCAGCGGATTATGCTTCGGCGTGTTGATCGTCGAAGCATCGGAACACAGCGGATCGTTGATCACCGCGCGGCTGGCTTACGAACAAGGCCGCGAAGTTTTCGCCGTGCCCGGCAACATCACTTCGCAAACTTCGTTCGGCCCGAACTTTCTGATCAAAGACGGCGCGAAGCTGGTGCAAATCTGGCGCGACGTGGTTGACGAATTGCCACGCGACGTGAAAGAGCGACTTTTCGGCATTGAGCGCCCGGCTTCCAATCAGACGAAATCAAACGCTCAGCCGAGCTTTGAAGCGGTCGAACTGAGCGAGGGCGAACGCAAAATTCTGGAAATTCTTTCAGCCGATGTTCCGGCTCACGTTGATCAATTGTTAATTTCCAGTGAAATGAATTCGTCCGAGTTGATGAGCGCTTTGCTCGGCCTGGAAATGAAAGATAGAATCAAACAACTCCCGGGAAAAAGTTTTATCAAGAGGTTGTAATGCTGGATTGGTTCAAAGTATGGCTTTTGGAGATTTCACGGCAGGTGGTAATCGTTCCGATGTATTTCGCGGCGCCGCTGATGTTGTTGGTCGGCGCGCTGGATTCGTCGCTGCTTTCGCTGCCCGAAGTAAACGATTACATAACGGTCACGCGCGTTGCGCACAACCCGACTGAGGTTTATTATTTCCCGCTCTTTCCGGCAGTTGGCTCTGTGATTGGCTGTTTGCTGCTTTACCGAATAGTGAGGCGCGGGGAACAGTTCATCACTCGCCGATTCCATCCCAAGCATCTGGATCAAGTCAAAGAACTGTATCGCAAATGGGGAGTGTTGGCTCTTGTTATTCCGGCGCTGCTTCCTCCCCCGATGCCGTTCAAGATTTTCGTGGCTGCAGCGGGAGCCTTGAATTATCCGACTGGCCGATTCGCCGTCACGATCCTGATTGCCCGAATGGTCCGTTATTACTTTTGGGGAATTCTCGCTTACTTTTATCGCGATGAAGTGAAGAAGATGCTGGGCTGGTTGGAAACGCATTTTATGACAGTGCTTGGCGTGGCAATCGGAGCAGTGGCGCTGATTCTGATTTCGCGTTTTCTGTTCGTCCGGTTCAACAATCAAGCGCCCAAAAACAAGGCACAGGTTTCATTCACGGACTAAAATTTATTACATTCGCAGGACTCATCAATGAACATTTTTCTTTTAGGCATCGGCAGCAAGATGAAATCGTTGCAAACCATGCTGATCGGTTTTGGCGCATTGGGCATTTTCGCCATTGGCCTGATGGACGCAGCGTTCATTCCATTGCCGGGCGGGCCTGATGTTGTGGTGATGGCGCTGTCTCACAACAATCACGCGATGATGCCGGTTTATGTCCTGGCAGCGGTCGCAGGCTCGACCATCGGATCGCTCATTCTTTACTTCGCGGCTCGCAAAGGCGGCGAAAAGCTGCTCAGAAAATTCAGTCCCGATAAGCGTGCTCGCGTCGAGCATATGATCGAAAGATACGACATCCTCGCTCTTTTGCTCGCATCGGTTTTGCCGCCGCCGTTTCCGTTCAAACTTTTTGTTCTGACCGCCGGAGCTTTCAAGATGCAACTCTGGCGATTCGTCGCCGCGCTGGTCATCGGGCGCGGATTCCGCTTTCTGCTTGAAGGTTGGATGGCGGTTCAATACGGCGAACAGGCCGCAGACATTTTCAAGCAACATTATCCCAAAATCGGTCTGGGCATCGCAGCAGCGATCTTAGTCATCTTCCTGTTCAACAGCCTGCTTCGACGCAGGCGTGAAGCTACAAGCTAAAAAAAACGTAACTGCTCAGGGAGAACGAAAAAGAGATTACGGAACAGACGGAAATAAAGGAATTGACGGAAATTTCCCTCCCTTCCTTTCCGTTTGTTCGGTTATTTCCGTTTGTTCCGTCATTTTCCAGCTTTTCATTGCAGGCTTATTCGATGGCCTGAGCAGTTACAAAAAAACAGTATGGAACGCGTTAGAGACTGAGCCTGCCTGAGTCGTTACCTGGGCAAGGCTCAAATCGCCAGCGTTCACCGTCACATATCAGCTTGCGATAAAAACTGAATTTTTTGCTGGGAGAAATCAATGGCTCAACAAATTTACGATGCGATTGTCGTCGGTTCGGGCGCGACCGGCGGATGGGCGGCGAAAGAGCTGACCGAAAAAGGTCTGCGCGTCATTATGCTGGAAGCCGGACGCAAGCTCGATCCGGCAAAGGATTACAAGATGCTGGCGTTTCCATACGACATGAAGCATCGCGGCGTTGTTCCGCAAACCGAGTTGTACAAAGATCGCCAGCCCACGCAATCGAAGTGTTACGCCTGCGACGAATACGGCCACCATTTCTTCGTTGACGACAAAGACAACCCATACACCACGCCTAAAGACAAACCGTTTGATTGGATTCGCGGACGTCAGGTCGGCGGACGCACGTTGATGTGGGGACGCCAGTCTTACCGCTTGAGCGATTACGAACTCAAAGCCGCCAGCCGCGACGGTTTCGGCGAAGATTGGCCGATCAGCCACGCCGAGCTTGCCCCGTATTACGAACGCGTCGAACGCTTCGCCGGCATCAGCGGCTCGACTGAAAATCTGCCGCAACTTCCCGATTCGGTTTTCCTGCCGCCGATGGCTTTGACTTGCGGAGAGCAGTTGCTAAAAAAAGCCGTCGAAGCTCGCTGGAAAGAGCGCAAAGTCATCATCGGTCGTGTGGCAATGCTGACGCAAAATCACAATGGTCGAGCCGCCTGCCATTATTGCGGACATTGCGAACGCGGTTGCGACACCAAGTCTTATTTCAGCACTCCGGCTTCGACGCTTCCGGCGGCGATGGCTACTGGAAAACTCACGCTTCGTCCGGACGCCGTCGCCAGCCACATCATCGTTGATCCGAAAACAGGCAAAGCCAAAGGCGTCGCTTTCGTTGATCGCCTGACCAAAAAAGCTCACGAAGTTTTCGGCAAAGTCGTTGTCGTGTGCGCTTCGACGATTGAATCAACGCGGTTGCTGCTGAATTCTGCGACGCGGCAACATCCGAACGGATTGGGCAATTCATCGGATGCGCTTGGCCGTTATCTGATGGATCACACCTACTCTGTCAGTCTTGGCGGCACAGTGACCAAGGTCGCCAAATATCCATACGCTTACGACGACGGGCGCAACAACGGCGCTTACATTCCGAAATTCCGCAACCTATGGGACAAACATCCGAAATTCATTCGCGGTTACGGCATTCAGGCCAGCGCTCAGCGAGCGATTTTGCCGACGCATCTGAAGATGATTCCAGGACTCGGCGCGCAAATGAAAAAGATGATCCGCGAAACTCCGGACGCGCCGAATTTCTGGATCGGAGCTTTCGGCGAAATGCTGCCGCGCAAAGAAAACCGTGTGACAATCAACAAAAACGTCAAAGACGCCTGGGGCATTCCCGTCGCTCACATTGAATGCACTCACAGCGACAACGAACGCGAAATGGCCAAAGACCAGATCGAAACCATGCGCGAAATGGTCACCGAAGCCGGTTGGGACATTCAATGGGAAAACCCGAATCTGGCTCCGCCGGGTTTGTGCATTCACGAAGTCGGAACCGCGCGAATGGGCAACGACGCGAAAACTTCAGTGCTGAACAAATTCAACCAAAGCTGGGACGTGAAAAACGTCTTTGTCACCGACGGTTCTTGCTTTGTTTCGATGGGTTATCAAAACCCCACGCTGACGATGATGGCGATCACCGTCCGCGCCTGTGATTACATCGCCGAAGAATTCAGAAAAGGCAATCTATAACTTCAAAACCCTTCTCCCACGAAGCCACACGAAGAAGCACGAAGGAAGAAATAGACAGGATTTACAGGATTCAACTAGATGAAGAATTTGTTTGAATCGAGTTGATGCCAATCCTGTAAATCCTTCCTACCTGTAAATCCTGTCTAAAAGGTTTCTCTTCTTCTTCGTGTTTACTTCGTGTGACTTCGTGGGAAGAATCATTCCTATCTACTCATGCAACCAATCGTTCAAATTTCACTCGACCTGACCGACATCAAAGAAGCAATCGAAACCGCGCGCATCGCCGTCGAAGCAGGCGTTGACTGGCTGGAAGCCGGAACGCCGCTGATTCTGGCTGAAGGCCTGCACGGCGTCCGCGCTCTGCGCGCCGAATTTCCCAATCATCCAATCATCGCCGATTTGAAAACCATGGACGGCGGATACCTGGAAGCCGAAATGATGGCCAAAGCCGGAGCCACGCACGTCGTCGTGATGGCTCGCGCTCACGCCGAAACCATCAAATGCGTCGTCAAAGCCGGACGCGATTTCGGCGTCAAAGTCATGGGCGACAACATGGTTTGCGACGACAAAGCTGCCGCGTCGAAATGGATGGAAGACCTGGGTGTGGATTACATCGTGCATCACACGGGCTTTGACGAACGCAACGGCATTTTCGCCGACACCGGCCAAATGCTTAGCCCGCTGGACGACCTGAAAGCCGTCGTCGAAGCCGTCACCATTCCTGTCCAAGCCGTCGGCGGACTTTCCATCGAACAAGCCATCAGTATGCCGAAACACGGCGCTCCGCTGGTGGTGATCGGCGCTCCGCTGGCGATTGACGCGAACTCGTTCAGCACCACCAGCGGCGACCTGAAAGGAATCTTGAGCGAAATCGTAAGGAGGATTCGAGAATGAGTTGTAGTATCATCAACCATCGGAGGTTTTATGGCTGCAAGTACAATTCAAACAGTTCCGACTTTGCAAAGTTTGCCCGCAACTCTTCCTCGCGAAGGAGCGATTGAGCTTGAATTGCAGCAAGGTGTTTTGATCTTTCGCATTGCCCGGTCTGCTCAAGATCGGGTTGAAGATTTGCTCGACAAGCAGCGAGACGCCAAGCTGACTTCGGCGGAAGAAAAAGAACTGCAAGAGTACGAAGATATTGACGATTACCTGAGCTTCCTCAATCGCCTGACCCGTAATCTGGCGCTGGAGCAGCAACAAAGGTGAGTTTGTGGCGG
>CAYRQB010000078.1:0-3573 GCA_964426025.1 uncultured Heliomicrobium sp.
CTAAACTTCAGCTACGAGACCTATCGAATAATTCGGACATTCCCCAATTAATTGATCTAATCATGGAGTTTCTGCTAGCTGCTCAGCCAATGGCCTGAGCCTGTCCGCTATGGATCTCAAGTCACGCTGATTAATGTCCACACCTATGATCTCAAAGGTGAATCCGCCCTCTCGAAGTTCACGTTCAATCAGCGAGGTGGGAACGTCTCTGGGTAGCACGCCGAAAAACTTCGTACGGTTTGGGGACATTCGCACAGAGATTAGATCTGTCCCAACTCGAATCTCAGCCAGAGTTCCGTCAGCATTTTCTGAAAGCCGTTCAATATCACGACGGATTTGCCCACCACGTTCTGACAGAGCAACTTCGCCCATCACTTCGTCCAGCGTCTTATTGAACGGCCTTCCAGCTTCCTGAGCTGATGCCCGTTGCTCCCGTAGTACGTCTCTAGCGTATGCCCGCAACTCTGTGCGCTCAGCTTGAGATAGTGACGAAATGCTCCCGCTGGCTAAGCTCAATTCGCGTGCTGCGCGACGTCCGGCTTTCGCCTCGAAAACGCCTACAATCTCCAACACACCGTTGTTGCGAAATGCGAGTATTCCGTCAGTAATCTGTCTGCCACTTGCATCTCTGATCAAATGACCAGGGATGAACTCAAGTTGTTTGCCAGTTGTCTGGACCCCAAGTGCAAATGATCCTGCCCGGTCGCGTAGCCAAGGCACAACACGAGATTCCAGCAACTCTTCGAGCAACTGTCCTTTGATGTGATCAACATTAGGTCCTTTTTCAAGTATCCGTTGTATGGCGAAGTTATCAAGGCTTCCTAAAATTCTGTGTTGTGAGGATAGCTCACGGAAAAGGTCAGCCACCGCCTGATCAACAGTTGAAGAAACCGATGCTGACCCACGCACAATACTGGGAAGGGCGTTGGCTGCATCTTGAGCGAGTGTTCGACCGAGACTGCGCTGGGCACGGACTATGGCTTCAGCTTCTTCAATAGTTCGAAGAGCGCGAGCGCCAGTGGTTGCTCTGCCCCCCGCCTGAATCGTTCGCGACCAAGCAGCAGCATCCCGCCCATACATTGCCACCAATCGGGACTCGGTATAAATGGCTCGCCCTCCCTTCACGAGGCGACCAGCTAATGGCAGCAGGACTGTAGCGGCGAGAATTCCTCGCTCCAGGTCGCTCAACCGATAGCCGAAAAGGTCTCGTCCAGAATAAGCTTCGTATGCAGCTACTATATTGCCAACTATTGGAATCAACCCTATTGCCAACTCTACCACTTCAATGACCGCGGGTCTGTCAATCGGCACCTCGATGATCTCAGTGTCCAAAGGAAGAGTCTGTGCGATTCGTAGCAATGCGACCATATCCGGACGCTCTTCCAGAAACAGCCCCATCCCAGCTTGTGCGCTCCACTGTAGATACCAGCCACGTCGGTAAAACTCCCGGTCAACCGGATACTCGTCAAACCAACGCACAAGTTCTGCTGCGATTATTTGCATTATGCGAGGTACCAATGGATTCTCTCGGTACAAATAACTGCGCCCGTTACGGCGGTCAACCACCGAGCGATAGCGCAAATCCGGTGAGCGCACAATTTGCAGACCCAAGTCAGTGTATTCCAGCCGCTTCCTTACATAGGCTTCCGAGGCTGCCTCACTTGCTAAATGTGGATAGAGTTCGTTGTTAGCCCTTTGAAACATATCGAGCCGCCAACGCTGTGGGCCGCTGAATCCGAAACGAGCATCAGGTCGGAGGCGGTCGTAGGCTAAGACGGAATCCGGGCTTGAACGAAGTTGGAACGCCATGATTTCCCAAGCGAGCCGAGCAACCGCAATTTCCCTTACAGACGCGCGGCCAGAAGCCAGCTTGGCTCGGAAATCAGATTCTGTCTCCCGAACTGCATTTTCATAGGACCTGAGGTTCGGCATCGTGAGTACTCCTGATCGTCATGCCTCAACCCAATTGCCGTTCTGATCCTTGACCCACTTAGGAAGCTTATCATCTGGACGCAAATGTACCAGCGTCGTTGGTATGCGTACTAGCCACGGATCTCCTTGCGGAATCTCTTCGCCAGGCCGGTTAAGCCGCTCGGCAATTTCATCGGCAATCGGCAAATAAAGCGGGCTTGAAATTGGCGGAAGCGGGCCACCATTCCAAAGCTCGCCGAAAGTCATGAAGTGGTCAATCGCTCCTTCGAATCCTGGTCGAGATGGGACCGACACCCGGCAATACCCTGCCTTCAGAAACTGATTGAACAACGGGTCAGGATCCTCATACGCCAGCCGTTCATCCCATTGGTTCTTACGCCCCCAAAAATAAGGGTAGGTCACCCAGGTGATATGTTCCCACTCGAAAGCTTGTTCAAAGAAACGCACGTAGGCTCCCTCGCCTTCCGCCTCGAACACGTCAATCTGAGGAAGACTATTGCTGGCCGCAATGTCTATGGCATTGAACAGATCGTAATGTTGATCGGTCAGGATGCTGATGCAATTCTTCTTCAGTTCATCCTTCATGATTTCGAGGTTCAGCCCCGGATTCTTGCCCTGAATCGCTACCCCGGCTTGCAACTGTAAAGCCGCCAGTTTCTCTTCGTATTCTGACAGTTGAGCTTTGTATGCGGTAGTGAGTTTAGCGTGTGTTTCTGCCTGCCATTTTTGCATCGCTCTGTCAGTACGCTGACACTTCACCTCAATGGCCACTGCGACATGACCAATATTAAGGGTAACCAAGCTAAATGGGATTGAATCGCGCTCATCGTCCAAGTTGGTAATCCAGACCCATGGGTCTGGTGGAGTGAACCGATGAGTCATTCGTCCCAGGGCAACATCAACTAAGTTATTTGATTCCCCCCAATTGATGCTTACACGAGCCACAGACCCTTGGATGGCTCTATATCCTTCGTCAATTGTGATCTGTGCCGAGTGGTTGTAGTTAGTCTTGTCATCACCTCCGCCTGCTTTGAAATCGAGCGACTTTGTTTTGTAAATCTCCGGCGGCGGAACTACGTCAGTTGCCCCGTACGTCCGCACCCAATAGCCATAGTTAGCCTCAGTCACCTCATTCGGCCTTAGCATAAAGGCAGGCGGCTTCTGGAGTTCCAATGCCCCAGCGTGGGCTGATTTCATTACTTCCATGATAAACGCCGCCGGTTCAGGAACCATGAAGTCAAACATCGTTCGCAGGCCATAGTTGAACATCTGCGCTTGATAAACTTTGTTCACCCATTGGTATACGCCTGAGATATGGCCTGTGCCTCCGACGTTGTTAAGTTCGTGAGCATTTTTCTCAATTATCTCATTCGTCACCCGGAGCGATTCCCGCTCAAGCACACGTTCGGAAATCTTGTTTGCGCTGCGCTGGGTGACGTCCTGAGAAAATGTGGATGCCGCTTTGGTCGCCTCTTCTTTTGAACGAGAGATGGAACCTTCGGCGCTGGCAGAAAACTCGACTGTCGGTCCATACTTGCCGGAAACAGAAAGGCCTGCTTTGAGCGAAGCGTCTTCTTTGATGGTTGCGCTGGTCTCTCGCGTCATCTCGAATCGGTTTGTGGATTCCAGCTCACGTTCCTC
>CAYRQB010000078.1:3583-20415 GCA_964426025.1 uncultured Heliomicrobium sp.
ACCTTCCATACCGAAGGTGCGGGACTCGTCGGGCACGATGGGCACGATGCGCTTATTGATGTTCTTATCCCGCAGCAGGTTGCCCAGCATGCGCACAAAGGCCATGGTGGTGGACAACTCACGTTCCTCGGAACTGGTAACTTCGGTCTCGCGAAAAGTGAATTGCTCGGTTTCCTGTCGGCGTGTATGTTCGCGCTCTTTCCGTTCACCCTTCAGGATATTTTCGATATGCGCCACATCGGCAGCTTCGTAACCGACAAGTTGTTGTTTCACTATCAAAAGATCAGCGACACCCGCCGGTGCAAGCTTGCCGCGTGTATGTGGAATCCGCGGGTCAGGTGGCAACACAGGCAAAGGAATAAATGGGAGGCCAACAGTGATACTTGTCCAGGCAGAGGCCAGAGGAGTAGATATCATTATCAGTGTGCCGCCAACTCGCTTGAAACTTTGTTGCACTGGTTGACCATACAGAGTTTCAAGCTCCTTGCCTGTGGCAGCAATTTCTAACTGCAATGATTCGACGATTCGGTCTAATGGTCGCTCCGCCAACGCCAGCTTTCGTTCACTCAACAAATCGCGGGTTTTTGACGTTAGGGCTTCGGCGGCAGAATCTTTTAACCGAAAGCCCGCCTCACCAAGCGCCATTGGGCGAAAAGCCGGACTGCCAGCCAATAGCCGCGGACTTCCTGTCAGAAGTTTCTCTGCAAATAACGCAGCCGAGGTAGTATCAAGAGAGCCTTCCAACTGTGGTGGCTTTTCCGCAACTCCACGATCAATAGAACTTTGAATTTGCTTCAGATTTAGTTCTGATAGCTTATCAAAGTAGGCCTTCTGACTCGTTAACACGCTCAACGGGCTAAGTTCAGAAGGAACGCTGAATCCGTCGTGAGGTTTTTGCGGCGTGGTCTGGAAATGCTCTCCACCCAAGGTGGTCAGTTCTTCGATAGCCAAGCTTAGATTCTGGTACTTGGTGAATAAAGTTTCAGCTAGTTTCTGCCGTTTTGCCTCGGCTGCGGCCAACTTCGCGCGCCGGTCTTCTTCCAATTTTGCGGTTGAGAGAATCGAGCGCAAATCCACAACTGTTGGCAATTGAAGAGATCGTCTACGGTAACGTCGCAGATCGGAGGCATTAGCAGGAAAAGCATTATCTTCAGCTACCTTACCAATCAACTCCAAATCTCGTAGCTGATTGGTTAGCGCTTCTATCGGGCGGCCATGCTCTTCTTGCAATTGTTTGATGGCCAGCAGGCTATCCCGCAACTGCGCCATGGAACCATCCAGTTTTTTGTCCCGGAGCAGCGCTGCAGGCTCCGAACCGAACGCCTGTTTAACGGCAGTAACAACGTCCGCATGAGAAACTTTATTCTTGCGCTCAAGCTGATCAAGCGACGAGCTAAGAGCAGTTAATTGCGCGTTCAGTGAATTGGCGGCAGGCGTGCCGATAAAAAGGTTACCAGCCACAAAATTCTGTGCGACTTGTCGCAGCGCATCTCTGGGTTGATCTGTATTGGCGGCGTCCGCAAGAGCTCTCTGAAAATCCGAACCCTGTGCTGTACGAATGCTCGGATTGCCTGGATCTTGTGCGATCGCTGGTCTCATCAAGGCAAGTCTAAATAGTGGTTCCATATTGTTTCCCCCATGTATTGAACTATTGCTGCTGCTGCCACCATCACCATTCATTGCAACTTCCACTTCTATGACGATGTCTTCCCTACCTGACTCTACATTCTTCAAGACAGCATCCTCGGTGGTTTTTAGTAACTCCCCTCCCTGACGATGTATCTGAAAGAAGATGTCCGGTTTTAGTGGAATAGAAAATTTCTGGAAATGCTCATCTGTTGCGGAAATGTGAAAGACGCCCTGCTCGGAAGTCGAAGCTTCGCCGACTGGCTTGTCGGATATGGTTTCCTTGTGGCGGGCATAGATGTGGAGCCCAGGAACGCCCTGCCGCGTATTATGATCAAGAACGCGACCAGAAATCACAAAGATAATTTTCATCGCACCTAACTCAATGGGAACTGTGTCCCGCCTTATTGATTGAAAAGCTGAAAAGTGAGTCAGATTGAAGGTACAGAATAAACAACCATCAACAGGTACTATGTTGATGCTGGCTGATTTGACCTAAATTCTGTCAACTAGATAAAAATCGGCTATGACTGTCTGCCGTTACATTCAATGACAAAGAGGAACTAAAAAGCAAAAAACAAAGCTGAAGCGGGCGGGAGACTACAACCATACAAAAAGACTGTCAATGATTTCTTTTCACGAACAAAACTTTTTTCTACTATCAAACATAAACTCTGGGGACACGCGCCGAAATTCCGGTGACGATTTCATATGAGATTGTGCCGGTCTGTTTGGCTAAATCTTCGGCTGAGATTCGCAATCCGTTCTGTTCGCCAATCAAAATGACTTCGTCGCCAAGTTCAACGTCCGCTATATCCGTTACATCCAGCATGGTTAAATCCATGCTGACTCGGCCAACGACCGGAGCGAAACTTCCGCGCACGATTGCTCGTCCATTGTTTGAAAGCGCCCGGCTGAATCCGTCGGCGTAGCCAATCGGAATTGTCGCAATCCGGCTTTCGCGCTTTGTCGTGAACGAACAGCCGTAACCGAGCGATTGTCCGGCGGCGACTGTTTTCAGCATGACAATGCGCGAACGCAATGACATCGCCGGTTGTACGTCCAAAGGCGGAAAATTCGGCGACAGCACGTCACGGGTCAATCCATACAAAGTCGCTCCGGCGCGAGCTAGATTGCCGTGAGCCTGCGGATAAGCGTGCAATCCTGCGCTGGCCGATAAATGCCACCATCGAGGATCAAAGCCAGATTCGCGCAGGATGGCAATTGCTTCGTTGTAGCGCGCGATTTGAAGTTCCGTGTAATCAGATTCAACGCCGTCGGCATCGGCCAGATGACTGAACACGCCTTCCAGCTTTATGTGATCGAAGCTTTTCAATCGGCTGACAAACTCCCTCATCTGATTCAATGGAACTCCCAATCTTCCCATTCCCGTGTCAACCTTCAGGTGAAAACCGACAACCACACCGCGTTCACTTGCTTTGGCGTTCAATTCCTCAGCTTGATCAAGTCTGAAGATCGCCGTCGTCAGATTGCGTCTGATGACATCCTCAGCCTGACCGCGCCAGAATCCACCCAGGCAAAAAATAGATTGAGCGATTCCGGCATTGCGAAGCTCGATTGCTTCTTCAATCAATGCTACGCCAAACCAATCAGCGCCCGCTTCCGACAAAGTCTGAGCGCAATGAACTGCGCCGTGTCCGTAAGCATCGGCTTTGACCACGGCCATCAACTGAGTTCCAGCGGTCAGATGTTTTTTGATTGTCAGATAGTTTTGGCGAAGCGCCGATAAAGAAATTTCAGCCCAGGTTGGCCGACGATGTGAAAGCTGCTGCAATTGCATTAGAGCGATGAGAGTTACATCTCTTCACGAGAGATGTCGTGGAAACGAGTGAGAGCTTTGCGAAAGACGAGTTCGACGCTGCCAATCGGGCCATTGCGCTGTTTGCCGATGATGATTTCGGCGATGTTCTGTTTTTCAGTTTCCGGTTTGTATACTTCTTCGCGGTAAATGAACATCACAACGTCGGCGTCTTGTTCAATGCTGCCGCTTTCGCGAAGGTCGGAAAGTTGCGGTTTGTGACTGCCGGTTCGGGTTTCGGGCGCGCGCGAAAGCTGAGAAAGCGCGATCAACGGAACGTTCAATTCCTTGGCCAGCATCTTCAGTTCGCGCGAAATCTGCGAGACTTCCTGCTGGCGCGATTCGTATCGCCCTTTGCCGCTCATCAACTGCATGTAATCAACGATGATCATATCCAGCGACTTCAATTCGTTTTTCAATCGTCGGCATTTGGCGCGCATTTCCAGCACGGAAATTCCCGGCGTGTCGTCCAGATAAATTTGCGCTTCGGACAATTCGCCGACAGCCAGCGCCAATCGCCGCCAATCTTCCTTGCCGAGCATGCCGCTTCTCAAACGGTGAGCGTCAACCTGCGCCTGCGAACAAAGCAGTCGTTGAACCAGTTGCTCCTTGCTCATCTCCAGCGAAAAAACTCCGACGACGGCTGGTTTGCGATCTTCGTGTTTGCGGCCTGACGAATCCTGACCCAAAGCGGCGTTCTGCGCGATGTTCAAACTGAAAGCTGTTTTTCCCATACTGGGACGAGCCGCGACAATCACCAGGTCTCCGCGCTGCATGCCTGATGTCATGTAATCCAGATCGGTGAAACCGGTGGCGATGCCTGTGATCAATTGTTCGCGCCCGGCAATCTCTTCGATGACCTGCAACTGTTTTTCGGCAACTTCGCCGATGTGAACGAAGCCTTGTTTGATCCGGTCTTCAGCGATGGAAAGAATCAGTCGTTCGGCTCGATCCAGAATTTCTTCCGGCTCTTCTTCGTCATCGAAGGCCATTTGCATCACCTGATTGGAAGCGCCAATCAGTTTGCGAAGCATGGATTTGCCTTTGACGATTCTGGTGTAACCTTCGATGTTGGAAAATCGCGGGACGCCGTCAAACAGCGATGCGATATAGGCTGGGCCTCCGATCTGATCCAGTTCGGCGGCGCGGCGCAATTCCTCCTGCAAAGTCAGCGGGTCAATGCCCTGTCCCTGCTCGTAAAGTTTGAGCATCTTGTCGAAGATGCGGCGGTGAGATGGCAGAAAGAAATCGTCCGGCTTGAGCAGTTCGACGGCCTGGTTGATAACCAGATTGTCGAGTAGAACGACGCCCAGAATCATTCGCTCAGCTTCGACGTTGCTGGGTAGGGATTTTTCCAGGGTGAAATCTTTGCCGGAGTCATTTGCCATAACGAATCACCAATGTGCGAATACAGGGGGGATAAGATGTATCCTTCTAAAAATCGAGTTTCACGCAATGCCGCCAGGACGTCATGGGCCAAAGCATTCGCGTGAAATTTCTTTTTCTGAAAAGTTACATCAGGCAACGAGTGTGAAAAACGGCGGAGCGCCGAGCTGGTTGGCTCTTCGCTCCGCCGTAAACATACAGGTTGTCAGGTTATGTTGACGACCTGTTTGATGATCTCAATTATCGGTGGCGATTAAGCTTCTTCTTCGTTCTTCACGACGACTTTGATATTGGTCGTGACTTCACGATGCAGCTTGACCGGCACTTCAAATTCGCCCGGTTCCTTGATCGGGTCTTTGAGCTGGATTTTGCGGCGGTCAATTTCGAAGCCCTTTGCAGTAAAGGCTTCGGCGATGTCCATGGAAGTGACCGACCCATACAGCATGCCGTGCTCGCCGACCTTGCGGGCAAATTCCAGCGTGACTTCATTGAGCAATTCAGCCTGCTGAGTCGCCGTGTCACGCTCGACCGCTTCTTTCTTCAACAATGCGCGGCGTTGCATTTCGATTTGTTTAACGTTGCCCGGAGTGGCCTGAATGGCCAGTCCGCGCGGAAGCAGATAATTTCGACCGTAACCCGGCTTGACCTTAACCAGATCGCCGCGCACGCCTAAAGTCTCTACATCTTCTCTGAGCAAAAGTTCCATCAGTGGCATTGCTTCAAACTCCTATTCAATTCTTCTGGGTTTCGTATTCAGGTTTTCAGACTCGTCGCCAGACGGTCATGAAACCCGAAGCCGTCGAACCCGAACTTAATATTTCGTGTAAGGCAGCAGCGCGAGGTTGCGCGCGCGCTTGATCGCCTCAGTCAATTTGCGTTGCTGCCAGGCGCTCACTCCGGTCAGGCGGCGTGGCAGAATTTTGCCGTTTTCCGCAATGAATGATTGCAACAGCTTCACATCTTTATAATCAATGTAATCAATCCGCTCCGCCGTTAAACGCGAAACCCTGCGGCGGCGCGAATGGCGCGGACGCCCCGATGATCTGTTACTTCTTTCTCTGTCTTCGCTTTCAATTTCAGCCATGATTCTCTCCAAATCGTATGTGGCACATATCTAAATAGTGCCGAAGCCAACCGTCGCCGGAAAGCATTCGTGCTGTCCGGCAAAACTGTTTACTCGTCTTCACCTTCAGTCTCGTCGTCACCGTTGTCGGCGTCTGAATCGAAGTCGTCATCGCCCAAACGAGCGGCGACGGCAGTCTTTCGCTTCGCTTTCATCTTTTCAGCGCGTTTCAGGTCTTCGTCGGTTCTGATGGACAAGTAGCGAATGACGAAATCTGTGACACGTAAACGGCGTTCAACTTCGGCTATCTCTTGGCCGGTTCCTTCGATGTAAATCAGTGTATAGATGCCTTCTTCGAATTTCTCGATGGGATAGGCGAGCTTACGGCGTCCCCAGGTGTTATCTATTTTGGTGATCTTGCCGCCGCGTTCGGTAATGGCGGCTTCGATTTGGGAAATGATCTTGTTGACCGCCTCTTCCGTTGTGTTCGGCGAGGAGATGAACATCAGTTCATAACTTCTCAATTGTCGTCCTCCTTATGGATGTTAAAGCTTGTCAGCCCAAAGCCGACAGGCAAGGAGATGATGAAAACGTAATTGGAGGGGTTGGAAAACCATGCAATTCTGCCAGTTAGTTTTCGTCACCACATCCAATCGTCTTCCTGTCATCGTTCAGTTGTATTTCGACATCGCCTCGACGATGCCTTTTGTCAAAATATCTTCGACGGCGTCCGCCGCCATTGAAATTGATTCAGCCAGCGCGGCTCGGTCTTTTTTCGGGAATTCCGAAAGAACAAATTCCGAAGCGTCTGCGATCGGATGATCCGGCGCAATCCCAAATCTCAATCGCGGGAAATCCTGCGTTCCAAGCCGAGCGATGATTGACTTCAAACCGTTTTGGCCGCCTGCGCTTCCTTTCGGCCTGATTCGAATCTTGCCGAATGACAACGCAAAATCGTCGCTGATGACCAGCACTTTGGACGCCTCGGCGATTTCGTGCTTTTGTTTCAAAGCGGCGACCGCTACCCCGCTCAGGTTCATGTAGGTTTGAGGCTTGGCAAGTATTGCCTTCTGGCCGCCGATAACTGCGCGGGCGGTTAATGACTGGCATTCGGGCGTTCGGACTTCCCTGCCGATTCGGCTTGCCAATTCGTCAATGACCAAAAAACCGCAGTTGTGTCGCGTCCATTCGTATTTCGGTCCGGGATTGCCTAAGCCTACGATCAACCACATAAAAGTTCGAGGATCGGGATTATCGAATTACACTCTTGCTCAATTTCGGCCAACTCCAATCCCGAACAGCCGGACTTATTCTTCTTCAGCCTTGCCCTTTTTGATCAATTCCGGCTCGGATGATTCGGCGACTTCCTCGACAGCTTCCTCGACGCGAGGAGCGACAACCGTGACAAGCACAGTGTCTGGATCGTCAAGCACTTCAATCTGGTCGCTGATGTTCAGGTCTTTGACACTCAGGTGGTCGCCGATGCCAAGTGGAGTTACATCAACTTCAAACACCGACGGCAGATCACGCGGCAAGCAACGAATTTCCAATGAATGCTTTGGAACGTCAAGGATACCGCTGAAGTTTTTGACTCCATCGGCTTCGCCAACGATTTTGATCGGCACGTCGAACTTGGATTTTTCAGTCAGCGAAATCCGCATCAGATCGGCATGCACCAGAAAACCTTTGATCGGGTCAATCTGAACATCCGCAATTTTGACCGGAGAGGTCGCGCCTTCGACATCAAGCGTAAAGATGCTGTTGCGTCCGTGATTGCGGATCAGCGCGGCGAATTCGCGCTTGCCGATTGTGGCGCTGATGACGTCATGGTCTCCGCCGTACACCGTGATAGGAACAAGACCCGCAGCGCGCAAACGGCGCGAATCGTTCTTGCCACGCTCACTTCGTTTTTTTGCGTTCAATGAAATACTGGTATCTAAACTCATAACTTAAACTCCGCTCTTATCTCCGTAAGATGGATTCAAAACTTCAGATAAATAATCGGCTCACAGAACTTTCGTCGTGAATTGATTTGATTGCTTCGGCCAGCAGCGGCGCAATGCTCAAATATTCAAACCTCGGCGATTCGCATCCTTCTCTGGGCGGCATTGAATTGGTCAGCACCACTTTCTCCAAAGGGGATTTGCAAATGCGCTCAATGGCGTTGCCCGACAAAACGGCGTGAACACAACCGGTCAAAATCCTTTGCGCGCCGTTTTTGTGCAGCGCTTCCGCGACTTTCGTCAGCGTGCCCGCCGTGTCAACCATGTCATCAACGATCAAAGCGTTTCGACCTTCGACGTTGCCGACTACGTGCATCACTTCGGCTTCGGAATGACCGGGCGATGATTTGTCACGTCGTTTGTCAACAATGGCGAAATCGGCGTTGAGCCTTTTCGCGTAAGCCCTGGCGCGCTCAGCCCCGCCAGGGTCTGGCGCCACCACTACCAAATCCTCAACCGGATTTTTGGTGAAGTATTCGATCATCACCGGAGCGGCAAACAAATGATCCACCGGTATGTCGAAAAAACCTTGAATCTGCGGCGCGTGCAAATCAACAGCCAACACCCGATTGGCTCCGGCGGTGGTTATCAGGCTGGCAACCAGCTTTGCCGAAATCGGGATGCGCGGTTTGTCTTTCTTATCTCCGCGCGCATAACCGTAATAAGGTATGACCGCCGTGATGCGATCCGCCGACGAACGCCGGAAGGCATCAATCATTATCAGCAATTCCATCAGATGCGAATCAACCGGAGGACAGGTTGATTGAACAATGAAGACATCGCCGCCGCGAACGTTTTCCAGAATCTGAAAGTTGAACTCTCCGTCGGGAAAACGCGTAGTGTTGGCGCGGCCAAGCTCTATCCCCAGATACTGACAGATTTCCTGGGCCAGTGAGCGATGGGCATTGCCCGAAAAGATTTGCAAGCTTTTCACGGCTCTATACAAACTTTGACGAGTGACAAATGACAATTGACCAGTTTACCGAACTCGTCATCTGTCGTTCATCACTCGTCATTTGATTTTGTGGCTGGGGAGGTAGGATTCGAACCTACGAATGGCGGCTCCAAAGGCCGCTGCCTTACCACTTGGCGACTCCCCAACAAACTTGTTTTGCGATCCTTTTGCGAATTGAGTCACGCAGGAAATCCTTGCGAGAAACTCCCACGATGTCTGCTTTGGATTTTTTGTCGGCGACCGGCGAGCTATTCAAAGCTACTAGCTCAAGCCACAAAGTTCGCCAACGTTTGTTTGTAAATTTTCTGATACTCATTACGGCCAAGCGTGCGCACAAATTCGCACCACCAACCATGTTGACTCAATTCGCGTCGCGCTGCGAAACGCTTCGCTTCGTTATCAAAGATCGCAAAAATCGTCGAGCCGCTGCCCGACATCAGTACCGCGATTGCCCCTGCCCGCGACAATATTTCCTTGATCTCGGCGAGCAGCGGATGACGAGCAAGAACCGATAATTCCAGATCATTCTTCAGCTTGATTTGCTCGTTGTGTGTTGTTATGCCAGCGTATGCGGCCTCGAGAGAAAGCGGCATCTTAGTGATGGCACGCGGGTTTGTCAACTCGGCAGGCAGGTTCGAGTAGACATCGCGCGTTGGAACCGGAATCCCGGCATTTACCAGCAATAAATGATCCGCATTGATGTCCGTCAAAGGATAAACTTCATCGCCTCTGCCGACGCCCAGACAGGTTCCGCCCATAAAAAAGAACGGCACGTCGGCTCCGAGTTTCGCGCCCAAAGAAAACAAATCGCTCGGCGGCAATTCGACGCTCCAAATCTTTTGCAATGCGATGAAGGTAATCGCCGCGTTGCTGCTGCCACCGCCAAGTCCGGCAGCAGTGGGAATCCTTTTGTTGATTGTGATGCGGACGCCCTTGTTAATCCCGGCAAAATCGCCAAGCAGTTTCGCCGCACGAAAAACCAGATTCGTTTCATCGCATGGCACTTCAGGGTGGTCACAAACGATTTCGATTCCCTGATCCAACTGTTCAAAGATCAACTCATCAGACAGGCTGACGGTTTGCAGCAATGTTCGCAGTTCATGATAACCGTCCTGGCGTTTGCCCAGAATTTCCAGCGTCCAGTTGATTTTGGCAAAAGATGGCAGGGTAAGCTTCATTCGGATTTGATTATCGGATTGGTTACTGTCTAGCGTCTTTCAGTTTTACTTTCAATCGAGCGATTTCGCCGTCCTGAATTGAATAATCCAGAGCTTTTTCCCATTGCCGCTTCGCCTCGCCCGAACGTCCGAGCTTTTGCAAAGCATCGCCCAGATGTTCGTGAATGGTTGTGCTGCGACGGCTGTAGACAGTGGCCTTCTCTAAAAACTCCACGGCTTTTTCTGCGTTGCCCAGCTTGTAATGCGCCCAACCCAGACTGTCCAAAAAACTACCATTGATTGGCTCTATGGCTATGGCTTGCTCGATCAGATTCAGCGCTTCCTGATAACGGCTTGTATGTTCCAGCAAAAGATAGCCTAGATTGTTCAGCGCTGTGGCATTGTCTGGATTTTGTTTCAGAAGTTCGCGCAGCCCATTTTCCGCAGCTTCAATTCGACCAGTTTTTTCCAGAATCGAACAAAGTTGAATCGTTCCTTCGATATTGTCCGGGTTAAGGTTAATGGCTTTGCGCGCGGCGATTTCGGCTTCTTTCAATTTTCCATGCTGCAAACTGACACTGCTTAAAATCAGATAGACACCGGCGTCATCGCTTGAATCCTCCGGACGCCCCTTGACCATCCGCTGTAACAGATCAGCGCCTTCTTCGTAACGATTCATCTCGCTGAGAATCAAGTCTTCGGTGAATTTCAGTGAACGATCCTGAGAAAACCTGCGACTTGCTCCTCGAGTCATTTCCAAAGCTTCGCGGCGCTTGCCGTCATCCCTGAGATTTTGAATTGTGATCAGTTCCACCAGCGGATTATGTTCGTCAATCAACCGCCGGGTGCGAGTCAGCAAAGCTTGCAACCTGGATTGATTGCCAATGCGACGGCAAACAGCCGCCATGCGGCTGACGACCTCGTTGAACAGCGGGGTATTGGCCGGTGTCAGAGCGTCTTTCCCCGTATAATTTTCAAAAGCATTTTCGTAAATGGCGATGGCATCTTCGTTTCGTCCAAGCTCTTCGTAAGTTTGCGCCAGTTCCAGCATCAAATCGGTTCGCGTTTCGGCTTCGACTCTGGCAAGCGCCGTTTTCAAAGTCTCGACTGCTGCCTGACGCTGGCCCGCGCGCCTTTCAGCCAAAGCCAGCAAACCGACGGCGCTGACGTTTGACTGATCCAGGTTGACGTACTGCCGCAAACGATCAATGGCTTCACGATAACGACCGGCGCGAATCAACGCCGAACCGTAACCGACCAGCAAGGTGGGGCTGTTTGCCGATTTGGACAATCGCGAGTAAACCCGCATCTCGTCGCCGCTGGTTCCAGCCACTCGCAAAATACTGATCAGGTTGCGCGCGAAATCTCCGACTTCGGGATTCATCTCGTAAGCCCGCTGGGCTGCGTCAATTGCCTCACGGTTTTTGTTCTGGCTCAGGTAAAGCTGAGAGAGTTGATAGTAGGCTCTGTCGGGCGTCAGGTCGGCGCTCATCACCGACTGATAAAAAAATTGTTCAACCGGCACAGGAGCGATCGCCCATTTTTCCAAAGCGCGAACCTGCTTCTCCTGATCGTTTTTGATCGCGTAAAGCTCCGACAAAAACGCCCACGCTTCCGCCTGAGATGAATCAAGCTCGGCGACTTTTTCATATTCGACGATCGCGCGATCCAGATTCAACGAACGAGAATTGTTTTCGGTTCGCGCCGCATAAATGTACAACCTTGCCAGTAACAAATGACCGCCGACGTTTTTAGGATCAAGGCGGACGGCTTCCCTGGCTTCGCTTTCGGCCAGCGTGCGCTGAGACAGGAAAAAGAAATAAATCTCGCCCAGATCAACATGCGGTTCGGCTGCCGTCGGGTCCAGAAGAATGGTTTCCCTGAAAGCGCGAATTGATTCATCCAACATCTGACGGCTGTTTGCGCGTTGGGCTTCGCTCTTCAGACGCTGAGCTTCGATATATTTCAGGTAAGCCTGCTGCCGACGTTTCGACTCTGCGGCTTTGTTAAATTCATCAGGCGAAGATTGCGGCGCCAATTGCTGAGCGAAGGCGCTCAGCCCTGTTCCGAACATCAACACTAAAATCAGATTCGCTACAAACTTCTTCGCAATCCTCGTCATTACAACAACTCCTGGCTCTTCGACTGAATTTGCCGCCGCCATTTCAAACAAGTCTTCATCATTGCGATGAAAATATTATCTGGCGATTTGCGCCGCGCTTTCGCTCTGAATTTTCGCGCTGAAAGCGACTGCTCTTTCCCATTCGCCGCGACGGGGAAATGTGTAAATTAACAGAAACAGACTGACAGCGCTCAACCGCCAACTGTATTGGAAATCGGCGGTCAACAGATACAACATCAATCCGCCAATTGCAGCGATCTCCGACAACACACAACAGATGATCGTCATGTTCAACATATTCCTGAGAACGTGTCGAACGCCGCGCATTGCAGCCGGCCCCATCACCATCCTCGACAACATGATTCGCCGCAACACCACCACAACCAATCCAAGCACAATGGCGGCGGAATAAACCGGATTCATCCAGGATTCGCTGCCGGGCGTTATTTCATTCGGCGTTATGAATTTGGCGACGAGCATGTAAACGAACACCGTTATACAAAACGCCACTACGATGATCGCGGCCATTTTGTAAGTCCGGCCAAGCTCTTTTTGATGTTCTGCTGAAATGTATTCCATATTTTCTGACGGTTGATTATCAGTTGATTATCAACGTTTGAAACGCTTTCACCCGTTTCACTCCGAATCGGATTTCACCACGCCGTTTTCAATCACAAGATCGTCGCCCGTTTCTTTTTTGCCGTCTGCGCCTGCTGAATACAGACGATAGCCTGAAGCAGAGCCGCGATATTCGAATTCCCTGCCCCACAGGTCAAACCTGATCGGCGTGGACATAAACCGCGGCGAAAGGTAATCGAGCAATTCGGCGATTTCATCCGTGGTTGCGTATTGACCATGTTCGCGTTGGTAAGCCGTCAATCCTTCAGCCAGTTTTTGCATCAATCCGGTTGTGCGTCTGGCTTTCTCGCGCTTGATTGCTTCCTCTATCAATTCGAAGGATTCCCACTGGCGGTCGCCCAAACGGACTTCGACGATTTCCCAACCGTCTTTGCCTTTGGCGACGCGGAAAGAGGTTTCGATTTGAGCTTCGACAATCGCTCCGCCTCCGCCGATGCCGGATTCGATCTTTTTGATCTGAACCTGATCTTTGTTCAGCGTAGCTCCGGCTATGTGCTGTAAAAGCTCGCGCGCCTTGCGAACGCTCAAAGTTTCAGCCGCCAACGTGACGGCCAAAACTCCTGTCGCCGCGATCATCAGACCAGCGGCGATCAAAACAATCTGTCGCGATTTCAATAGGATTTTCATAAGCGCCTCGATTGAGCTTGTCATTTGATTGTGATTTCAAGTCGGCGAGGATGGTAACAGAACCACCTCGCCAATCGCTAGCTGAAGGGCCAGATGTCTTGCCGGTTTAGAGGCTCAATTTGATTTACTTGTCTCCGCGTTTCCATCGCGAACGCTCTTCAGCCATTTTCGCCAGCTTCTTCCAGCGATTGCGCTCATTGCGCTGAGCGAATTGATCCTGACGCCGAGACAAATGATCGAGTTCCTTCTGCATCTTCAGGTAATTTTCAAACCTGTCGGCGGCAAGTCCTCCTTGTTGGATTGCAGCCCGAACAGCGCATCGCGGCTCGTTTCCGTGCTTGCAGTCGGTGAAATGGCAACGGGCTGCAATCTCTTCAATATCCTCGAAAGTCGTTTCAATTCCCTCTTCAGCGTCCCACAACTGAAGCTCGCGCATGCCGGGGGTATCCAAAACCATTGCGCCGTTTGGCATCAAAATCAGTTCGCGATGCCGCGTCGTATGCACTCCGCGATCATCGTGTTCGCGAACGTCTTTGACCAATTGGCGTTCGTGGCCAATCAGACAATTAATCAAAGTGGATTTGCCCACGCCCGAAGAACCGATCAAGGCCACGGTTTTGCCGGGAGAAAAATATTGCTGCAATTCATCCAGGCCATCGCCCTTGATCGCGCAGACGGCATGAAGCGGAACTCCAGCCGCGACGGCAATCGTTTCTTCCAACTTGTCTTCGATGTCGTCGCACAAATCCGATTTGGTCAACAAAACAACCGGGCTGGCTCCGCTGTCCCAGGCAATTGCCAGAGAACGTTCTATGCGTCGCGGATTGAAATCCTGATTGAGCGAAGTCACCAGAAAAACCGTGTCAATGTTCGCTCCGACAATCTGCTCTTCCGTTTTCGAGCCTTTGGTTTTACGAGCAAACTTGCTGGTTCTGGGCAACACAGCATGAATTGTCGCCTTCTTCTCCGATTCAACCGGACGAAGCGCCAACCAATCGCCGACTGCCGGCAGATCGGCTCTTCTCTGAGCTTCGTGTTTCAGCTTGCCGGTAATTTCGGCCAGCATCTCTCCGCGATCCGTCAGGACGCGGAAAAACTGGTTGTATTCCAACACGGCTCGACCTGGGACATAACCCTGTTCTGCGAATTGATGAAAGCTGGCTTCAAAAAATTCGTTCCAGCCCATTTGCCGAAGCTTATTTCGATCAAAACTCATTTCTGTCGTCTCCTGAAATTGTCCGCCGCCGCAGATGCAATTGCGGCTTCGCGTTTGAACTGCTTGTGATGTTGATTGGCTAAGGGGAGGATGAGTCGTCGCGATTCGGCACAACTTGACCTCTTCATCGCATCTGGCAACGAAGCTTTCAGCACACGCGGATGACTCATTGTTTAGCGGACAATCATAGGCACGTCTGAGCCGGATCAATTAATATCCGGCTTGAAGAAATTGCTTGAAGAAACCGGATGCTACACGCTGCCGCAGATGAATTGCAAACAATCGCCGAATCAATCGCCTGACAGATTTGCGATTCATCGTTCTTCTTTCACCAATCCAGCTTCCGCTGTTCTTTGCTTTCGTCTACCATACAGATGTCCTGCAAACATAGATTCAATTTTTTGTCAGATCAGTTCAACGGAGGAAAAGAAATGCGTCGCAAACTGTCGCTTGCGTTAGCTCTCACTACACTATCTTTTATCGTCGCTCTATCCGTCGCTTCGGCTGAAAACTGGCCGCAATGGCGCGGGCCTATGCTCAATGGCGTCAGCAACGAAAAGAATCTGCCGGTCAAATGGAACACGGAAGAAAACATCACCTGGAAATTGCCAATGACAGACCGCAGCGGTTCGACGCCGATCATTTGGGACAATTACATCTTCCTGAATGTCGCCGACGGCACAAAGACGCTTGGCACGCTTTCGTTCTGGGTTGTTGATCGCACGAAAGGAACTGTGCTGTGGAAAAAACCGCTCGGCACTGGCGATCACATGATGCGCAAACAGAACATGTCTTCGCCTTCGCCTGTGACGGACGGCAAGAACGTCTGGGTGCTGACCGGAATGGGAGTGCTGAAGGCTTTCGATTTCAAAGGCAACGAGCTTTGGACGCGCGACATTCAGAAAGATTACGGCAAGTTCGGTTTGAACTGGGGCTACGGATCGTCGCCGCTTCTACACGAAAATGCTCTTTATGTTCCGGTTCTGCACGGCATGCGCACTGACGAACCGTCGTACATCCTGAAGCTGGACAAAGCCACCGGCAAAACCATTTGGAGACACGAACGCCCGACGCAGGCCATTCAGGAATCGCCCGATTCTTACATCACGCCTATGTTGTTGAAGCACAACGGCGCGATGGAACTGATCATCAGCGGCGGCGATTGCGTGACCGGACACGATCTGGCGACTGGCAAGGAATTGTGGCGAGCTTATGGGCTGAATCCTGAAAACAATCCTTTTTACAGAATCGTCAATTCGCCGGTTATCGCCGATGGATTGATTTACGCCGGAGCGAAGAACAAACCTTATCTTGCCATCAAAGCCGGTGGACGTGGCGACGTGACCAGTTCGCATAAAGCCTGGAGCATTGACTCAGGGCCGGACGTGCCGACGCCGGTCACTGATGGAAAATATCTTTACATCGTCCGCGACAATGGCGGATTCCTCTGCCTTGACGCCAAAACCGGCAAGGAAATTTATCCGCCGCAACGATTGAAACCCGGCACTTACAGTTCTTCGCCGGTGTTGGCCGACGGCAAAATTTACGCGACCAACGAAGAAGGTTTCACCGTCGTGGTCAAAGCCGGGCCGCAATTTGAAGTGCTGGCCGAAAATGCGCTTGGCGATTATTGCCTCAGTTCGCCAGCCATATCCGACGGCCAGATTTTCATGCGGACTTCAGGCTATCTGTATTGCATCGGCAAACGAGTGAAGAAGTAACCGAAGAACTGACATCACAGGCGCATTCCTGAAAACCAGTGAAAGCAATTAACTGAGGTCTGTGCGAATTAAAGTCCGTTGCACTCAACAAAATAGCTTGACCGCTGGGAACGCGCGCGCCCTCGCGCGCTGGTCTTGGTCGTTGAAACGATGCGCGCCGCCAGAAGGCTCGCACGCGGGGGCGCGTGCGTTCCCAATCGGCAACCCGGTTTCTGATTTACGCACAGCCTTCAATTAACTGAAACCTGAAACCTTGATCCTGACACCTGAGAAAACCAAAGACAGACTGCCTAAACGCAATCTTGGAAATCACAGGTGTCGGGAATCAAGTTTTGGGCTTCAGGATTCATTCGCCACATCATTCAGCCGAGCGAACACCTTGTTTTCTGTTCGCTCGCCAATAAAGCACGCCGCCCAACGCCAGCAGAATCGTCACGCCGCCAATCATCTTGCTCTCGAAATCGAATTTGTCCGCTCCCGGCGGAGGAACGAAGGTGA
>CAYRQB010000079.1:0-15945 GCA_964426025.1 uncultured Heliomicrobium sp.
CGCTTTTCGCCAACAAACAAATGAGACAGACAGTTTGAAACCTAAATGAAAAGTAGCATCATAACCTGGCTGAAGTTACTCCGAGGGAGCAAATTCAACCAGGTTATGTTTTTTGATGATGCTATAAAGTCGCGGGCGATAAACTCCCAGCAATGTTGCCGCAGCCTGTTTGTTACCCTGAGTTCGTTCCAGCGCGGCCTGGACAATACTGCCTTCCAATCTCTCAAAAATGTTATGCTGGCAATCTTCCGCTCCTGCATCCGCCTTCCATTCATCGGACAATTTGCTGACCAGCAATTGGCACAAATCATCAAAGCTCAGCTCATGATCGAAACTCTGATTCTTATGACCGTTAGATTCGGCTTCGATTTTTGGTATGGGTTGAACCGTCCGGCTGGCCGGATTGATCGGAATAATGTCCGTAAGCGGAAGCGCGTCCGGTTCGATGGTGTCGCCCTTGCTCAACAACACTGCGCGTTCAATTGCGTTTTGCAACTCGCGCACATTGCCCGGCCAGGAATGCCGCAAAAGCAAATCGTAAGCGGCGTTGGAAATGCGGCTAACAGGACGGTCGTAATTTCCGGCAAAGACGCGAACGAAATGTTCGGCCAGATGCACAATGTCCTCTTCGCGTTCGCGCAGCGGCGGAACGTGAATCGGAATTGTATTGATGCGGTAATACAAGTCTTCGCGCAACAAACCTTCGCGGACGGCAGCCAACGGATCGCGATTGGTTGCGCATATCAATCGGAAATCAACAGCCCTGGGCTTTTCGCTTCCAACGGGAAGATAAGCGCGCTCTTGCAACACGCGCAGAAGTTTTGGCTGAAGTTCGATTGGCATTTCCCCAATTTCGTCCAGCAGCAAACTGCTGCCGTCAGCCTGTCCAATCAAACCAAGCTTGTCCCGATTGGCGCCGGTGAATGCGCCTTTGACGTGACCGAACAACTCCGATTCGATCAATTCCTTCGGCAAGGCGGCGCAGTTGATCTTCACGAACGGCTTTTTGGCGCGCAGGCTTTTGTAATGCAGGGCGCTGGCCACCAACTCCTTGCCGGTTCCGGATTCGCCAATGATCAAAACATTGGCATCGGATTCGGCCACGGAATCTATGATCTCGTAAATGTTCTGCATCGCCTTGCTGCTGCCGATGATGTTGTAATAAGACTTCCGTTCAGTCAGCTTGCCGCGCAATTGCCTGATTTCATTATTCTGCCTGCGATGTTCAATCGCCTTGTCAATCATCAACAACAGCTTGTCGTAATTGACAGGCTTTTCGACGAAGTTATAAGCGCCGGCGCGTGTGGCTTCGACGGCTTTGGTGATCGAACTGAACCCGGTGATGACAATAACTTCTGTGTCGGGCACGGATTCCTTGAACTGCCTGACCAGATCAATTCCATCGGCATCGGGCAAGCGCAGGTCAGTCAAAGCCACATCGAACTGATCGCCGGTCAACAGTTTCAAACCTTCTTCTCCGCTTTCCGCGCTGACAACATCGAATCCCTGTTTGCGCAGATGGAATTGCGTCAGGTCCAAGAAGTTCGTGTCGTCGTCAATAATCAGTATTTTCGCTTTCGTCATTTTCATCCTCTTATGTCCAGGGTAGCTGTTCAGCCGAAGCCGTGCCACGCGGGACGATGCTGAATCAAAGCATGGCAATATTGAGAATTTTTGTCGGAACAGGATTCACGCGATTTTTTCAGGATTAAGCAGACAATTGCCATGAAACCGTATGTCAAACTGCTGTTCTTCTTAACCTGTGAATCCTTCAGATTTTTCCGGCTGTGTTTTCAACGAACGCCCTGTCAAACTGGCAATGACCATCATCAGTTCCGCAGGCTCGACCGGTTTTGGAACGTGCATTTGAAAACCGGCCTCCAGCGCATTGATGCGGTCTTCCGCCCGGCCAAAAGCCGTCAAAGCGATTGCTGGAATTTTGCCTATCGGCGCAGGCAAATGCCTGATGCGACGGATCATCGTGTAACCGTTTTCGTCAGGCATGCCAATGTCTGACACAATCAGATCGAAGCCCGGCTGTGGGTCGTTGCTGGTCAAAACGTCAATGGCTTCGGCGCTGGAAGAAGCTGTAGTCACCGAAGCGCCAAACCTTGTCAACAGGGTTGCGACCAGATCGCGCGCCTGAACTTCGTCATCCACAGTCAGAATGTTCAAGCCCTTGAGCGAAGGCAGCGATCCCAACGACCCGCTGATTCTGAACTCATCAAAATCATTTTCAGCAACTGAAGCGCGAACACCGCCGCCCACAGCCCGCAACGGCAAACTGATGGTAAAAGTCGCGCCTTTGCCTTCGCCTTCGCTTTCGGCGGTGATGTTGCCGCCGTGCAACTCAACCAGATTCTTAACCAGCGACAACCCCAGCCCAAGCCCGCCCGCGCGACGCGTGGTCGAACTGTCAGCCTGGCGGAATCTGTCGAAGATGTGTCGCATATCTTCGGGTTTGATCCCTCTGCCGGTGTCTCTGACGACAATCGCGGCTTTGGAATCCAGCCTTTTCAATTCGATTTCGACTCCACCTCCCTTTGGCGTGAACTTCACCGCATTCGACAAAACGTTCCAGATTATCTGTTGCAGTCTTTCGGCGTCGCCAGTGATGATCCCGGCATTCGGATCGAGTTGTTTGCTGATCTCAACACCCTTGCTTTCAGCCGACGGATACACAGTGTCAATCGCCGACTGAATCACCGGAATCAAATTTACCGGATGGGATTCGATCCGCAATTTGCCGCTGGCAATTCGCGCCGAATCCAGCAGGTCTTCGATCAACCTGGATTGCATCTCGGCGCTTTGTTCGATTACCTGAATGGCGTGATCGTGCGTCTGCTGATCCACGCTTTCGCTGCGCAACACGCGCGCCCATCCCAGCATGGCGTTCAGCGGCGAACGCAATTCGTGCGAAACAATCGCCAGAAATTCGTCCTTCGTCCGATTGGCCGTTTCCGCCTGGGCGCGAGCTTCCTGCTCTCTGGCCAACAGATTGGCTCTGAACTCTTCGGCCTGTTTGCGTTCGGTGGTGTCAACCGTAAAGCCGACAATACGCCGAACTTTGCCGCCAATATCTTTGACCGGAAAAGCACGATCTCTGACCCAGCGCAATTTCCCATCGGGCGTGATGATTCGGTATTCGTGATCCAGACTTCCGTCGCCGTAATTTTCTCGCGCCAACCTGCGCGCTTTTTCAACATCGTCGGCGTGAATATAGGAAGACCAGGCTTTTTCGTTGCTCATCAATTCTTCCGCGTTGATGCCCCACAACCTTTCACTGCCCGAACTGACAAATTCCACTTGGCCGCTTTTCACATTTCTGATCCATAAAACGGCCTCTATATTTTCGGCAATCTGGCGGAATCTCTCTTCGCTTTCAAACAAGGCTTCTTCCGTTTTTCTAAGCTCTGTGATGTCCAGGCAGATGCCGCTCATCCTGATTGGATTTCCCTCGTTATCATATTTCGCCTGCCCCCTGACCAGTAAGCGCCGAGTTTCGCCGTTTGGCCAAATAATGCGATGTTCGGTTTTGTAATTTCTTTTTTCTTTGATGGCTGTTTCCAATTCTTGTTTTACTTGTTCGCGGTCTTCCGAATGCAAACTGTTAACCCACAAATCGTAGCTGGGAACACAATCGCCCGGCTTATAACCGAAGACCCCATAGTTTTCATCGGACCAGGCAACCTGATCATTCTTAATGTCCCAAAACCACAAACCGGCGTTGGAAGAAGCCAGAGCCAAATGCAATTCCTGTTCGCGTTCTCTCAGCTTCTGTTCGCCGTCCACCTGTTTGGCGATTTCCTGTCGCAATCCAATTCCGGTCAGGATCAACGAAGTGGTCGCAATCAGAATTCCGATGACGGCAATTGCCGCCGCCAATCTGGCATCGGATTTTTCTCGCTTCGATCTTTCGACGTACAGGGCTTGCACTTCGTTCTCCATTTCCTGGATGGCAAGCTTCAGCTCATTTTTATTTTCGCTGAACCTTTTTTCTCTTAGCTGCCGCGCAATGATGTCGAATTCCTCCCGTTTGCGAGACAAAATCATCTGGCCCTGAAGCATTGATCGCTCGTCCATCAGTCTTTGTATTGTCTCAACTCGTTTTTGCTGGTTGGGGTTATCCTTTGTTTCTTCCTTGAGCTTGTTTATCTGATTGTTCAACTGTTCTTTCACAGCGTCATACTCGTCAAGCAATCTCGAATCGCCAGTGACGTAATACTCGCGCGCTATAAAACCTGTCTGATTGATCTGCGCTTGTAGCTCTTTGATTTCTCCCTTGACCTGCAAAGTCTGCCGGACCATATCGCTGGAAGACGACATGGTTTGCACGCCCTTGTAAACCAGAAATACCAATATGATTAAGGTACAGAAAATGATGGCGAGGTAAGTCAGAAGCTTTCGTTCGATTGGAGTAGTCATAATTTGCATCCCGATAACAGTATTTGATTTGGCAGGTACTATCGCGCGCGCAACGTAATCACCGTTGCTGTAGGTAGTTCAATTCTACAATTCCCTTATCCGGCAGAAAATCTCAGCAATGCTTTTTCCCGTTAGTTTGCGTGAGGTCAACGGGTAATTTTTTTTCGTCAGTTCGAGCCGCCAAATCAAAATGAGACATCAATCGCCCCATTAATGCCGTTCTCATTGGCGGCTCGACTTCCCGCCACGCCGGCATGGAGATTGGTCTCCCCAAATCAATCTCAATACCATAGGCACAGCGTCGGAGCATCCGTGATAACCACAATTACTCCTCAGCCTGATAAAACTGCAAGCTTCAGACCAAAAACCATATCCAAGTAAATTCAATAACTTAATCATCCAATGAGGCATTTTTGGTATTGTCGGATGCATTGCAGACATACACCCTCGTACCTGATTCATACAAACCGATAACTGCCATAATATAGCTTCGCTGACAATTTGGATTACGGCACAGTGCTTGCCCTATCAATAGTAAGTCATCATTTATGCAGTTTGACTTGAAGAGGAAAAAAGGAGGAAGAGATGATGAAAAACAATTATGGAATGGTTCGTGGAATTCTGGCCGTAAGCCTGGCAGCGACCCTGGGAATGGCGCAATTGACCGCAGTTGCTCAGGGCACAAAAATCCAGATGCCGAAAAACAAATACAGTCTTCAGCAAGACGTACAGCTTGGACAGCAAGCCGCTGCTGAAGTCGAAAAGCAAATGCCCGTCATGGCAGAAAACAGCGACGTTGACAGATACGTCGAAAACGTCGGACGCAGGCTGGTGGCGGCCATTCCGCGCGAATACCGGCAATCCGCGTTTCAATATGAATTCGATGTGGTCAACGCTCGCGACATCAACGCCTTCGCTTTGCCGGGCGGGCCGATGTACGTCAATCGCGGAATGATCGAAGCCGCTCGCAACGAAGGCGAAATGGCCGGAGTGATGGCTCACGAATTGAGCCACGTAGTTCTGCGACACGGAACGGCGCAAGCCACTAAAGCCCAAAGCGCGAAGTTTCAATTACCGGCGATTGGCGGCGCAATTTTGGGAGCAATCATCGGCGGAAACGTCGGCAGCATCATTGCCCAAGGTACACAACTTGGGGTAACTGCATACTTTTTGAAGTACAGCCGCGAATACGAACGTCAAGCAGACATACTCGGATCGCAAATCATGGCTAACGCCGGTTACGATCCGCGCGATCTGGCAAATATGTTCCGAACCATCGAACGTGAAGGCGGCGGGAGCGGCCCCGAATGGCTCAGCAGCCATCCGAATCCGGGCAACAGATATGAAGCCATCACGCAAGAAGCAGAGCGATTGCGAGTCAATCGCAGCGCAGCGCGTTACGACAACGCCGAATTCAACCGCGTGAAAAACGATTTGCGGCGAATGTCTCCGGCGCCGACCATGCAGGAAATCGCCCAAAGAAACGCCCGCAATCAACAGACAAGCGGACAGCAATATCCAAGCGGCAGCCGAGTTGAACAAAGAGTCGAAAACCCGTCGTCAAGGTACAACAATTACACCGGCGGCAACGTTTTCCAGGTCAGCGTGCCGAGCAATTGGCAGCGATTTGAAAGCAGAGACTCAGTGACTTTCGCCCCGCGCGGAGCTTACGGCGATTACCAGGGTCAATCCGTCTTCACGCACGGCGCTATAGTTGGAGTAGTCAACGCCGGAACCGGCGATCTGGAAAGCGCTTCCGACCGTTACATCGGAGCTTTGCTGCAAAACAACTCTTATCTGAATCCGCAGGGTCGTTACAGCCGCAGCAGCATTGATGGCCGACGCGCCCTGGCAATCAGATTGGCTGGCCGTTCGCCCGTCACAGGTCAAACCGAAGTCGTGACGATTTACACCACAATGATGCGAAACGGCACGTTGTTTTACATCGTCAACGTCGCGCCGAGCGGCGATTATCGCCAGTACAATCAGGCTTTCGCGACAATACTGAGGTCTGTGCGATTGAACGGCTGAGGTGATTCTTCAGATGAGTCGCTTGAAAAAATACGGCGCACGCTTCATTCAATGAAACGTGCGCCGTCGGTTTCAGGTGAAATAATTCAGGGATGCATTTCGCCTGAAACAAGATGTTACTTTTTGCTTTGCAGGTTTGCGGCGTCGTCGCGATCCTGGATCACGATCTCAACGCGGCGATTTTTCTGTCGCCCTTCAGCCGTATCGTTCGACGCGATTGGCTGCCCTTCGCCAAAACCTCTGCTCGCCAGCGCCGACGATTGCAAACCGCAATTGGTCAGGTAATCGTAAACGGATTTTGCGCGGCGTTCGGAAAGTTGCTGGTTGTATTCATCCGTGCCGGTGCTGTCCGTGTGACCTTCAATGCTCAGGTCGTATGCTCCTGCCACTTGCATAATGCCGCAAACCTTGCTCAGTATCTCGCGCGCTTGCGGTTTCAACGTAGCCTTGTCCACGTCAAAGAGAATATCCGGCAAGCTGACGATCAACCCGCGAGCTGTTTGACGCGTTTCAACAACGGCTCCGAGCGCGGCCTGCAATCGAGCGCGAGCCTGATCGCGTTCGCGTTTGGCGCGTTCGGCTTCCTGCTCCGCGGCTCCAGCTTTGAATTCGGCGGCGAACTTTTCTTTCTCCAATTCATTCGCCTTCATTTCCGCTTGCTGGCGCAGGCGGGCTTCCTCAGCGGCTTTTCTGGCTGCTTCATTGGCGCGGGCAATTGCGTTTTCGCGAGCATTGCGCTCCATCTCCAACTCAAGCGCCTTTTGCTGCGCCAACAATTTCGCCCGGTCAGCATCCGATTCCGCCTTGCTGATCGAAATCTTCAGCGAAGAAATTTCTTCCGAACGGTTCTGGCGTTCGCGGTCAAGCGCAGCCTGGAACGAACGTTCTTCAGCCAGCTTCTGCGCTTCGACAGCCAGCCTGACTGTTTCGTGCCCCATCACCATCAATTGCTTCGGATCAACGTCGGCCTCGCTGGCCTCCATGGTCTTGTCCAACGATTCGCGAGCTTTGGCCAGTTCGCTGGCCGCGAATTCCTTCGCTCCGGCTCGTTCGGCCAATCTGACAGCCACCAGTGCCTGGCGCACGTCGGAACGCACTTCGCCTTTAACCTCAGGATCGGTGACCAATGTCTCCTGACTGTGATTGTAGACGCCTGAGAAGCCTCGATACTTGATCGTCGAAACGCTGAGCATCTGGCCTGTGATGTTATTTTTTGGTCGCACAGTTTCAAGGACGACGAACCGACTGGGCGAACCGGTCATAAAATGCGGCTCGGCGGTGACGAACATTGCGAATGTCTGCTGCGGAGTCGAGACGTTCAACTTGCCGCGGTTTCCGCGCAGAATGAATTCGCCGACGTTGTCCACGTGACCTTCGGGCGAAACAACCCACAAAACATAAGTAGCATAATCGCCGCCGAAAAACGCCGCCGGTTTCATCTCATCCAGTTCGATTTCGATTTCGGTCATTCCGCGTTTGCGCTCAACTTTGGCTTCGCCGCTGGCTTTCGGCAATCGGTTCGTGCCTTTGAATTTGACGCTGATGCTGGGGCCTTCAGGGTAACTGATGGCCAGCGCCGATTCACCTTCAGTTACCGGAGCGTCAACGGTTTTAATCAGTTCATTCACTGATTGCTGTTGCCCCATAACCTGCGTTGTCAGGGCAAGCATCAATGCGATAACTGACGCAGCAGTCAATTTGAGTAGTTTACTTTTCACGTTCATAAGTTTTGCTCCCTCCTTCGAAAATGAAATTGCGAAGTTTTATTGCTTGTTGTTAAGCGGAATTGCCAGACAACTTGAATTAGTGCAAAACGGATGCCATTCAAAAACTCGCTTATGCAAGGTAGTTTTTGGCTACTAAATCGCACTATTCCCGACGAGTTGTTATTCGAATGTATCTGAGAGCTACATTCGCCATTGTTCAGGCGTGTACTTTCGTCGTTCACTGGCTACGCAAAATCAGACACCTCAGATCAGGTGTTAAGCCACTAGTGCTTTCTTCTATTGCCATCAGTTGTTGATTAACCTTTCGCGAGCGATCTTCCTGGTACAAAAGTAACAGGCGGCAATCCGACTGTTTCAATCGAATTGCCGCCTGTTACTTGACGAACTAAATGCCAGGTTTCAGATCAATAGCTTGCGCGAGGAGCGCTGGCGCGAATGGTGAATTCAGTTCCGCGATTCAGATTCAGGTCGTCGCGGCCCTGCACAAGAACCGTGCCTGCTCCCGCGCCCGCACCAATCACAGCGCCAATGGCTGCGCCTTTACCTCCGCCGGTAATTCCACCGATGATCGCACCGATGGCTGCACCTATGCCGGAACGAGTGATTGTGCGTTCGGTCTGGCTGTCGTCTTCTTTGACAGCGCCTTCGTTGTCAATCTTCACATCTTCGCCGTCCGGAGTGCGAACTGATTCGATGATGCCGTCGAAATCATAATAACGCCCGTTCACACGCACGCGCTCGAATTCCAGAGTCAGTTCCGAACGTCCGGTGACTCGTCCGGAACGATCCGATTTCAAAATCGAACCTTCGATGACGCCACCTCTGTATTGTCCCGGCGAATTGATGGTCATCGTGAATCGGTCGCCTTCTTTGGTTTCTTTTGTCGTCAGGTTTTCGTTGAGCGTCGCGGTCAGCGCGGTTCCATCTGCAATGACGAAACGGCCATCGCGTCCATACGTAACATCGCGACCGCGATTATTGCGATTGCGCTGGCGATTGCCGTCGTAAATGTTCAACTGAGCCACGTCGGAAGTGCGGTTGTAAATGCTTCTGACTTCAACCGGCTGCGCCAGACGATCGCTGTAAATACGTTTCGTCACGCGCAGGCTGCGGCCATTGTCAATCGGCTGAAAAACTACATTGAAATCGTCCGCGCGATCGCCGGTCGAAACTATTGTCAACGTATCACCGCTCAACGAAGCGGTTGTGGTGACGGTGCGACCATTTGGACGAGTTTCGGTTTGCCCGCGTCCGTCGGCTTCGATCCTCACTTGCGGGGCGTTGGTTGAGACAATGGTCAAATCATATCCCTTCCGATCAATGGCTATCCGTTCGGGCGCTTCCATTCTTCTCAACAAGACCGCTTTGACGCGCTCGGCTTCCTGTCGGTTCAACCCACGCGTCGCGTTCTCGATCGCACGCTCGACATTGTCGCTTCGCGAAACATTCAAAGCGTAGGTTCCGGTCAATCGCGTGTTGTAATTGTCATAAGGCAACGAAGGATTGTAAGCGCGATCATCCCACCGCCATTGAACGTTGTATTGCCGCGCCAGCGTCAGCAAATCGGTTCTGACTAAACGCCAGTTTCGTTGAACGTCGGCGCTGAGATAGTTGTCCTTCATAAAACGATCAACGTACCACCCTCTGGCCAACACCTCGTCAACGTCAAAAGCTACGGCATTGCGATCACGAAACCTATCCAACAAACGATCCGTCGCCTGTTCGAAGTCGCTGACGTAGCGATTGATTTCAGTTTCTTTGGCAGTGCCGCTGTAACGGCTGCGGTTGATCGCATAATCCAGGCTTTTGCGGAAAGCGTCCGCGCGAGTTTCCAAACTTGTCAGCGTCCGCTGAACCTGCCTTTCTGTTGTTCGCGACCTATTTTGCGCCAACGCGAAGTTACTTATACCTAGCGTCATCGCAAACAATAACGAAGTTACAAAAACAAACTTTCTCTTCATCACTTTCTCCTTTTCCTTCGACACGATTGGCATATGCCTGTACCGATGCTGAAATAACTCCTATCCTTTCCTCCAAAGATACTTTGCTCATTCGTAATTTTCTCCCAGGTAACTAATTGGCAATTACTGTTCCTTTACCGATTTAGGTTCTTAAAGCTGAAGCAAAAGCAATTTTGACGCTGCCAACTTTGTTTCTTCCGCTCAAAGTGAAGTCGAGAGGTACACCGAATGTCCTTGCTCCGAACAGACGGCGAACAATTCCGCTTCTTCGATTGGCTGATTTGATCCAAAAAAATGCCGGATGTGTTTAACACATCCGGCGGAGTTAGATTTTGGATGGAAGTATTTCGTCCAAACTTGTCCGAAAATCAGATTGCCGATTTTCGATGAGCAATCATGCGGAACAAACCGTTGATCGCCGCATGAAGCAAGATGTAAATCAGCAAGGCAGCAATGTAAGAGAATCTGATTTGAAACCGGCCTGTCGCCGGATCGGGAAACAGATTTTTGAACGGAGCCAGCCACGGCGAACTGATTACATCAATGAAGTTTCTGAATCCGTTCGATCTGCGAGCGCCGAACAGGTCGAAAATGATCTGCAAGGTGATCAATCCGTAAATCAGGTAGAACAGATAATCCGTCACTTGCGAAAATCTGGCCACCACGCGTGCCCGCTTCAATTCAGCGTCAGTGCTGCGAATTTCGTTGATCGCTTTCTGTTTGAAATCTTCGCCCAACGAAGCGACTTCCGCCTGTTCATCAGGTTCCAGATGATCAGCCTGCTGTTTCACCTGCGACTGAATCTCACTGCGCGCAGAATCTTTCACCGCTTCGTATTGTTCCAGTCGGCGTTCGTCATCGAGAATTAAAGTTTTGTCCTGCTCCATAAAGTTAAACCTCCCTCCTCTTTCATGGCATTTGTTAAACCCATTTGTAACGGCGACGTGTGATCAGGCTGATCAGGGCCACGAACAACGCCGAACCCAAAATTGACCAGACGATCGGAAAGGTTTGACCGCCAATGTTCAACGCGAAAAGCTCTCGCAACCCCAGTTGTCCGGCCACCCACATGCCCAGCAAAGCGCCGATGAATCCGATGGCTATGGAAACCAGAATTCCGCCTCGACCTGAACCGGCAATCGCCTGACCTATAGCTCCGCAAATGCCTGCAATTAGTAACAGAATCAAAAACGATAACAGCGTCATAACTTTATCCTCCCTGAAAGGTATTTCGTTGATAACTTCGTTGATCGGCTTCCTGCCAGTTCAAAGCCGTCTAAGCTACTTCGGCCTGCCGGGCAGGTAATGGAATCGCATAACAACCAGGCCAACAATCGAAAGCGTGCATAACGCCAACCCGGCTACGCTGATGTCAGGCGTCAGCATCTTCCTGGCAATCACAAAGATGATTACTTCGACAGCCGCTGTCATACGGTGGAAAAGAAGTAACATCCCCAGTTCGGCGGCTATCGCAATCAGTAACAAGTTTTGAATCACCTGTTGCAATGCGTTGTATTCGTTAATCTGCTGCCAAAGCTTCGGGAAATCGTGAATTGCTGTTTCGTATGCGGTAATTCCGGCAGCTACCATCGCCATCATTGCAAGCAAGGAAAGAAACACCACCATCGTGTTACCTAACAGATGTTCCAATTTGCGCTGAACAGTGTTTTCTGCGCCGGTTCTGACGTCCTCGCTCAAGTGATCGCATACCTCGCGCAATTCATCGCGGTTTGTTTCTTTGGCGACGGACATTTCCACATCGGAATCTGCGCGTCGCGGTAACTGCTCGCGAATCGTTACTCGCGATTCAGTGTCGTTAACCATGTGATTGTCAGTCAATTTCCACATAACAAATCTTCACTCAGTTATTCAAAAGTCGGTTTTGAAGTCTGCAACCAATGTGCCCCAACACTCCGGTTCGCCATAAGGGATATGCTCAAATCCAACTAAAGCTAACCACTTGCAGGCACAAAAAGGACTGAGCGTTGACAACCAGACGGTCGAATTCGTCCGTTCAATGGATCCCGCTGATTCACCGAAATACAGACGACGCGTAGCAATTGAAGACACTGATTGGACTTTTACAAGGCAGTTTGGAATCGGCGTGATGATAAGTTGAGCTATTTGAAGCCTTGTTGTTCTGGTACGGGCATTGCCGTTCAATGCGTGGGAATAGGATTCGGACAACAAAAAGGAGGGTAAAATGCAATTGGGTAATGTTTACAATTTGGAGCCGCAACGTATGTTATCGGGCGTGTTCAGAAATGACAGCGAGGTTTATCACGCCAGAGAAGTTCTGACGGATTTTGGTTATCCCAAAGAAGCTACCAATGTTGTCGTGTTAAACAGAATTACCAAAGAGATAAAGAATTACGGCAAGAACGTAGCCAGAAGATTGAGAGGCAAGCTTGCGCTGGGCATAACAGTCTGGGCGGCGGTTGTCATTATCATCGGCGCTTTGGCCGGGATGCGTTATTACCCGGAAGTTACTCAATCCGAGATTGTCCTGTTGATTACCGTCTGGGCTTTGGTGGTGGCGGTCTGCACAGTTTTCTGCGGTTTCATTGGCGCTCTGGCTGCCAGTCTGATCAGCTCAGTCGTCGCCAAAGAGTACGCCATCAATAGCGAGGAAGTACCACTTGAAGAAAGAGTTTTGGTCAGCGTGGCAGTTCGCAATATGGAAGACGCCCGTGACATCGCCCAGGAATGGGAAGCGATCGGCGGCCAGGTAGTTCAAATGCCAACCGTGCCAACAACTGAAAGGCTGGCCGCCTGATTCGACTCGTATAATTTGATTCGCTATCGGATTCCGAAATCTATCCACTGGTCAGCGCGGGCGTATTTCGATTTTGCCAGCGTGTCGGTGACTATCAGGTGTAAGAGGTAATCGCCGGGCGGAAGGCTGGCGATGGCCAAACGTCCGCCGCAATCCAATCTGCTGCCTGTGCTGGCTGATTCGACCGGGCGTGAAGGGCTTTGGTAGATAGCTTTTCCGTCCTGATAAACTTCCACCTGCATCATCAAATTCGGCTTGCCGGTTTTGGGATCGGTTCTGGCGTTGTAAATCGCCGCGCCGTAATCGAAAAGACCGCCTTGCGGATAGCGCCGAGCGGATGGCGACTGATTAACTTCAGGAGACATCTGCGTCGGTTTTCCAGCGCCAACATCGGCGGGTACGGTCATCACCACACCGGACAGCGCCAGACGTTTTTTGCTCAGGTCAGGGATGTTGATGAACTGCCCGGCAGAGCCGAGTTTGCCGGTTGACGGGTCGCGAATGACACAACGCAACTGGTAAGCGCCGGGCTTTTGAATCAGAAAATCGTCGGCGTAAAACACGCCCTTGTTAACCGCCACACGGCGCTCTTCTTCATTGAGAGTCATGGTGAAGACTCGCCCGTGCTGATCCAAAATCGCTCCCGCTTCGTTGAAGGTGAATGCGGCCATTTCCAGTTTGAGTGTTTTCAATCCTGGATGTTGCGGGTCTTCCTTGAAAGCCATGTTCGACACATCAATGTGATATAGCGAACGAATGAACGAGCCTTCTTTTTCGGCGTTGAAGAAATACGAGGTCATCTGCAACGACAAATCGCGCGCGCCAAACGGCGAAAACAATGCGGCAACAATCGCACGGTTACGGGCTTCGGGCGTATCAACGGCGACGGGAGTTAATTGACGGCGTTCGCGATCGGCGATTCCGATGAATCCGGCGCGCGTTCTAACCTGCACACCCGGACGCGTCACTTTCAATTTGATCGAATGATATTTACGGTCGAACTTTTCGTCTTCAGGGTCAAAACCGATCAGGTAATAACTCCGCGAATCTTCCAGCGATTTGCGAATGCCAAGATTGATGTCGTTGTTATTCAGAAAAGCCAGTCCGCCGGTTTCGCGTGCCAGATAAGTCAACCCTTCCTGCGAATCGAAATTATCCTGAGACACGCGCGAATAATCTTCAGGACGCGGCACTCCGCCGGTCGAAGCGTCCGGCATCAACACTTGCAATCCCTTCGCGTCAATCGAATAAACAACCACGCTGGAACGGTTGGCCAGATCGGTCAATCGTCTCAGGCTATCTACAACCTGTGAATTATCACGATTGCGTCCAAACAGCCTGAAACCATCCGAAACCAGAACAGCCATTTTGCGTCCGGGCAATTCACGCAAACCACGAACGACAAAATTCAACGCGCCGAGCGTGCCGACTGAAAAGACTGTTTCGCGGAAATCTTCAAATCTGGCTTCGGCCTCTCGCGATTCTTCTGAGCGCGTATCATTCGGATCGTTGACGCCGAAACGCGGAATCATATCGCGGCTGTTTGGATTCCAGGTCAATTTTTCGATGGCGGAATAGAGAAGGCGTTTGTCGCTGGTGAATTGCTGGTACACGCCAAGCCCGCGACCTGTGCGGATGATTCCGACCAAATCGCCTTCCTGCATTTGCTCGCGGACGAATTTCTTCAGAGCTTCGCGCGTGAAATAGGTGCTTTCAAACGACAATCCCAGATCGTCAACGACAAAAGCGATTGTTCGTTTAACCTCTTCGGGTTCGATCTGTTTGGTCGGCATTCCGATTGGCGGCGCAGGCGTCTTCGCTGCTTTGGGAGTTTCTTTTTCGGCTTCGGGCTTGCCGGTTTCGGGCTGTTTCATCAACCGGAAATAGGTCAGTGACTGTTTCTTGCCATCTACCATCAATTCAAATTCGTCTTCGGTCAGGTCTTCGACGTGACGGCCTTTTCTGTCCGTAATGGTGGCGTCAATCTGCACAAGCTGCGTCGAGATGCGTATGACGCTGTCCTGATCCGGCGATTGAGCAGGTTCTTTCTGCTCGGATTTTTGATTTTGCGGCGGAACGGATTGTTGTGTTGGCGTTTGGGCCAGGATCGCAATTGTCGAATTCAAAAGCAGCAGGGCAATCAATAGCTGAGAGATGATCGAACTAAAACGCAATTTGCTGAGCATAACGTTTTCTCCTTGTCTTTGGCTGAGCTGAATCATTTCAGCGCGCGGAGCATACCGAAAAATCATGACGATTGGTAGCTTCAATCCGGTTTGCCATTTTCGTGTGTAGCATCGAATCAGACAAGCCCAAATCAGGAAGAACGTTTCAGGTAGGCGATCAATTGATCCGGTTTGTTGGTGACTATGCCGTCAACGCCGCGCCGGATCATTCGGGCGAATTGTTTGTCTTCGTCGGCTGTCCAGACGTAAAGCCGTTTGCCTTCGGCTTTGATGCGGCGAGCCAGGTAAGCGTAACAAAGCTCGACCTGCATGCACAGAACCTGGTAATTGATGTGTCGAAGCGAGCGCCAGGGAAAGGCTTCGCGCCAGCGGACAACGGGGTTGAAAGTTTCGTTGCCGAGTATGACGCCGAGTTCGATGTCGCTGACTTCTTCGCCCAATTGCCGCATCAACTCAAGGTCGAAAGACGCCAGCATGACTTCGTCCAGACATTTCCGCTCGCGGATGATTCGCAATGTTTCGACAGCCGCTCGCGGGTCTTTGATTTCCAGATAAAGGCGGACTTTTCCGAGCGTCAGATCAAGCGTTTCGTCCAACGTCGGCACGCGCTCGCCTTTGCCAGCGTCGGCCTGTTTGATTTCGGCCAGCGTCAATTGGTCAACACGGCCTGTCAGATTGGTGGTGTGATCCAGCGTCGAATCGTGAATGACGACGACCTGATTGTCGCGCGAGACGTGCAAATCCATTTCGATCATCTCAGCGCCCTGAGCAATGGCCAAAGCGAAAGCGACCAGCGTATTTTCCGGCTGATAAGCGGACGATCCGCGATGAGCGATGAC
>CAYRQB010000079.1:16045-20339 GCA_964426025.1 uncultured Heliomicrobium sp.
TTACTTCACCTGGAATTCGCGCGCACCCAGTATCAGCGAAGCCAGGCCGGTGATCAGTTGTTCGGCGTTTCGGCGAGCCGCGCGATCGTCATATTTTGCCTTGGTCGTTTTCGAGCTTTGATCCTTCAAAATCCGGTTCAGGTTTTCACGAGTCTCTTTCGACACTTCGCTGTGAACCAGCGCCGCCAGCAATTGATCGAGCAATCGTTTTTGATCATTCACTGCATCGGGCGCGACGAATCGCGAAACCTCCACGCGTGTGCCGTTGATGCGATTGCCAATCAAAGCCACTGCGAAGTTCATGCGTTCAAGCAGTGTCGCGCTGCTCAACCATTCGGAAGAATCTTCGGAATAACCGGTCGGCGGTTGGCACAGATAAAGCGGCTCGCCCATTCGCGCCACGGTCTGGATCAACGGTTGTGCGGCGTCGGTCGCGGCTCCGGTGGCGCGAATTGCAGAGGCGGCAAGTTCCAGCGGCGATTTGATTTTGTTGCGGTAATACTTCGCGGAATAGAACTCCGGCGAAGTCAGTATGAATCGGACTACCTGGCGAATGTCGCCGTCCGATTTCAGGAAGACTTCGGCTGTGCGGTCAACCAAAGCTGGCGGCGGTTCGTCGGCGACAAAGCGTTGACAGAGTTTGCGCGAAATGAATCTGGCCGTTGACGGATGTTTGGAAAGCAAATCCAGCACGCGCAAGCCGTCTTCGATTCCTCCGCCTGCGGCAATGCGTTTGCCTAGAATTGTTTTTTCGCCCTTGTCGTGAACTCGCGGACGAAAGATGAACATCGGGTTGGGTTGTTGGCCAATCGTCCATCCGGTGAAACAGCGGGCAATTTCCTGAACATCTTTTTGCGTGTAACCGCCGTCAACGCCCATCGTGTGAAGTTCCATCAATTCGCGGGCGTAATTTTCATTCAAACCGGGACGGCGCGGTGCAGGCAGCGGATAACCATCGGCGTCGTATTTCGGCGGCGGAACGGGTTGTTCCATCTGGCTGAGAAAGTTGTCCAGGTAATACAACATCGCAGGACTTTGCGCCGCGCCGACCAGCAGGTCTTTGAATTTGCCCAGCGCGTGCGGACGAATCACGTCGCGTTCGTAAGCGGTGATCATAAACCTGACGTTGTCTTTGCCGCCGAAAACATTGAAGTGATTGAACCAGAAATCAACCATCACTTCCTGCAATTGCTTTTCGCTGAAAACGGCTCGCAGCAATTTGGCCTGCTGCAATTCGCGCAGCGGGCGTTGCGTGTCAATCTGTGCGGGCGGCGTTGGAGTCGGTCGAATCTGAGCGGTCGAAGAAGGCGGTTCTTTCGGCACTGTCATTGCGGGCTGCGGCATTGATTGCGGCGCGGTCATCGCTTCAGTTGAATTCGATCCGGCCATCGCGACGGCTTTCTTCTCTTCGCCTTCCCTGCTCTTGGCATCCTTGTTTTCAGCTTCCGGAACAGACAATGGTTTGATCTGCGAAGTTGGAGTCGGCGTGGGTCTGGCGCGCTGTGGCGGAGGCAAATAATTCTGGACGATTTCCGGCAAAGACATTTGTAAAGTCCGCAGCGATTGCAGCGGTTGCGCCAGTAGATCATCGGCCAAATCTTCCGGTTGAAGCTGCTCGTCCAGATAACGCTCGATGCCAATCTGCCTGACGCGTTCAATGTCGCCGGGACGCGGGCCGAATCCCGCTCGGTTCAACAAATGCAAAATCTTCTGCTCTTCGTTCAATGGAACGATTGATTCGGAAACAAGCCGGTCGCGCGAGTTGCTTCGCGAATTTCCATTCGCGGAATTTACAGATAGCGGAATCAACCGCGCGCCAGCGGAAAAGGCGGAATTCGGTAAAATGGGTCTGACCGGTCGAATGCTGGAAGCGGGCGGAGCAGGCGCATTGTTTGGCGGAGACATTAAAAACCCGCGCAATCGCGCTTGTTGATCAGGTTTCAATGAAGGCAGGAACTCTTCCAACATGGCTCGCTGTTCGCGCTCTATTGTTTCACGCAGTTGGTTGAATTGCGCGCTGCCGGGTTGTTGCTGACTGAGCTGTTGCATCAAACCGTCAATTCGTGGCCGACGGCGTTTCAACAAATCGCCGAGCGCGTCAACCTGCTCAGAGGAAAGCTGCAGGGCGTTTGTCAGATCGCCGATAATCTCAGCTTCATCGAAAGGCCTTTGTTGCTGAGCGGCGAACGGCCAGGCGATCAAACCGGCGACAACAAATGCCGTCGCCATCAAAGAAAGCCTTCGCACAGCCGGAAACGAGAGCCATTTCATAACTTGTCTCCTCGTTGAGTTTCATCAAAGGGTGCGGGGGGTGCGGGCGCGCGTAGATATTACATCAACTCATGACCGCCAACCACTCGACTGTTTTCAAACCCAGGTCCGACTATCAGCAATCAAAAAAAGGCCGCCGATCCCGAAAAGACCGGCGGCCTCAATTGCAGCGATTTTCTGCGGAATTGCGCGTCGTCCATTACAAATTGATCAACGCGCAAACTTGCTGGATCACGGGTCAGCAAATGGACAGAGAATACCTGTTGTTGCCGTGATGTTGTTGAACAACTCCAGATAAACTGCCAGTTGATCCTTTTCGAAATCAGTGCCGTTGGCAAAGACCGTTCGCGCCTGTCCAAGCAATTCAAGCAGACGCGGGTTGCCAGGAATTCTGACAATCACGTTCGGTCCGTTGTAAAAGCACGATGCGCGATTGAAGACCGACGCCGGGAAACTAAGCGCATTCAGTTGCGCGGCGACGAACTGTGCTTCCAGTCTTGCCTGCGGAGTGTCCATTCCGAACAACGCGTTCAACACCTCATCATCGCTGACCGCTGCGCGATTGAGCGACAGTATGAAGATGCTGCCGACTCCGCCATTGGCGTTGTAAACAGCCTGACGCGTGGAATCGAACATCAACCACATATCAACGCTGTTGTAACAGGCCGGAGTGCATTCTTCAGTGGTCGGCAAAGCGTCCAGGAAGTTGTTTTCTATGCTGTCTTCGCCTGCTTCAAGCACGGCATCAATGTTGTTCAGATCAATTGCCGTGTTGCCTGCGCCCGCCTGAACACCCGTATCGAGGTATCCCGGCAAATTGATTTCGGTGACCCGATACGTTCCGGGCATCAACATATTGAACAGATATTCGCCGTTCGCATTGGTTGTGGTTGTTCTGCTGACGTTGTTGCCGGTCAGGTTGACCGTCACGCCCGGAATCGGCTGTTCGCCCGGATCAACACGTCCATTGCCATTGGCGTCGTTGATCACGCGTCCGGCAACCGAGGCGAACGGTTCGATGATGACTTCTTTGAAACCGACGGCGTCAATTTCAGCTTCATTGCTTTGCGCCAGATTGCCTGGAATTCTGCCGCTGGAATCGGCGCGATAGAACTTCTCGTCGCGAGTGCGATTGGCGTAAACGGCGACATATTTGACGGCAACAGGATTGCCGTTGCTGTCGCGGAATTGCCATTGAGAAGCGAAATCGTCGCCTTCCTGAGCCGACGGATTCGAACCAGCCGGACGGTTGGCGAACGGGCTGAGGCCGTTGTAATCCTTAAACCCTTCGGCAAACACGCGCGTCAATGTCGCGCGAACCCAACTGTTGTTGGGCAAAACGCCAGTGCCGCCGCGTCCAAAATAACCGGAAGTTCGCGCCGCCGTTTCCGCTTCGCCGCGATCATTCGTTCCCCAAACGGTGAACTCCGTCGCTTCAAGCAAGACATTGCCGAATCCCTGCGGAGGGGGATTGGCCGAATTCGGACCATAACCGGGAATTTCAGGATCGAACAGATGGTCAATCGAGGGAAAGACTGTCACTTCGCGAGTGGCGACCATGTCATTTTGCTCGCCAACCTGCCAGACAAATGCCTGTGCCCCGATATGAACGAAACGGAATCCGGGATTGATGATTCGACCGCCCACCATCACCGCATTGCGCGGGTCCTGGCTGTCCAAATCACCGATATTGTTTGCTGATTGACCTATACCGAAGGCATTCAGATTCTCGAAATCATAACGATCGTTGAATCCATTGCCGGTGTCACCAGCCAAATCTCCGACTTGCGGAACATTCGACGCAAAGCCGAATGCCAATCGCGCCAACTTGTAATCGGTTCCGAGCGCGCCGGCAGTGCCCTCCGCTGTCGGAAGCGTAATCTGACCTACCGGACTGGTATAGATTCTATCTGGCGCGCTCTGCCCCATTGTCAGAAAATTCGTTTGCCAGGTTAATACCCCCAGTCCAATTACGATCAGTCCAATGATCAATAAAGCTCTGGTTTTCAATTTTTCCTCCTCT
>CAYRQB010000080.1:0-3191 GCA_964426025.1 uncultured Heliomicrobium sp.
TCAAAACTACAACAAACCGAACAACCGCCGAATCCTGCTCCGCTCGGCGCGCAAAATCCCTATCCCGCTTCAATTGAAAAAATGAGCGAGAAGTGGCGCGAAATTCAACAACAAAGCCGTTTTGATGAAGATCAGAAACCTCGAAACTTCGTCGAACGAAATTATCTTCCATTGGGGATTGGCATTGCACTGTTGATCATCGCCCTGTTGGTCGTCTTTGGCGGTCTGGCTTTTCTGTGTTTGCGCGCGCATTGATAAACACACGACCGCCTAACATCAAATAATTCGATGAACAAAATCGCTCTCGGTTCAGAAGTTCTTCTCAATGAGCGAACGCAATTGCTCAGCGGCGCTCGTGTAGGTTTGATTTGCCATCCGGCTTCGATTGACCATTTCTTCCGGCATTCAGCCGATCTGTTCCATCATCATCCAGACATCAGATTGACCGCGTTGTTTGGACCGCAGCATGGCATTCGCGGAGAAACCCAGGACAACATGATCGAATGGGAAGGCTTCCACGATCCGCGCACGGGCGTGATGACATTTTCGCTTTATGGCGAAGTCCGCAAGCCAAAGCCGGAAATGCTCAACGATGTTGACGCGCTGGTTTTCGACGTTCAGGACGTAGGCACTCGCGTTTACACCTTCATTTACACGATGGCTTTGGCGATGCAATCGGCGCGCGAACAGGGCAAGCGCTTCGTCGTGCTTGATCGGCCAAATCCGATCGGCGGCCTTGGCATCGAAGTTACGATGGAGAACGGCCTAGTGAAGGTCGTCTTCGGAATGTTTCCGATTCCGATGCGCCACGGCATGACCGTCGGCGAATTGGCGCAAATGTTCAATGAAGAATTCGGCATCGGCTGCGATCTGGAAGTAGTTCCGATGCAGGGTTACAAACGCGAATTCTGGTTTGACGATACTGACGCGCGCTGGGTGCTTCCTTCACCAAACATTCCGACGCTGGATTCGGCAGTGGTTTATCCGGGAATGGTTTTTGTCGAAGGCACGAAATTCAGCGAAGGACGCGGCACGACCCGCCCGTTTGAAATCACCGGAGCGCCTTACGCAGACGCTTATCAACTGGCCGAGCAACTGAACCGCCTGGAACTGCCCGGAGTTCATTTCCGCCCGCACAGCTTCAAACCGACTTTCCAGAAACACGTCACACAGCTTTGCCACGGAGTTCAGCTTCACGTCACAGACCGCGAAGCCTTCAAACCGGTCATCACCGGCGTTGCCCTGATCAAAACCATGCGCGATCTTTATCCGCAGGATTTCAAATGGCAGACGCCGCCTTACGAATATGTTTACGACCGATTGCCGTTTGATGTCATCGCCGGAACCGCGAAGCTGCGCGAACAGATCGAAGGCGGAGCTTCAATCGAAGACATCGCCGCATCGTGGCAAGCCGGAGAAAAAGACTTCGCCGAACACCGCCGAAAGTATTTGTTGTATTGAGTCAGCGCCGCGCGCGTCAGCAAGCGGTTTGGTTTTAACGATGAACTCACTTGCCGAATATCTGATCGAAGCCGAACGCAATCACGGTCATATGTGTCCGGGTCAGGTGCTGGGAGTGCGAATGGCTATGCTCGGTTGTCGGCTGGTCGGCATCGAAGAGCCGAAGGTTGGAAAAAGGTTGATCGTCTTTGTCGAAATTGATCGTTGCGCGGCGGACGCCATCAACACCGTGACCGGATGCAGACTTGGCAAGCGGACTTTGAAGTATCGCGATTTCGGCAAACTGGCCGCGACTTTCCTGAACACCCAAACCAACGAAGCCGTGCGCGTCGTCGCCGTCGAATCTTCCCGCGAACTGGCCAAAGAAATGTTCAGCCATTTGCCGACCAAAAAAGAACAGCAACTGGAGGCTTACAAAACTCTGCCGGACGAAAATCTTTTCCGCTGGCAACCAGTGCGAATCACTCTGCCCGATGCGGATAAACCAGGTCATCCGTTGACGCGCGTCGAATGCGATGAATGCGGCGAAGGCATCAACGATCACCGCGAAGTTCTGCGCGAAGGCCGAACACTTTGTCGCGCCTGCGCCGGGCAACGGTATTACGAAGTTTTGTCTTAACGACAATTGCCGAGCAGAAAATCCGGCGTTAAGATCACTCACAATGAGCATTCCGGCTTCACAACTCAATCCTCACGATTCGCACCACGAACATCATCACGATCATTCCGACCATCACCATCATCACGACCACGCGCGCGGAGCTTCGCAGCGAACTTTACTTATCGTTCTGGCGCTGACATTCAGTTACATGCTGGCCGAAGCGATTGGCGGTTATGTGGCGAACAGTTTGGCGCTGCTTTCCGACGCCGGACACATGTTCACCGACGTAGCGGCTCTTGGGCTGGCGCTGCTGGCATTGCGATTCGCTGCGCGCCCGGCGACTGTAAACAAGTCTTACGGCTTTTATCGTTTGGAGATTCTGGCTGCTCTGGTCAACGGCGTTGCGCTGATTGCCCTGTCGGTGCTGATTTGTGTCGAAGCTTATCAACGCTTCCGCCAGCCCGAAGATGTGCAGGGCTTGACGCTGATCTGGATTGCGGCGGGCGGTTTGGCTGTGAACATGGTTTCAGCCTGGTTGCTGTCTCGTTCGCATAAGCAGGACAACCTGAACATGCGCGGGGCATATCTGCACGTGATGGGCGATTTGCTCGGCTCGTTGGCGGCGATTGCTGCCGGCGTTTTGATTGTCTGGAAAGGCTGGCGATGGGCTGATCCGCTGTTCAGCGTTGCCATCAGTTTGTTGATCGTTTGGAATTCGTGGCGAATTGTGGCCGACGCGGTCAATGTTTTGCTGGAAGGCGTGCCTTCGCACATCAACCCTTCAGACGTCGAACAGGCGATCAAAACCATCAACGGCGTGCGCGAAGTTCACGACCTGCACATCTGGACTATCACATCCGACCGCCACGTTTTGACTGCTCACGTCGTAGTCACAAACGCCGACGAAAGCTGTCGCGTGTTGCGCGAAGTCCGCTCGATGCTGGCCGAACGCTTTCACTTGTCGCATTCGACCATTCAGATCGAAGACCCGACTTTTTCAACCGTCGTCAATTTCAAAATGAAAGATTGATGCGGTACAGGGAGCGGTAGCGACCTGGTTGACCGCTTAATCGCTGCGGTACAGGGAGCGGTAGCGACCTGGTTGACCGCTTAATCGCTGCGGTACAGG
>CAYRQB010000080.1:3291-20058 GCA_964426025.1 uncultured Heliomicrobium sp.
GCTACTGCTCCCGGTACTGAATCGCACCCGGTCGCTACTGCTCCCGGTACTGAATCGCACCCGGTCGCTACTGCTCCCGGTACTGAATTGCACCCGGTCGCTACTGCTCCCGGTACTGAACCAACGGCTATTGCTCAAACTTCCGCCGACTTGGTTTTGCTGAACGGAAAAATCTGGACGGTCAACGAACGGCAGCCGGAAGTCGAAGCCGTCGCCGTCATCGGCAATCGCATTGCCGCCGTCGGGTCAACCAAAGAAATTCGCCGATGGATCGGATCGCAAACCAAAGTCATTGACCTGCAGGGCAAACGAGTCGTGCCGGGTTTCAATGATGCTCACGTGCATTTTCTGGACGGCGGAGCGGGATTGGCCAGCGTTCAATTGCGCGATGCGGCTTCGCCCGAAGAGTTTCGCAAACGCATCGGCGAATTCGCCGCGAAGCTGCCGAAAGGTCGCCCATACAGATGGATATTGAATGGCAATTGGGATCACGAAAACTGGAAGCCTGCAAACCTGCCCACTCGACAATTGATTGACGCGGTGACGCCGGACAATCCTGTGTTCATCAATCGGCTGGACGGTCACATGGCTTTGGCCAATTCGCTGGCGCTGAAATTGGCCGGAGTGACGCGCGATACAAAAGACCCCGACGGCGGAACCATCGTCCGCGATGCCAGCGGCGAACCGACCGGCGTGCTGAAAGACGCGGCGATGAATTTCGTTCACAGGGTTATTCCGTCGCCGACCGAAGACGAAATGATCGAAGCGATCAAAGCCGCCATGCGTTACGCCGCCGAAAACGGAGTAACCAGTGTGCAGGATATGTCTGCTTCGCCCGAAGCGCTCGGCGTTTACCAGTTGCTGTTTCAGCGCGGAGAATTGACAGTCCGAATCAGCGGTCATCAACCGCTCGCGCAATGGGAGCGCCTGGCTCGCGCGGGCATTCGCGCCAACTTCGGCAACGACAAATTGAAAATCGGCGGATTGAAAGGCTTCGCCGACGGATCGCTGGGTTCGACCACGGCTCTGTTTTTCGCGCCATATCTGGACGATCCGAAAACTTCCGGACTGCCAAGCGACGAGATGTTTCCCGAAAGCAGGATGCTCAACAACATCTTGAACGCGGACAAAGCCGGATTGCAGATTGCGGTTCACGCCATCGGCGATAAAGCCAACAAATTGATTCTGGATTTTTTTGCCGAAGCTGAAAAACAAAACGGTCAGCGCGACCGCCGCTTTCGCATTGAACACGCTCAGCATTTGCGAATGGAAGAGATCAAACGTTTCGCCGGTCAAAAAGTCATCGCTTCGATGCAGCCTTATCACGCGATTGACGACGGGCGTTGGGCTGAAAACCGAATTGGGGCCGAACGCGCCAAAGGAACTTACTCGTTTCGTTCGTTGATTGACGCCGGAGCAGTTCTGGCTTTCGGCTCCGATTGGTTCGTCGCGCCGATGGAACCGATGATGGGAATTTATGGCGCAGTCACTCGGCGAACGCTCGACGGCAAACGCCCTGCGGGCTGGGTTCCCGAACAGAAAATCACCGTCGCCGAAGCCGTCAAAGCTTTCACGCTCGGTTCGGCCTTCGCCAGCTTTGACGAAAAGGTCAAAGGTTCGATTGAACCGGGCAAGCTGGCTGATTTCGCAGTGCTTTCAGCGGACATCTTCAAAATCAATCCGATTGAAATCGAAAAAGCAAAAGTCGAGATGACGATTTTTGATGGCAGGATTATTTATGACCGCAAGAAGTGAATCACGAAGTAAGCTGGCGGCTTGTCACGTTCAGTACCGCATCAACTCTGATCGCAAGAATAGCCAGGTGCCCAATGCATTGATGGCGACTGAGGCTATGAACAGCACGATTTCATGCCAGCGGACTTTGGGCGGACTGCTTTCCAGAAAGATCAAAAACATCCACGGCAACAATTCCATCGCGTAACGATAAGAAAACTGCCAGCCGCCGGGATTGCCGTGAATCCACAGAACAAAAGTCAGAACCACGATTGCCAACCACGACAACCACTTCAATGTCGCATCGCGCGCACCGAATCGGAACAGGTAAATCAGAAACGGACTGCTGATGAAAATCGAACCGCCGAATCCGGTTGGCACGAAATATGGAAACCGGCTGATGCGGTTCCAGGTTTCAAACAACATTGCCTGCGCGTTTCCGCCGATTGAATAAAGCGAAAAGATTCCGTGCTGATACCACGGCTCATCCAGGACTCCGGGGATGCGTGCGTAACCGAAATCGAAAGGCGAATCAAAGCGGGCGTAGTTGTAAACCAGCGTGGCTATTCCAAGCGCGATCGGGATTGCGACGAATCTATCAAGGTATTTCCAGCGATTGCCGCTTTCGGTTTCAGCCGTTGACCGCCGGTAAATCAGGTAAAGAAAGATCGGCGCCAGCAGTAGAATTTCAGTTCGATTGCCAAAGGCGATGGCGAAACAGGTTCCGGCCAGAAAAGGATTAAATCGAATCAGGATGAAGTAGAGCGCAGCCAATTGACCGACAACTGCCACTCCCAGCGCAATATGCCACGAACCGGCGAAAGCCAGATTCGCCCACATCCAGGTTCCCAAAACAGGAAACAGAGTCAGCAGTAATCGTCGCGGCAAATTGTCCTGATAACGAACCGACAGCAAAAATAACAACGCCGTCGCCGTCGCCGCCAGCATTGCGGCCAGAAACGTGCCGGGAAAATTGTTGATCCAACCGATTTGTTTCAGAACCGCCACAGGCAACATCGTCAACACGCTGCCAAGCGGGAAGGCTGAATAGAACATTCCGTTGTGGGGAATCATCTCGTTCAACCAGTTTGGCGGTTGTTCCTGCAAACCCAGCTTTCCATGCAGCAACGCTCCGGCGATTCGCATCGTGTAATCGTAAAACCAGCCGGATTCGGGATTGGCAAAGTAGTAGGCGAAAAAGACAAGAACGGACAACAGCGCGGCGAGGTATTTAGATTGGTTGCTGTTTGTGGAGAGTTTTAGCGTCATCCGCTTTGGAGCATTTCAGATGGTAACGGCATTGTGATTTGTTTCAATCGCGGCATCGGCGCTGGCCAGGTCGGTTGTTGGCGCATCCTTGATCTTTACAATTTCGGTCTCAAGATTATCCAGTGCGGTTTGAGCAGCAACCTGATGAGCGCCTTTGATTGTCGTGCCTTCGCCGGTTGCCAGACAGTGACCATTGACCCGCAATTCAATCTGAAACACGCGGTTGTGATCCGGCCCCAGACTTTCGACGATGGCATATTGCGGCGTAGGCAAACCGAGCGCTTGCAATCTTTCCTGCAAGGCGGTCTTGTAATCCATTTTAGTCAGGTTTTGTGGATCAATTTCGTAAAGCGTAGCGGCGAATTCACGTCGCACAAAATCTCTGGCAGCGTCAATTCCACGATCCAGATAAACCGCCGCGATCACCGCTTCATAGGCGTCAACCTGCAATGCGGTTTTATGTCTGCCGCCGGTTTTTTCCTCGCCGCGATTGAGAAGCAAGTAAGTGCCAAGTTGCAATTTGGCAGCCTGTTTTTGCAGATTGACCGCGCTGACCATATAAGCGCGCATTTTTGACAAAGTGCCTTCGCTGAGGTCGGGATAAAGTTCCAGAAGCCAGGCGCTGATCAGAAATTCGAGTACCGCATCGCCCAGAAACTCCAGCGCCTCGTTGTGCGGCGGGCGTGGATCAGGCTGTTCATTGGCAAATGAACGATGTGTCAACGCGCGGCGCAACAACGAGCGGTCACGAAAGTAATAACCGATACCTTCTTCAAGCTGCGTCAGTCTTTCTTCAAATGGAAGCTGATCACTCACAACAACTGTTTTCAAACTTTCCTGAATCACCTTCAACTCATAATAACGAAAGCCAGCTTCCCTACTGGTGAGGCTGGCTTTCGCTGAGTTTGGGGTCAATCTGCGTTATTCACTTCGGTACGACATTACCGGCTGTCGTCCGGTGATTTGGAAACCATCAAAAGCAAACTTACGGTTTTTTGCGTCTCGGCGCTTTTCCTTTGGGCGCAGGCTTGGTGCTTTTGCCATTGGACCCATTGGCCTTCTTTTCGCCAGGAGCAGATCCGGGAGCGCCGCCAACCGAAAGTTTGGCGTTTGACACGCCAGTAGGAGCATCCAGATTGGCCGGCTCGCTTGTTTCCGCCTTCACAGGAATTGCCGGAGGCGCAACAGTCGGATCGGAATTGAAAGCCTTCAAATAATCGTCGGCTTTTTCCGGCGCGTCAGTGCGGTACTTCCAGTATGAGTCGAAGACCTGCTTGGCTGCGTCTTTCAGCGATTGAGCATTGGGGTTCGTCGCCGTAGCCAGAACTCGCGCGTAATCAGGAAGCAGCTTGTTATCAACCACCTCGTTGACCTTCTTCAACAATTCCTTGCCCGGCTCGCCGCGTTTGTCATCATCGGTAAGTTTGTCATATTCGGCGCGCAACGCTTGATATTCCTCGCTGGCAAGACTGGCACGCAGCCAGTAATTGTTTGGGTCTTTCCAACCAGCGCCGTCTTTACTTTTAACCTGTGTGGATTTGGTCAGGTACTCCACAGCTTGAGTTTTATCGCCTTTGGTTTCGATCAAACGAAAGCCGAGGAACTGATTGATCTGAGCCATCACAAGCTCGCGAAGGTTGTCCCAACTCGGCTGTTCCCAACCTTCCGGCGCTTTGGCGGAAGAGAAAAGGCTAAGAGCCTGTTCTCCGTAACCTTTGACCTTGTCATAATTCTTGTAAATCTGGCCGAGCGAACCGTGCGCGCCTGCCAAAGCCATTTGACCAACGATATACTGATTTCCCGGTTGCAGTTTCAGATAGTACTCGCCTGCAGCAAAAAGCTGATCAAGTTTGTTCGCATCCGGCCCTGCATAATATGCCTTCAGAGCCGTCTGGAATCTATCAGTGGCGTCATTGATTTCCTTGGCCTCAATCCTTTGCTTCGCGAATTTTGCGTATTGGCTGTCAGGATATTTCGCCAGCAATTCTCTGGAGATTGATAAACACTTGGTTTCATCTTTTTTAGTCACACAAGCGTCGTACCAGTCACGCTCCATTCCAGCTTTTGGGTCATCCTGCGCGTGGGCAGGGGAAAACGCAATCGTGCTGCCGAGCAGCGCCAATGCGATAAAAAAACTAAACTTCTTCATGAAATTGATCCTCCACAGTCTGGGTTCAGTACCTTCTGCTTAGAGTTTTCGTCCCGAATATCTTCTCGGTAATTTGGGGATTGGCGAGTCTCGGCGGCGCGTGACTCAATAGGTCTGACAAACCTGAGACCGCGCCTTATTGGACGCCGGAAACGAGAGGTTAGTTCACGGCATCGTACTTTTTTCCAACCTCCTGACACCGCCACCATTGATGCGGGGTGTTTCAATCCGCAATCAGCAATGATTGATAAGATATGGAGTCCTGACGGAGCTTGATTATGATGCTGTGCTAACGGTTCTCTTAAGAGCTTGTCAGATGAAAGGGTATTGTGCATGATTCAGATGCTTTGTCAAACCGCCTATGTCCAACTTACTTAATCATTTCAACGCCCGCCAACAGCTTGTTTTAAGCGCGATTCGCGACCTGGTTGAACGTGAAACCACATCCCGCGAAGAGTCGCGACTAAACGAAATCGCCCTCTTCATTGCTGATCGGTTGCGAGAGCTTGGTGGGGAGATAGAACTAACCCCGCAGCCGGGTTACGGAACCCACTTGCGCGCCAGATTCGGTTTCGGCCACGACCTTTCATCGCCTGGTGTGCTGGTGATCGGTCATCTGGATACCGTCTGGCCTGTGGGAACACTCGCTCGAATGCCGTTCCGACTTACGCCTGAAGGCGCTGCTCACGGTCCGGGCATCTTCGACATGAAATCAGGGGTTATCATTGCCATCGAATCATTGAACGCAATCAAGGCGCTCGGCTTGCAAACCAATCGGCCTGTCACCTTGCTGTTGACTTGCGATGAGGAAATCGGCAGCAAAACTTCGCGCTCGCTGGTCGAAGAAGAAGCCAGGCGCGCAGCAGCGGCATTGGTGCTGGAACCGCCAATCACAGGGGGCGTGGTCAAAACCGGTCGAAAAGGCATAGGAGTCTTCACCATCAAAACCTTTGGCCGAGCGGCTCATGCCGGACTTGATCCACGCAAAGGAATCAATGCTAACGTCGAATTGGCGCATCAGATTTTGCGACTGGCGGCGATGAACGATTATGAACGTGGCGTGACAGTCAGCGTCGGAGTGATGAGCGGCGGCACAACTATCAACGTCATTCCGGCGGAAGCGACGGCAAAAGCCGATGTCAGGTTCTGGACTCCAGAAGACGGCGAACGAATCGTCAGCGAAATTCGCAGCTTGAAACCTGTTCTGGATGAAGCTCGGTTAGAGATCACCGGTGGAATCAATCGCCCGCCGATGCCGCGATCGGAAAAGAACGTTGCGCTTTACGAACACGCGCGCCGACTGGCTGCCGAAATTGGTTTCGACCTGAAAGACGCCGTTGTCGGCGGAGGCTCCGACGGAAATTTCACCGCTGCGCTGGGCGTGCCGACGCTCGACGGTTTGGGAGTTGACGGATCAGGCGCTCACGCCGATCACGAACACATAATCGTCAGTGACATTCCGCGTCGGGCGACCTTACTGACAAGATTGATGCAGACTGTTTGATGATCAATTTGGATTATGGAACGCATATACCGCGACCCGGTTCACAACATCATTGCGCTGTCGCTGTCCCAGCCGGACGACGCGCTGTTGGTGCGGTTGATCAATGCGCCGGAGTTCCAGCGATTGCGTCACATCAAACAACTCGGCCTGGCTCTTTACACTTTTCAGGGAGCCGAACATTCGCGCTTCACTCACAGCCTGGGCGTGATGCACGTGATGACGCGAGTGCTGGATCACCTCGGCAAGCGTTATTCGATCAGCGATGAAGCGCGTGTCGTCGCGCGAGTGGCCGCAATGCTGCACGATCTGGGTCACGGTCCGTTTTCGCACGTCATCGAAAAAGTTCTCAAACAAAATCACGAGCGCTGGACGACCAGAATCATCGCCGACCCGCAGACGGAAGTTCACCGGCAGCTTTCGGCCTTCGATGCTTCCCTTCCCGAAAAAATCATCGCCGCCATTGAACATCGTTACCGCCCGGCCTTTGTCGGCGATCTGGTTTCGTCGCAACTTGACGTTGATCGTTTCGATTACCTGTTGCGAGACAGCTTGATGACCGGAGCTAAATACGGCAATTACGATCTGGAATGGATCATTCACGCGCTGGAAATTGACGAGCGGAACGAACGAATTTACGTCTCGGCCAACGGGCGTTTCGCGGTCGAAGAATATTTGCAAGCCCGCTTTTATATGTTCCGCCAGGTTTATTTTCACAGAAACCTGCGTTCGGCTGAGGCTGTTCTGAACAGCATTCTTCGTCGCGCGGTCAAACTGATGAAGTCCGGCGAATTGAAATTCATCGTTCCCGATTCGGTCATGGAACGCGTGCTTCTAGAAGAAGAATTGACGACGGCTGAATATTTGCGGTTCGACGACCACGACGTGATGTTCCATATCAAACAATGGACGCGTGAACCGGACGCGATCATCAACGATCTGGCTCGACGGTTCATCGAACGAAGGCTGTTCAAAGCCATTGATCTGGAAACATCTGAAGAGGCCAGAACAGCGTTCATTGCCAATGCGCGCGAACGAGTCGCCGCTCACGGGTTCAATCCGGATTATTATCTGATCGAAGATCGCGCCGCTGACATTCCCTACTACAGTTACTACCGCCCGGAAGGTAAAGCCCGACTGCTGATTGAACGCAGCGATTCAAACGAACTGGCCGACATCTCCGAAGTTTCCAGCGTGGTTCGCGTCATGCGCGGATACGAACTGCGACGGCTGTGCTTTCCGCCCGAAGCCAGTTCGGCAATCGAAGAAGCAAAGTAAGACCGAGATGCGAAAAACAAGAAACAAAACCGGCTTCAAAAATTATGAAGTGCGTTTGACCGCGCCTCTTCAATTTTGCCTTTTGCCCTTTGCCTTTTGCATTTTGATTTTTGATTTTGCTCCGGCTCAATCTCCCGTTCGACTGGCTGTCATTGATTTCATCGGAGAAGAAGGCAGAGAACTTTCCAAACTGCTGCGCGAGTCGGCAAAGACCGAAGACTCCGGTTTTCAATTGCTGGATGACGATCTGGTTCGCGTCGCCATTCGCGGAATCGGATATTCCGGAAGCTTGAATCCAAGTCGAGAGGAAGCGCGCGCGCTCGGTCAAAGCATCGGCTGCGATTTTTTCGTGATTGGCAAATCATTGACTTCGCGAAGGGCGGCCACTGGCGATCAGTTTTACTTTGAATCCCTGGCCGGATTGTTTTTTGTCGAAACGCGAACGGGCAAGTTGATTCTCTTCTCGTTCGAAAGCGCAACTGCTCAAACCGAACATCAGGCGAAGGAGCGGTTGAAAGCGACGATTGAAAACAATTGGCCGCGTTATTCGCAGGCGATGATCGCCGCGCGCGACAACCACATTTCGACAGTCGAGAATTTTTCGCAGCCGCTCGCGCCACCCGTTGAAGTGCTGACGGACGATCTGGCGGCGCAGGGCGTCCAACAACCTTTCTTTTACCAGCGGATCAAACCCGATTACACCGAACAGGCCGATCTGGCCAACGTCACTGCTACTGTGGAACTTGAAGCCGTTTTTCGCGAAGACGGAACGGTCGGCGAAGTTGAAGTTATGAGATGGGCCGGCTTTGGACTGGATGAATCCGCAATTGCCACGGTCAAAAAATTACGATTCAAACCTGCCGAACTAGACGGAAAGAAGCTAACACTTAAAGGGCTGGTCAGGTATAATTTCCGCCGACCCCTTTCGCAGGCTGAAAGACAGGAAGAGATTGAACGCCTCAAACGCAGCTTGCGTGACATCAAAAAGTCCCGACGCAAATTCCCGGACAACGTCCCAAGTTATAAACCAACTAAACTTTGCTTTTGTCATGATGGGTAAGTCATTTCTTGCATTACGGCTTTTCTGCCTGTCCTTTGCCTTGTTTCTGGTTTTCTCGCCGCAAGTTGCGAACACACAACAAACGTCGGCCTCTTTGCCGCGAGAAGAAAGAGTGAGGGTATTCGAACAGGTTTGGCGATTAATCTACGACAACTACTACGACAAAAACTTTCGTGGAATAAACTGGCGCGAACAGCGAGACGCATTTCGTCCGCAGGCCGAATCTGCGACTACCAACAGCGAGCTTTATCGCGTGTTGCGACAGATGATCGGCAAGCTGGGCGACGCGCATACCAGGATTTATTCTCCTGAGGAAGGCTTCGACCGTTATCGTCCGACTGGTTTGTCCGTGGGAATCGTCGTTCGTCGAATTGAAGGCAAACCGGTGGTGACGTGGGTTGAACCGAATTCCGAAGCGGCTCAGCATGGCGTTCAAGCCGGTTTCATTCTCAAACAAATCAACGCCGAACCGACTGACAAAGCATTGCAGCGCATACGGGCGGAAATTGGCGACAGTTCCACTTCGACCGCCTTGGAATTACAAAGCTATGACAGGCTATTTCACGGCCCGCGCGACAGCATAGTCTCCGCAACTTTTTTTGATGATGCAGGAAACGAAAAAACCATCGAGATGACCCGCCGATACACTGAGTTTCAGCGCAGAGTCGTCGCTCGTCGGCTTCCATACCAGATTGGCTACATCGAATTGAGCGGTTTCGGTCCTGAAATCGAAAAGGATTTTGAATCGGCCATGCAGCAAATGCAGGGAACGCGCGGTTTGATTTTGGATTTGCGTCACAACGGCGGCGGTTTCGTCACGACCGTCACTCAAATCGCCAGCTACTTTTTCGCCGAAGAAACCGATCTGGGAGAGTTCATCACGCGTTTTGGACGTTCGACGCGCCGCCGCACTCAACGGCTTCGCAGTGTTTATCGCGAACCGCTGATAGTTTTGGTCAGTTCGCGTTCGGCCAGCGGAGCAGAGATTTTTGCTTCCGCCATGCAGGAACGAAATCGCGGATTGGTCATCGGAACGAACCCGACAACCTGCGGCTGTTTGCTTGGCGTCAGTCGCACACTGAAATTGCCGGACGGCGGCAAATTGAACATCAGCGATACAGACTATCGCTCGGCGTACGGGCGTCGCATTGAAGGCATAGGCGTCAAACCCGATCAGCTATTCGACATACGAATAAACGATTTGATCGCCAAACGCGATCGCGCGCTGGAAGAATCGGTTGAATTGTTGGGGCGAACGATTGCATTTGGCAGTCGAAGCAATGTTGTGGATTTCAAACTCCGTGTGCCTAACTTTAGTTTGCGCGCTTCAGGCGGCGGCCAGCCATCATTCAATCTTCAGCGATAATTACCCCCGAAAATGTAGAGGAGGAGGACAAATGAACTGCTGTAAACAAGCCCTGCTTGGGCTGATTTTATTTTTAGCAACGGCGATTTCCGCCCACGCTCAATGGACGATTGCTTTTCAGGATCAATCCAAAAGAGACCTGAATGTGGTTTTCTTTCTGGATTCCCGCTTTGGCTGGATAGTCGGCGACAGAGGCATCATTCACGCCACACAGGATGGCGGCCAAAACTGGTTCGCGCAAGACGCCAGAGTCAACGCCAACATCAATGACATTTTCTTCCGCAACCGCGAAGAAGGCTGGTTGATCACCAGCGGAGCCAGGATTTTCCGCACCCAAAACGGCGGGGACAATTGGGAGCTTGTTTATCAATTAAGTCTCGCTCCGGGAAGAGACAAAAGTGAATCGCCGGATTTTTACAGCGTTTCTTTCGCAAGCAAGAAACGCGGATGGGTGGTTGGAACTCAAGGCAGGATATTAACCACGAATGACGGCGGGTTGAGTTGGTTTGTTCAAAACAGCGGCACAACCGAAGAACTTGTTCATTTGCGCTTCGTCAACGAAAACCGGGGATGGGTCGTTGGCGATAAAGGAATCATACTTTTCACCAACGACGGTGGCAGGACCTGGGAACGGCAAAACAGCAGCGTCAGCGGGCATCTTTATCACATAGATACTCGCGGCAAGGACACCGCCTTACTGGTTGGAGAAAACGGCATCATCCTTCGCACAACCAATGCCGGAGAAAATTGGGAACGCGTTGCCGTGGACACCAATGAAACTCTGGTCAACATTGCCTTCGCCAACAACAATCAGGGCTGGATCGTCGGTTGGAACGGAACCATATTGAGAACAAGCGACGCAGGCAAAAGCTGGGTTGATCAGGAAAGCGGAACCCGCGCTCATCTTTTTGGTTTGTCGGTCGTGAAAAAAGACGTGTGGGTTTCAGGCACAGAAGGATACGTTTTGAAATACGCTGGCAATTGAACCAGATCGGCTTAGTCATTTCCATTCCGCTCAAACAAAAAACGCCCCAAGGCTTACAACAATGCCTTGGGGCTTTCAATTTGAGGATGGTAGTGGTGTTGCCTCGTAGGTTATTCGTCTGCGGTTTTGAAACTGATCTGTGGAATCAGGTGATGTCCTTTGACCAGCCGCAATGATTGATCCTTCAGAACGTCAGCCGCTTCTGTGTTCAATTCCGATTCGCGCAATTCCTTGTATTTGCCATTCGCATACAACAGCAAATAAACCGGGCCGTTGCTCTGGCTGACAGGTTTCGGCTTGGCGACAGATTTCGGTTTCGCCTTGGCCGCTGCTGTCGGTTTACTTGGGGCTTCCGCCACAGATTCGCTTGTCGCTACATTTTCTTTTTCTTTGATCGGGCTGTCGAAATTTGATTCAGTCATTATTTGTGTGACCTCTCCAAAATTGTTTTTGATGGTTTTATGTGTTGACGGCTCGCTTTGAACTTCGAACTCTTCGCCGCGTGCCATTGAAAAGCCGCCGGATTTTAAGTGAGCGGAGTGCGATTTGGAAACGATCGCCGCACGATTCTTTTTCGCGCGAGAGGTCAAAATCATCGTTTGCGGATCGAAAGCGCGACCGGATTTCTTCGCCGCCGCTTGCAACTGATCCCTGACGGCTTCAATGCCCGGTTCGCCAGCCAATGCGCCATGCCAATCCTTGCAATCCCGGCGGTATTTGCATGCCCAATAACAAACCTCAACGGCTTTCTGGCAACCATATCTTTTACAGGCGATCTGCATTTCTCACCTCTTTTCTCCGCACGGATGAAGCAATCAAAGCGGCTAAAAAGGAATTTCGTCTTCCTCTATGCTGACAAGCGGTCTGCTGGCGGATCGCTTTGATTTCGTAACCTTCTGATCAATTTTGGCAACTGCCTCGTCAGTCTCTTTTGACTCGGCAATTTCGTTTTCGATCTTCCGCTCAAAACTGTCTACCTGATGCGCGACGGATTCATTGCGATGACCCAGAAACTGAAGGTCGGTGGCGGTGACTTCCGGACTGATTCGCGGATTGCCATCGCGGTCGGTGTATTCTTCCAGCCGCAAGCGCCCTTCCACGTATACCTGTCTGCCTTTGCCCAGATATTCGTTGGCTAATTCCGCCTGTCGTCCCCAGACGGTGACGCGAAACCAGGTCGTATGCTCATCGTTTTCACCGTTGGCCGCTCGACGGCGCTCAGTGGTTGCAACAGACATTTTGCAAACTGCCGTTCCCTGCGGCGTGTAGCGAAGTTCAGGATCGCGTCCCAGATAACCAACTATAGTGATTTTGTTGAATGACATGGTTCAACCCTCCCTATTGCTTGATACCATCCGCACTTTAATCCCATCCTCTTTCAGTGTCAAGTATGAAACACGCCGACCAACCAGTAAAACACAGAAAATTGGCTTCACAATGAGAAAAGCGCGAAAAGCAAAATTGCCTTCCGCGCTTAATCTCTTTAATGACAATGCTTACCGTCGAATTATTCCCAATCTCCGAGTTTGATTCTCTTTTTGATCTTCTTTTTAATAAGTTCACGTTTGAGCGGGCTGAGATATTCGATGAAAACACGGCCATTGATGTGGTCATTTTCGTGCAGCACACATCTGGCCGAATAACCTGACGCTTCGAATGTAAATTCTTTGCCGTTCAAATCAACTGCCTGGACGGTGACAATTTCCGGTCGTTCGACTTCAAAGTAAATGCCTGGAAAGCTCAGACAACCTTCCTCGCTGATAATCGTCCCTTTGCTGTCAACAATCTTGGGGTTGATGCAAACGATTCGGTCTTTCGATTCTTTGCCGTTGCTGACATCCATGACAAACAGCTTCTTTGACAGCGCTACTTGCGGCGCGGCCAGTCCAACGCCTTTGGCTTCGTACATCGTCTCGAACATATTGTTGATGAATTCAGCCATCTGACCATCTATGTTTGTGACTTCCTCGCCTTCTTTTTGCAGTATCGGATCGCCGTATTTGACTATTTCCAGTTTCATCTCGTCTTTCAGTACTCCTTCACCTGTTGGCAATAACTTTCGTAATTTCGTTTCATTTCTCTGAGCGAATCGCCGCCGAATTTTTCGCGCATGGCGTTGGCCAGCACGATTGCGACCATCGCTTCGCCGATGACTCCCGCAGCCGGAACAGCCGTCACATCCGAACGTTCGAAATCGGCTTCCATCACTTCCTTGGTTTCGATGTGAACGCTGCGAAGCCGTTTTCTGAGCGTCGCAATCGGTTTCAGATAACCTCTGACGCGAAGCTCTTCGCCGTTGGTCATTCCGCCTTCCAATCCCCCAGCGCGATTCGACGTTCGGAAAAACGTCTTTTCATCGGAATTGTAGCCTATCTCGTCATGAACCTGAGAACCTGGCATCGCCGCGTTCGCCACGCCTTCGCCGAGTTCGACCGCTTTGGTGGCGTGAATTGACATCACCGCCTGAGCCAGTTGTCCGTCCAACTTCGTTTGCCAACTGTTATGCGAACCCAAACCGGGCGGACAGCCTTTGGCGACGATTTCATAAATTCCGCCGAGCGTGTCGCCTTCTTCGGTTCCGGCCTTGTCAATCCGAGCGATCATTTGCTGTTCGGCCTGTTTGTCCACGCATCTGAGCATTACGTCGTCATAAACCGCCTTGATCTGCTCCCAACCGGCTTCGCGGTTTTCAATCGAAATCTCGCCCAGTTGAATGACGTGGCTGGCCAATTCAATGCCGAACTGCGAGAGCAACAATCTGGCGAAAGCTCCGACGGCCACTCGCATAGTGGTTTCGCGCGCGCTGGCGCGTTCCAGAATGTCGCGCAAATCTCGCCGGTCGTATTTCAATCCTCCGACCAGATCGGCGTGACCCGGACGAGGACGAATCACCTTGCGGTCGCGCTCAAGCGGTTGATCGGGTTTTTCGGCGGCCATCACGTCCAGCCAGTTTTTGAAATCACGGTTTTCAACCATGATCGCCACCGGAGAACCGAGCGTTTCTCCGTGACGGACACCGGTCAGGATTTGAACCGTGTCGGTTTCAATCTTCATTCGACCGCCGCGCCCGTAACCCTGCTGCCGCCGCCAAAGCTCGTGGTTGATGAAATCCTGATCAATCGGCAAACCGGCGGGCAGTCCTTCGATGGTGGCAACCAGCGCCCGCCCGTGGGATTCGCCGGCAGTAGTGAAAGAGAAAGGCATTCTAGAAAGTAACCTCAAGCATTCGATATATCGTTGAGTGACAGCGCGCGATGTCGCATCCATGAATTCTTTCAGTGAATTCTTTCAGTGAATTCTTTCAGTGAATTCTTTCAGTGAATTCTTTCAGTGTCTGCGCGCGCTGCTGAGCTTCGCCTGAATTTCATTGAAATCGAAGTATAAATTCCTCTCCGTCAATGGGCAAATAAACTATTTTGATGGCGCGAGTCGCGCTTTGTTTGAATCGCAAACTGCTTGCGGCCATAATCTCGCCTCACAATTCAATGACATTATTTTCAGAAAAGGATTACTCAAAGCGAAATGCAAAATTCTCCATTCGCACATCTGGAACAGGCTCCGCCCGACCCGATCATCGGACTGACCGAGGCGTTCAACAACGACGCCAATCCGGCAAAAGTCAATCTTGGGGTCGGCGTTTATCAGGACGCAAACGGCAAAGTGCCTGTCCTGAAAGTCGTACGCGAAGCCGAAAAGCGCTGGTACGATCAGGAAGCGACCAAAAGCTATTTCGGCATTGACGGCGTTCCGGCTTATTTGAAAGAGGTGCAGAAGCTGCTTTTCGGCGCGGACTCGCAGGTTCTGGCCGAAGGCAGAGCAGTCACAGTTCAGGGCGTCGGCGGAACCGGCAGTTTGAAAATCGGCGCGGATTTTCTTCGCCGCTTTTTCCCTTCTTCCGAATTGTGGATCAGCAAGCCAAGCTGGGAAAATCACCAGATGCTGTTTGAAGCCGCCGGATTCAAGGTCAACAGCTATCCTTATTATGACGCTGAAACTCACGGCCTGGATTTCAATGGAATGCTGGAAACGCTGAAAGCTTTGCCTGCGCGCAGCATAGTCGTGCTGCACGCCTGCTGTCACAACCCGACCGGCGTTGATTTGAACGAAGACCAATGGCGGCTGGTTGTTGACGTTGTCAAACAAGCCGATCTGATTCCCTTTCTGGATTTCGCTTATCAGGGATTCGGCGAAGGATTGGACGCCGACGCTTTCGCCATTCGGACTTTTGCCGAAGCGGGCATTCAATGCCTGATTGCCAGTTCGTTCTCGAAATCATTTGCGCTTTACCGCGAACGCGTCGGGGCTTTGACCGTACTTACCGCCAGCGCCGAAGAATCCAAGCGCGTGCTGAGCCAGGTCAAACGCGTCATTCGCACCAACTATTCCAGCCCGCCGTCGCACGGCGCTCAAATCGTGGCGATGGTTTTGTCCGATCCCGAATTGCGCCAGCAATGGGAAATCGAACTGACCGAAATGCGCGAACGCATCTGGCAAATGCGCGGCAAATTCGTCGAGATGCTTCGCGAAAAGGGCGTCGAGATGGATTTCAGCTTCATCAAAAACCAGCGCGGAATGTTTTCCTATTCCGGCCTGTCGCCCGAAGCCGTCAAAACGTTGCGCGAAAAATACAGCCTGTACATTGTCGGCAGCGGACGCGTTTGTCTGGCCGCGATGAACGACAAGAACATTGGTTATATCTGCGAAGCCATTTCTGACGTGCTTTAACGTTGAACCTGAAAAAACTGAAACGGTTTCACGTTGAAAACAGTCATGCTCTGCGTTATTTCAAATTTGTCTCCATCAATCTGAGGCGCAAATCACACCAACCATCTCATAACGGAAAACTATGAACAAAGATAATCAAATTTCCCGCCGGAATTTTGTGTCAGCGACAGCGGCTTCGGTCGTTGTCACCGCCGCCAGCGCCAGCAGAGTTCTGGGCGCGAACAATCGCTTGCGAGTCGGCATCATCGGTTGCGGAGGCCTGGCCCAAGGCGCTCACATTCCCTCGCTGCTCGGCATGAAAGATTCGGACAACGTGGAAATCGTCGCCGTCTGCGACGTTTACCAAAAACGTCTGGATCAAGCCGCGGCCAAAACGGGCGCAAAGGCAATCAAAGATTACCGCGAACTACTGGCTCAAAAAGAAATTGATTACGTCGCCATCGTCACGCCGGAACATTGGCACGCCAAAATGACTTTGGACGCCGCTGACGCCGGCAAACACATTTACTGCGAAAAGCCCATGACCTGGTCAATTGACGAAGCGAAAAAAGTCGTCAAAAAGATTGAAGAGACCAAAGTCAAAATGCAGGTCGGCGTGCAGGGGATGTCCGACGATTCGTACGAAACCGCTCAACGGCTGATCAAGGAAGGAAAGATTGGGCGACCGGTTCAGGCGCAGATTGATTATTCGCGCAATCAC